>NZ_JAWVPQ010000001.1:0-356191 GCF_046592795.1 Streptococcus sp. TATVAM-FAB8
CTTTATATAAGGAAAGTAATGTATTTAAATGTTAATGACTTTTTTGACGTCTTTTAACTTCTAACACTGCTAGACTGGCAAGACTTAGAAGACCAACAAACGTTAGAGTTTTACTATCTTTTTGACCAGTTTCTGGCAAGGCAACCGTGCTATTTTCAGTAACAGCAACTTTTTGAAGGTCAGAAAGGACTCGAGAAGCAGCTTGATTTCGGACTCCAGTCTGAGTTTGGGCTGGCGCTGTAGCTTTCGACACTTGATTCGAATTAGCTGGCACTTCAGTTTTTGCCACTTGGTCTTGATAAACAATGCCATATTGGCTGAAGTGGTCAACATCAAAGATGACGAATTTAACGACTTGCCCAGCCACTAACTTGCTAACTTCTCTAAAGGCTAGAAGTTGCGGTTGTGCATTTTCTGGAAGATAGAAAACTTCTGCAACAGCTTTACCAGCATCAATTGGTAAGATGACTTGATCTTTTTGAGTTGTGCTAACAACATGGCCATAAGCATCTTCAGGCTCGATATCATATAAATCATAGTCTTTACCTTGCAAGACTGAAGGGATTTGACTGTCATTTGTTTCCTTGTGATGAACTTCAATCTGTGTAATCTCTTCACGTTCACCTGGAGCTAAAATGACACTTACACCACTTGCTTGGTCATAAAGGGTACGCTCTGTTTCTGCAGTTGCCTTTCTCAAACGTAGGATTGTTGCTGTTAGCGGATTAAGGGTAATGCTGTTTTCCGTAAACGCCACACCTTTTGGATTCAAGATAGCATCGACACCTGCAGTATCAGCGTCAGCAAGAACTTCTGCGTTCAACAGAGCTTTATAATCATCTGACAAGACAAACTCACGCGCTTTGCTATCAGCATTGATAAAGACAGCATAAATATCTCCGTTACTTGCTTGTGTTTGATAGGCAATAACCAAATCTTCTTGACCAACTCCATTTTCATTTGGAATGGTGATGAGTTTGACCTTGCTATCAACATCAGCTTTTGTCTTAAGGGTAAAGGCATCTGTTGAACGACGAAGAGCGATGAGCCCTTTGGTATAAGCTTGCGTTTTAGCATTTTCTGGGTAAGCCTTGCTGTCAGTTGCTTTTGCCCAATCAAAATGATTAATAGCATCCGTAGAATCGTAAGAATCACTGATAAAGTAAGGATATTCAAACGGTGTACCATCTGCATTTGTTAGCAAATCTGATTTTGCTGGGACTTGATCAGCTGCTACTGGTGTCTTATAAGCTTCATCACGGAATTGTTTGGTACGACCATATTCTTGACCAGAATGGATGAAGGCTGTTCCTTGAGAAGTCAAGATAATAAGATTTCCCAAGCGTTGACGACGTAAAATTTCAGCTTCATTTTCTGCTACTGATGGGTCTTTGTGGATTGATTTAGCAATAATATCGTGAAGGGTTAGATTGTCATGAGCTGCAATGTATTGAATCACATCACCTGGATCATCTGCTGTGAAATTATTTGGCTGAGCCTTTATGCTATTAAAGAGCTCTTGTAAATTTTTAACCCCACCTGTAATAAAGCATGGTGCACCTTCACTTGGATACCCTGATTTAAGGAGATTACGAATATCATCAGAGAATGAAGCCACACTGTCTGTGTGTGCCATCCAAGTTTGGTCAGCAGGTTGACGGCTATCATTGGCATCACCAGCATAAGTAATCCAACCTTCACCAAGCATGATAACATTTGGATTCAAAGCTTTTGCTTTGTCATAAGCCATTTGAACAGTCTCAGCATCCAAGTCACCCATCATATCAAAACGGAAGCCATCCACTTTAAATTCTTTTGTCCAATAAGCAATTGAATCAAGCACCATGCGACGTGTCATATAGTGAGTTGTTCCCGGGCGACCACCACCAAAGCTTGTCTTAGCCTTGCCATCAGCTTCCATGAAGTGATAATAATTTGGTTCCAAATCTTCAAGAATAGCAAGGTCAGCTGTATGGTTATAAACGACGTCTAGGATAACTCCCATGCCACGTTTGTGAATTTCATTAATCAAGTTTTTAAATTCTTCGATACGTTTTGCTGGGTCAGCTGGATTTTCAGAATACATCCCTGTCAAAGCAAAGTAACTTTGTGGGTCATAACCCCAATTGTAGTTTGTATTACTTGAGGCATAATCTGTTAAGCGCTTGTTATTCATCACTTCGTTAACGTAGTAATAACTCATAACAGGAAGCAATTGAATATGAGTGACACCTAGGCTTTGAAGATAATCTAATTTTTCAGCAAACGCTGCAAAGGTACCAAATTGATTGCGAAGTTCTTCTGAAATAGCTGTATCTGACGTAAAGTCACGCACATGCGCTTCGTAGATAATAGCATCTTCACGATCTTTGTAGCCCTTGATATCCGCATAAGTCAAGTCTTGATTGCCGATAGCACTGGTATCAACAATAGCTGCCTTAGCCACTTTATAAGATGGATCAGTTCCAATCAAATCACTATTCCACTCAGCTAATGATTTAGCATAAGGGTCAAGTGCCAGAACAGTCTCTTTTCCGCGAGTGATTTCATAGTGGTAATAATAGCCACGATAATCACTAATACCTAAACCAAGACTTGGTGTTAAGCTAGCCGACCATTGACCTTTATCCCCTTTAGTCATAGCGATTTTGCCAACGACTTTGGTTTGGTCATTCTTATCATAAAGAACAACAGAAACACTGTCTGCACTTGGTGACCAAACGGTCAAATCAACACGCGCTCCATTATCAAAAACACGTGCTCCTAAATCACCATCGTAGGCGTATTTAGAATCTGTGTACTGCCAACTTTGCTGTGCTTGGTATTGATCGCCATTGTAGCTTACTGTATAGAGACCATCACTTGAAAAATCACCTTCGATAATAACTTTATTACTTGCCTTATCGAGAGTAATATCTGTAATAGCAACGACATTGCCAGCTTTATCAGTCACTTTAAGATTTTCTAGAAGTTCAGCTTTATCGGCGTCTGCTAGATTGCTGATAATGGCGACAAGTTCTGATTGACTAATTTGTTGTGCGGATGTTAAGCGAATAGTGCTTACAAAATATGGATTCGTATAAATGGTCTTATCCTCATCTTTCAAGAAAATTTGTGTTTGATTAGCTAAATCCTTAAAGGTGTAATTGTCTGGTTGAATCTTAGCCGCATCGCCTTCTTTTGATTCATCAAGGAGCAAGAAACCAAGCTCATTAAAATCGGCTAGTGGCACATCGATATAAGCACCGTATTTGCCAAAGTTTTCAAAATCAACACCATCAGGCCAAGAACCTAAGCGACTAGTGATGGAACTGTCTGCACTTCCCCACAACCAAATTGCCAAATTCTTGTAATTACCATCACTACGATAGTAATTAATACGGATTTTTCCTTTTTCAAGTGGGGCGTAATAGTTAGCATTATAATCCTCATCAAACCAAACTTCATTCATGTCCTGGCTGATAAGATTCACCACTTTATCCCCTGAAACATTCTCACCACTAGTATTATTGATGAGCAACCCAACTTTGTGACGATTACCATCGACCAATTTCACATCGATGTAATAACCGTAAGCGTCGTGTTTAAGATTAGAAAGATTAATCGCACCATTTGGCCAAGATTCAGAGGGATGTTCGACATCTTCCCAAGTCCACAAACCAAGACTGGCTAAATCATCTGATGGCAAGGTCTTAAAGTGAACGCGCAGCGTATTTTCAGCAATTGGCTCTTCTTCTGTCTGAGCGATAAAAGCCTGTGTAATAGCGCCTGCAGACACTTTTAGCAACATGGTACCACCTTTTGAAATGGCTGGCGCTTCAATATCAAGATAATACTGACCATCTTGTCCAAGGAGAGCTTGATAAGTTGCTCCTGTGTAATAATCAGTCACCGTTGCTGCCTCAGATAAAAGTAAGTGAAGTTTTTGTGACTGGTCTTTCAAATTGTACAAAATATAAGCTGCATCTGAATCATTTGCTCGTTTGGCAAGAAGCCAGCCTTGGCTATCGTTAACTGCTACTGTACTGTGACTACCACGCGCCAACAATTCACTGTTATCACGACGGAAGGCTAATAATTTTTGATAGTGTTCTAAAATTGCATTTCCAGCCACGTCGTCCCAGTCGAACTCATAACGATTATCATAATATGGCCAGTTATTAGCACCAGATTGACCTAATTCTTCACCGTAATAAATGACTGGCTGTCCTTTGGCTGTTAGTAAGAGCGTCGCTGCTAGTTTTAGTTTATTTAAATCGCCACCAATACTGTACAAGAAACCATCTTCATCATGACTTCCAAGAAATTGCGCCAAGGTATAAGCGCTAGTAAGTGTATCATTTCTGGCAATCAATTCATCATTTGCTTCTTTCAAGCGACCATTAACTAGCAACTTAGCAATATCTTTAAATCCAAAATCAAGCAAACTATCCATGCTACCAGTGCCTAAATCACCCTTGGTATCTTTGTAATTGGCACCCCAACTTTCTCCAACTAGATGGAAATCAGCATCTTTTAGCGCTAGCTCATTTTTGAAATACTGCCAAGTCGTGTCATCAACGTGTTTAACAGTGTCGACACGAAAAGCATAAATGCTATTTCCTTTGGCTGTTGTTGATTTTTCAAGCCAAGCTGTCTGCCAAGCAACTAATTGCTCTCGCACAGCTTTCTCTTCTGTTTTAAAATCAGGTAGGCCAGATTGTGACCCTTGAATATCATCACCTTTGTCTTCTTCTGGCGTGCGCACCATTCCGGTAAATTTATCTTCCGTACCATAACCCGAATGGTTAAGCACTACATCGACAATGATGTTAATGCCACGTTCAGCAGCTTGGTCAATTAACTCATGGAAATCATCAAGCGTGCCGAGATGCGGATTAAGCTTTTCAAAATCATCTGCCCAATAACCATGGTAGGCATAATATTCTTTACCAGCTTCTGTGCTAACATTTTGCGGAATATTATCAACGATTGGTGTAACCCAAATACTTGTCACACCAAGTTGTTTGAGGTAATCAAGCTTTGCAGTCACCCCTTTAAAGTCTCCACCTTTATAAACACCGGCTTGATTAACTGCGCCAGCGTAATCTTGATGATATGGGTTGTCATTACTTGGGTCTCCGTTATAAAAGCGGTCAGTTAACATGAAGTAAATTACTTGTTCATCCCAGTCTACTTCTCCAGCTTGTTTAACACGTTTCGTTACCGTAACTGATACTGTTGTATCGTAATAACCGTTATCCTTATCAAAGACTCGAACTGGTAAGTCATAAGTTCCTGGCTGAGTATCTGACGTTGCTGTAATTGTGACACGATTGAGCTCTGGCGAAATCTCAATAACCCCACCACCGATTTGTGCGGTATCAATTTGCATGCGTGTAATCTCAACATTTTCTGGATTAGTAACTGTCACATCAATTAAATCAGTTTCATTATAATTAAAAGGGCGATAGCTACTTGCTGATACTGAAATATTATGGACTCCAGGTGTCGCTTTTGAAAAATCTTGTCCTGTCACCGTAGCAATATAGTACGGATTGGTATAAACAGTCGTATCATCATTATGCAAGAAGATTTGACTATGGATGTCACGGTCAGAAAAGCTCATATCAAGCGTTTTATTGCCAGCTTTTTCTGGGTCATTTTGATTGACCAATAAAAAACCAATATTTGAATCTAATAATTTTGACAAAGGTAAGTCGATGTAGCGACCATAAGCACCTTCCTGAGTGAAATCAAGAGCATCTGATGGCCATGCACCAAATTGCCCAGCTACATCACCCCAAGCCCAGAGACCCCAACCGTCATAATTACCATCATCACGCTTATAATTAATCCGAATAATGCGGTCATCTGCCAGCGGCTTATAGCTGTAAGTCGTAAAATCAGACGTAACCCAAACTTCATTTACATCTTTTGATAAAGGTTTAATACTTTGGTCAGAGTCGCTAGTTTTCTCGCCATTTTTAAGAAGGAGGTAACCAATATCACCGTGACTGGCTGCCTGTCTCACATCAATATAATAACCAAAGTCATCTTTTTGATTTGCTGAAAATGGCGTTGCAGCCGATGGCCAATTATTACCATCAGACGGTTCAGCTACGGCTCCCCAAGTCCACAAGCCATACTGAGTGTAATTATCATCCGTAACTGATTGGAAATGCACACGAATCGTATCTTCAGCAATTGGAGGATTTGACACTTGATTACCAGGTTGAGAAGATTTTAGGAGATTCACCTGATTGCTGTTTTCAGCACTTGTCACTGTTTTTACATCAGCAATTTCAGCTGTTGCTACTGTCCCTTGAACCTCTTGTGTCTGTGAAATAACTTCTTGAGGCTGTGACTCTGGCTCAGTTTCTTCTACCACTGGACTCTCTGGCTCAGTTGATTGACTTTCGCTATTATCAACTACGTCAGAAGAAGTAACTGTTTCGATAGTTTGATTAGCATTTGCAGCTTTCTCTGACTCAAGAAGCGCCTCACTGCTATCATCTGTGGAAGACGTCTCACTGACTACTTCTGAAGAAGCTACTTGAACAGTAATCTGATCTGCTGAAACGCTTGTTAATCCAGCACCCCAAAAAAGTGCAGTCGCAATTGCAACCGAAGCAACACCAACTTTTAGTTTACGAATCCCAAAGTACTCCCGCTTTTCTGGGAAAGAAAGCCGACTCACCTTTTTCATAGAAGACCTCCGTCTTAAAATTAGTAGTATTTTATGCTTTCAGTATACAAAATACTTTATATTTGCGCAAGCGTTTTCGTAAAATAAATTTCGTTTTTAGACAACTAATTATAGTTTATTTATAACGTATTACCCAGAATTAGTGCAATCGATTGCTTTTAGGGTATAAAGAAAAAGTAGGAAATATTTTCCTACCTCTTCTGCTTAGTAATTTGTGATTTCTGGTCGGTCGTGAACGTTACTTTTTTTGCCTTGGCGAGCTTTCAAAACAGCTTCTACATCATCAGTTGTAACACCTGTTTCAACTAGCATGACAGCCAAGTGATACAAAACATCTGCCGTTTCATTAGCGATTTCATCTTTGTCAGCATTTTTAGCAGCGATAACAACTTCAGTTGCTTCCTCACCAACTTTTTTCAAAATCTTATCCAAGCCTTTGTCAAAAAGGTAATTAGTGTAAGAACCTTCTTTAGGATTTTCTTTACGGTCTAAGGCTTCTTTATAAAGTGTTTCTAACATAGTTTCCCTTTCTATAAAATATCATTGAAGAAACAGCTGTAAGCACCTGTGTGACAAGCTGCTCCTTCTTGTTTTACAGCCACAAGTAGCGTGTCACAATCACAATCGGTTTTAATGGATTTAACGTATTGATAGTGACCACTTGTTGCTCCTTTGTGCCAAAGTTCATTGCGCGAACGGCTCCAGTAGTGCATTTGCTTGGTTTCCAAGGTTAATCGATAAGCTTCTTCATTCATGTAAGCCAACATTAACACTTGACCAGTCTTGTAGTCAGTGACAATTACTGGAAGAAGTCCATCTTGTTTGGCAAAATCAAGTTTAATATCACTCATCGTCTCACCTCAATTCCAGCTTCAGCCATAGCCGCTTTAGTATCTGCAATCGATACCTCGCCATAATGAAAAATAGAAGCAGCTAAAGCACCTGTAGCCGTTGTCTTTTCAAAGACTTCAACCATGTGCTCAATATTTCCAGCACCACCTGAAGCGATAATAGGAACATTCACCACATCAGCAACAGCGTTTAACATTTCCAAATCAAAGCCAGATTTTGTGCCATCTTTGTCCATGCTAGTTAGAAGAATTTCGCCCGCACCAAGACTGACTACTTTTTTAGCCCACTCAATCAAATCAATACCAGTGTCTTTGCGACCACCAGCAACATAGACATGCCAAGTGCCATCTGCTTCCTTACGAGCATCAATAGCTGATACCACACACTGATTACCGAACTTTTCAGCACATTCTTTGATGAGTTGTGGATTGGCAACAGCCGAGGAATTAACAGCTACTTTATCGGCACCTGCTTTTAGCATTTTATTCATATCCTCAACAGAACGAATACCACCGCCGACTGTAAAAGGAATAAAAACTTGATCCGCAACACGTCTTACCATATCAACTGTCGTATCACGTTTTTCATGCGTCGCTGTAATATCCAAGAACACCAATTCATCACATCCAGCTTCATAATAAGCACGCGCGGCATCAACTGGGTCACCAACATCCGTTAAATTAACAAAATTAACCCCCTTGACCACACGTCCATCTTTGACATCAAGACATGGAATAATGCGTTTTTTCAGCATAAGCTATCCTCCAAAAGCTTTCAATTCTTCAAGACTAATGTTGCCATTATAGTAAGCTTTACCGACGATTGTTCCAGCAACTCCGATTTCCTGCAATTTCACCAAGTCAGACTGTTCAGCAATACCACCTGAAGCAATGACTTTAGCTGTTGTCAACTCAGCCACCAAACGCTCATAGTGTTCAAAATTAGGTCCTGTTAGTGTCCCATCTCGATCAACATCTGTGTAGACAAAGAGAATCACCCCAATTTTTTCCATGGCTTTAGCTAAGCTGATGTAATCAACATTACTTGTTTCAAGCCAACCTTCTGTAGCCACCATGCCATTCTTGGCATCGATACCGACAACGATTTTGTCACTACCAAATTTTTCCAAAGCAGCTTTGACAAAGTCTGGATTTTTCACGGCCATTGAACCAATGATCACACGGTCAATACCTACCGCAAGATAATCTTCAATCTGTTCAAGCGTGCGAATACCGCCACCAACTTCCACACCAAGTCCAGATTCTTTTTTCAATTTGGCAATCAAATCACGGTTTGTAGCTCGTCCATCAAGAGCTCCATCTAAATCAACAACATGAATAAAGTCAATGCCAGCTTGCGCAAAGATTTTAGACTGCCCAATAACATCAGGGTTAACAACAGTCTTTTGATTAAAATCACCTTTAAAAAGACGAACCGCCTGTCCTTCTTTGATATCAATCGCTGGAAGAATCTGCATATAAAACTCCTTTTCTCTTTTAAAATGCTACCCAAAAACTGTGAAACTTATTTCTCACACAGTGCAATAAATTTTTTTAGAATTCCTAAGCCCACATCACCAGATTTTTCTGGGTGGAACTGGGCACCATAAACATTGTCCTTGTGAATCATAGCTGGCACATCAATGCCATAATTTGCAGTCACATCGATGTATTCTTTTGGAACATCTGTAAAATAACTGTGAACAAAATAAACAGACTGTCCTTCAAGACCATCCGTTAAAAGACTTTCATGTTTAACTGTTAAATTATTCCAGCCCATGTGGGGCACTGGCATGTTTTTGGTTGCTTTGATTTCTCTACAAACACCTGGAATAAAACCAAGTCCTTTCGTTTCTTGATGTTCTAAACCAACTTCTGTCAAGACTTGCATTCCAAGGCAAATACCAAGTAGCGGTACTCCTTTAGCAACTGCTTCTTTAATTACTGGAACCAAACCACGCTTAGTCAGCTCTGCCATGGCAGCTGGATACGCTCCAACACCAGGTAGTATAAGACCTCTAGCTGCTAAAATTTTTGTCGGGTCACTGGATAATTCAGCCTGAACACCAATTTTTTTCAAAGCCCTTAAGACATTAGCAGTATTTCCTGCATCATAATCAATTACAATAATCATAAGCTAAGTTATCAAACCTTGCAAACACCACTAAATAAGAGTGTTTCGGCTGATTTTCCTTTCTAGTTTTAATTACAACAAGCCTTTTGTTGAGTTAACCCCGTGAATTTCTGGGTTAATGGTAATAGCTTCGCGAAGAGCACGTCCTGTTGCTTTGAAAAGACTTTCTGATTTATGGTGGTTATTTTTACCGTGTAAAATCTTCAAGTGCAAATTCATCTGAACATTAAAAGCAAAGGCTTGGAAGAATTCTTCCACGAGCTCTGTATCAAAATTGCCAAGTTTTGGATTATCGAATTCACAATCAAAAACAAGGTAACTACGTCCTGACAAATCAAGACTTGCCATTCCAAGTGTTTCATCCATTGGAACAAATGATGTTCCGTAACGGTTAATACCCGCTTTATCGCCCAAAGCTTCTTTCAAAGCTTGACCTAAAACAATCCCAACATCTTCAACCGTGTGGTGACTATCAACATGAAGGTCTCCGTCGGCTTTAACTACAAGAGACATGCGGCTGTGTCTTGCAAAAAGAGTCAGCATATGGTCAAAGAAACCAACACCAGTATCAATAGAAACTGGCTCTTGGGCATCAAGATTAAGGCTCAATTTAATTTTAGTTTCAAAGGTATTACGTTCAATCTCTGCTTGTCTCATAACAACTCCTTTTTGATACTTTTGTCTATCCGTTTTGACTATCTAAAATATCAATCACTTTATACAAATTTGCTTCATTAATTTGGTAAGGGGCTTCTTTTCGTACAACTGGCTTGGCACAAAAGGCAATTCCGATACCAGCTGTTTTAATCATCGGAAGGTCATTGGCTCCATCTCCCATAGCAATGGTTTGACTTAAATCTAAGTCATTTTCAGCTGCCCATTCGATAAGGCTTGCTTTTTTGACATCTTTGGTAACCACATCACCAAGCACTTTTCCTGTCAAAACGCCATCTTTAACTTCTAAACGATTAGCTTTAACATAATCAAGACCGATGCGCTTAGCCAAGACATCAACAGTTTCATGAAAACCACCCGATACCACAGCAACTTTATAGCCACGATGATGAAGTTCAGCCACCAATTTTTCAGCACCATTTGTAAAATGCATGCGAGCTAAAACTTTATCAAAAATCGTCTCTGGCAATCCTTTTAGCAAACCAACGCGTTCCTCCAAAGCTTCTTTAAAATCAAGCTCGCCATTCATGGCACGCGCCGTAATATCAGCGATTTTTTCACCAACACCTGCTTCCTCACCAAGCAAGTCAATCCCTTCTTCTTGGATGAGCGTAGAATCCACATCCATCACTAATAATCCTTTTACCTTAGTCATGACGCACCTCGATTGCTTTAGCATGTGCTTGCAAACCTTCAGCATACGCAAGTGTTGTAATATCGTGACTAGCCGTATTGACAGCTGATTTTGAGTACTGCATGTACTGAATTCGTTTCACAAAATCATGCACTCCAAGCGCTGATGAAAAACGACTGGTACTTGTTGTTGGCAAGACGTGATTAGCTCCAGCATAGTAATCACCAATCGGTTCACTTGTGAAATGACCTAGGAAAACAGATCCTGCATTTTGTACTTTATCAAGGTAATCATAAGCATTATCCATAGCCAATTCCAAGTGTTCTGGTGCCACTTGATTCATCAAATCAAACATCGCATCAACAGAATCTGCAATGATAATGCGACCGTTATTTTCAACTGACGGGCGAGCAATGTTTTCACGTGGCAAACGTTTAAGTTGCTCTTCAATCTCTACTTCAACAGCCTCAGCCAATTCAGCTGAATCAGTTACCAAAATCGCGCGAGCACGCACATCGTGTTCCGCTTGAGAAAGCAAGTCTGCAGCAACGTATTTAGGATTAGCTGAGCTGTCTGCAATCACTCCAATTTCTGATGGCCCTGCAATCATGTCAATTCCAACAAGACCGTAGACCATTTTCTTAGCTGTCGCAACAAAGATATTTCCAGGTCCTGTAATCTTATCAACACGAGGAATCGTTTCTGTACCATAAGCAAGAGCCGCAACACCTTGAGCACCGCCAACTTGGTAAATCTTATCAACACCAGCAAGCGATGCAGCTACCAAAATAGCTGGTTCGAAATGCTTTTGAGGTGGTGTAATCATAATGATTTCTTTAACGCCAGCAATTTTCGCTGGAATCACATTCATCAAAACTGACGATGGATAAGCCGCCGTTCCACCTGGCACATAAACCCCAGCTCGTTCGATTGGACGAATCAATTGACCACGAATAACACCATCAGTCGGTTGGTCTTCAAAACCTGATTCCAATTGTTGTTTGTGATAACTTTCAATGTTTACTTTCGCATTTTTAAGTGCTTCTAAGACTTCTGGATCAATCTCTTCAAAGGCTTGGTCAATCAAATCTTGACTCACTTCAAAGTCATCCAAAGCAATCTTGTCGAATTTTTCAGAGTAAGCTTTTAAAGCCTTATCCCCATTTTTCTTGACATCTTCCAAAATTTGACGAACCGCATCGTCGACATCAAGGTTTTCTTTGCTTAATTCCAGTTGCTCTTGATAGAGAATTTTTGAAATGTCTTCTGTCGTTCCTGTTAAAACTTTCATTTAAAAGCTACCTCCTCATTTCCAACGATACTTTCCAATTTCTGGATAAATGGCATGATTTCTGGATTATTTTTCAAAGCTGCCTTATTGACAATCAGGCGAGCTGAGATACGACAAATGTCTTCATAAACCTTGAGACCATTTGCAACCAAAGTATTTCCCGTTTCTACAATATCAACAATAGCATCTGCTAAACCGATAACTGGAGCAATTTCGACACTCCCTTGAATTGAAATAATTTCAACATCTTCGCCCTTTTTATTAAAGTAATCAGTGGCAATTGTTGGGTATTTTGTGGCAATACGCTTGCGCTTGTGGTCATGTGGTTTGTAGGCATCCGTTGAAGCAACAGAAAACTTACACAAACCAAAGTTCAAATCAAGCATTTCAAGATAACCAATTGGATGCTCAATAAGCAAGTCTTTTCCGACCACCCCAAGATCAGCAACACCATGACGAACATAAGTCGTCACATCTGGTGCCTTAACAAGCAAAAAGCGGAATTTCTTGTCTGGACTTTCAAAAATTAAGTTGCGTCCCTTATCCGCCATAAAAGACATGTCAAAACCAGCTTTTTCCAAAAGTTTTACGGTATCTTTTTCAATACGTCCTTTGGTCAAAGCGATCGTAATTTGATTTTCCATTAGGCACCTCCTTCTAAACTATCGTGTACTGCTTGGTAAATGGCATCAATATCTACTGCCCAACCAACCGCTGTTAATTTTTTAGCGCCAAAACGTTCAAATAACTTGTCGTAGCGTCCACCTGAAGCAAAAGCATCTGGAACTTTGTCCCCAAAGACTTTAAACATCACACCAGTGTAGTATGGCATAGATGGAATTTGAGCTAAATCAATATGACTCTCAGGTAAAATATCAGAGACCTGTGCCAACAAATCTTCCAAATCAGTCAAAGCAGCTAAGACAGACTCATTTTTAACAAGATTACGAGCTTTGCTAAGCACTTGATGACTTTCACCAAAAAGATAAGGCAAATTTTTCAAGAAATCATCAAATTCACTTGGATATTTCTTCGTTAACTCATTTAATTGCGTGATATTTTTGTCTTTAAGTGCCACGTCCAATTCTTTTTCCGCTGCAGCTGGTAAGTTCAAATCATCAAAAATCGTTTGTAAAATACCAGCATGTGAAAACTCAAATTGGTAAGATGGGATATCTGCCTTATCAAGCGATGCTTTTGCTGAAGCGATGGCTTCATAAACCGCCTCTTTAGCTGGATAACCAACGATTTCAATCCCTGCTTGTGTGTGCTCGTTCATCAAGCCACGCATTTCTTCATTGTATTTGAAGACCTTGCCTGAATATGAAAATTTAATCGGCGTTTCAACTTGGGTTGAAGCAATCACACGTCCAATCTGACTAGTAATATCCGGACGAAGGGTCAACAGTTCGCCACTTTTATCAAAAAAATTATAATTATTTTTATTAAGCGTATCGCTAAAGACTTCAAAATGTTCCAAGGTCGGTGTTTCAATACGATTAAAGCCTTGACTCATCAAGAAATCACTGATATCTCGTTCAATTTTGTAGGTTACACGTGCGCGTTTGAATAATTTATCGTGCATCCCTACTGGTAAAGTCGTTTTTTTCATTCCATCACTCCTCAAATCATTTCAAACCTACAGCCAAGAATTCTTTAATCGCCTTAAGCACTTCTTCCATTTCATCTTGTCGACCAATCGAAATACGCAAATGATTTTTAATGCGTTCAACTTTTGGGAAATAGCGAACATAAATATTTTTAGCTTGTAAGTAGTCAAATAATAAGGCTGCGCCGTTATCTGGACATTCTGCTAAGACAAAATTTGTTTTTGATTCTAAAACCTTAAAGTCTAAAAATCTCAACTCTTTTGCAAACCAATCTCTGGTTGACATGATTTTTTGGCAAGTGTCTTCGTAGTAATCCCAAGATTCAACAGCAGCTAGCGCCAATTTTTCAGCAATCAAATCAACATTATATGGATTAACGGAATTCTTAACCGCATTAATCACTGCCATTAATTTTGGACTTCCCATACCATAGCCAACTCGCAAACCAGCAAGTGAAGCATCTTTTGAAAATGTTCGTGTGATAAAAACATTTTCATATTTTTTAAGCAGTGGCAGAGCTGTTTGACCACCAAAATTAATGTAGGCTTCATCAATAATAACCACCACATCTTGATTAGCACGAATAATCTTTTCAAGCTCATCAAGCGATTTATAAATGCCAGTTGGCGCATTAGGATTTGTAATGATAATTCCACCATTGTCAGCAATGTAATCACTAGAATCAATCTCAAACTGCTCATTCAATGGAATTTCATGGTAATTCACGTGATATAAATCCGCCCAAACCTTGTAAAATCCATAAGTTAAATCAGGAAACAAAACCGGATCATCACTATTAAAAAATGCTAGAAATGCCATTGATAAAATATCATCTGAACCATTACCAACGATAATCTGATCAGGATCAAGGCCATGTTGCTTAGCAAGCGCAATACGTAATGATTTTTGATCCAAGGTCGAATATTTTCGCAATTGATGGACATCAAACTGTGAAAAAACTTCTGCTACTTTTGGACTTGGTCCATAAGCATTTTCATTTGTATTTAGTTTAATTAAATTTTCACCGCTTGGTTGGCTTCCGGCAACGTAAGGTTCAATTTCTCTCAATCCTTTAATAGTTGTCATAATAAGATCCTTTCTATTTTCTGATATAAAAAAGACGCCCTCGCAAAAAAACTTTGCAAGGACGTTAACAACGTGGTTCCACCTTTGATTCAACAGCAAGTCACCTTAACTGCTCTCATGAAGTACTAGACTTCTAATCCGTAACGTGGATCCATCCGTCGTGCACTACTAGCTAGAAGCATTCGCACACGCACTCAAGAATGTGTCGCCTAAGGATTGCATGCTTTTCTCACCACCAAGCACTCTCTGTCTGTTGTCTTAGGCTTTTTCTATCATCGCTTTTTTATATTAAAGCTATTTTACAAGAAAATTCTGAAAATATCAAGCTAAATTTTTAGAATTTTTTATATTTATACCAAAAAATTTAAGCAGACTTAACCAGATACAGAAAATGAGGCACAAAAAAAGGCTTAGAAAATTTCTAAACCTTTTTCTTATATGACATATCATCTTAGAAACGAATTTGTTCACGTGTTTTTTCGTATGATGATACGAAACGATCTGTTACACCTGGTTCAACTGTTTCAAGTGCATATGAGATTTCATCAAATGATGCTTGATAATTGTTGTCCACTTCAAAGAGATGCAAAGCATGTTCAAAGCTACTCTGAACGCTTGGCTCGAAGCTACGGTAACGGTTAGAGTATTGTAACAACTGTTCAGTCAATGTTGCATTTTGAACAACTTGATAAGTTGCTTCTTCAAGATTAGCAATTGCTGCAGTAGCAACATCTGTCAAACGAGAAACTGCTTCAATATCAATACGACCACGGCTAAGCTCATCGATCAAAACTTCCAACTGTTTACTTGTTGTGAAAAATGCGCTCAAGAAATCTTGAGGAATTCCAGGCAAGTTACGTTTTTCCATGTAACGTTTGATTGAGTGCAAACGATTAATGTATTGATCTAAGCTTTGACGAGCAACGCTTTCGATTTGTTCAATATTTTTAACTTGTTCGAAGACTTGCATTTGACCTTCTTCAACCGCATCAAGAGTTTTCAATGTGCGATCAAAAATCAATTGAAGTTCAGAGAATGGTTTATCTTGGTTATCAAAAACTTCAACGATTGGCAATGTTTCTTGTTCGATTTCTTCCAAGTTTTTAGTAAATGAACGAAGGCTCAAGTTTTCATTGTCATTCAAGATATACTTGTGAGACAAGCGTTTGATTTCGTGTTCCAATTTTTCGTTATTGGCTTTAGCGTGTGCCAAATAATCTGGAATGATTTTACTGTCTTTAAGCGCAGCTTTGTGAGCAGCAATTTCACGTTCAAACAATTCATACAATGAATCGATTTTTTCTTGGATGTGTTCATTTTCATCACGAGCACGATCAAGATCCAAAGTCACAAGTTCTGATGAATTAGCACGGATTGCATCACGCACTTCTTGGAAACGAGCTTCAATGTCTTTTTCAGCGAAGTGGTAATTTTGTTCAAGCAGACGACGGTAACCTTGTTCCAAATCATCAAGTTGATCTGGGAAATCATCTTCCAATTTAGCAACGATTGCTGGAATTTGTTCTGAAATTTGACCAAGTGCAATAGTATGTTCTTCAGCACGATCAAGCACTTCAGAGGCTTCAACTGGGTCACCTGTTGAGTTAAGTGTTACAAATTGAGAGAACTCAGCTTCGATGTTCTTCAATTGTTTTTCAATCTCAGGCATTGTTGAACCAAAATTGTCTTCTTTTTCTGAAATAGAAGCTTGAAGAGTTTCATATAAGTCCAAAGCATGCTTCACACGCGCACTGTTCTTTTCTTCTTGTTCTTTCAAAACAGCAAGTGCTTCACGAATTGCATTGATATCTTCTTCAACCAAGTTCAATTGGCTTTCAACATTGTCAATTTCATGTTTCGCACTGATAAACTTGAAGCTATCGTTAAGATCTTCAGCTTCAAAAATATGATTTTCAATATCTGAGAAAGAATTTAATGAAAGGTCAACCCATTTTTGGTTCCATTCACGAAATGTTGTTTGACTTTGCCCGATAAGATGAAGATTTTTAACAGCTTCGACTTCTTCATTGACTGGTAATCCAAATAACGATTGCTTTCTTTCTTCCAAACTTGCAATCAATGAATCATTTCGTTTGCGTACGATGACGCCAACTAGATAAGCAATAATGACTAAAACAACTATTGCTACAAGCAGTAAAATAATTCCGCTCGACATTTAAAACTCCTTATAAATTGTCTTTTTTATCGTAAAAAATAGCTATAACATTACGATTATAACATACTTAGAGATTGTGTGCAGTATTTTTATGTTAATATTCGATTAAATATCAAGCGTACTGTAAACCGCATTTTCTTCAATGAACTCACGACGTGGTTCAACCTTATCTCCCATAAGCATATCAAAAATCTTATCTGCTTCGGCAGCATCATCAACAGATACACGCGCCATTAAGCGATTTTCTGGATCCATTGTTGTTGCCCAGAGTTGGTGGTCATCCATTTCACCAAGTCCTTTGTAACGTTGAACAGATGGTTTTGAACGACCATTACTATAGCGCTCAATTGCTGCTTGTAGTTCAACTTCCTGATTAGCACCAGGTTGGATGTATTCTTTAATTTCACTCCCCACTTTAACACCATAAATTGGTGGTTGTGCGATGTATACGTATCCTGCTTCCAATACAGGACGCATGAAGCGGTAAATCAATGTCAAGAGCAAAGTACGAATGTGAGCTCCATCGACGTCGGCATCGGTCATGATAACTAGTTTGTGGTAACGAGCTTTTGTCACATCAAAATCTGCTCCAAAACCTGTTCCCATAGCTGTAAACAAGCTACGGATTTCTTCGTTAGCAAGAATTTTATCCATACTTGCTTTTTCAACGTTCAAGATTTTACCACGAATTGGTAGAATTGCTTGGTGCTCGCGGTCACGTCCTGATTTTGCAGAACCACCCGCAGAGTCCCCTTCGACGATGAACAATTCATTCATTGTTGCGTCGTTTGAAGAACAGTCTGCCAATTTACCAGGCAAGTTTGAAATTTCAAGACCTGATTTCTTACGTGTTACCTCACGTGCACGTTTCGCAGCGATACGCGCTTTAGAAGCAAGAATTCCTTTTTCAACGATTTTCTTAGCAATTTGAGGATTTTCTAACAAGAAACGTCCAAAAGCATCACTAAACAAACGGTTGGTAATTTTGACAACTTCTGAGTTACCAAGTTTTGTTTTGGTTTGCCCTTCAAATTGTGGATTTGGGTGTTTAACAGAGATAACTGCTGTCAACCCTTCACGAACATCGTCACCAGTTAGATTATCGTCTTTTTCTTTAAGCAATTTATTTTGACGAGCATAATCATTAATCACACGTGTCAATGCTGTACGAAAACCTTGTTCGTGAGTACCACCTTCGTGTGTATGGATGTTGTTAGCAAAGCTCATCACTGTCTCGTGGTAACCAGTTGTATATTGCATAGCAACTTCAACTGAGATACCATCCATTTCACCATCAGTGTAAATAGGTTTATCAAAGATAACATCTTTGTTTTCGTTGATAAATTCAACGTAACTTGAGATACCACCTTCGTAGTGATAATGTTGCTCTTGTTCAATACCTTCACGTTTGTCAGTAATTGAGATGCGCAAACCACGGTTCAAGAAAGCAAGTTCTTGAATACGTTTAGCCAATTTATCAAAATCAAATACTGTTGTTTCTGTAAAGATTTCACCGTCTGGAGTGAAGTGAACGGTTGTACCGTGACGATCTGTATCACCAATAACTTTCAAATCATCAACAACATGACCGCGGCGATATTCTTGATAATGGATTTTTCCATCACGATAAACAGACACATCCAATTGTGTTGAAAGGGCGTTAACAACAGATGAACCTACCCCGTGGAGACCACCTGATACTTTATAACCGCCACCGCCGAATTTACCACCGGCGTGCAATACTGTAAAGACCGTTTCAACGGCTGGACGACCTGTTTTTTCTTGAATATCAACAGGAATACCACGCCCATCATCGACAACTGTAATAGAATTATCTTTCTCGATGAAAACCTCAATGTGTGTGGCAAATCCTGCCAAGGCTTCATCGATTGAGTTATCGACAATTTCCCAGACTAAGTGGTGCAATCCTTCTTTTGAGGTTGAACCGATATACATTCCTGGGCGCATGCGTACAGCTTCAAGTCCCTCTAGGACCTGAATCTGACTGGCGTCGTACTCTTTCGCTAATTCTGCTAAATTTTTATTTTCTTCCGTCATTTACTTCACTATCTCCAATAAGGATTTTTTTCCATCAACTAACAAGGTATCAAAGCCAGCAGCCTGACCTGCTTCTTTATCAATTTCACGATCTCCAATAACCAAAGCATTATCAATCTTATACTTTTCTTTGAGGTATAACATTGACTCTGGATTTGGTTTACGAGCAAAGCCGCTTTCTGATGTCACGACTTCAGTGAAATAGGGAAGTACCTTTGTTTTTTCTAAAATATCAAGGACTTGTTTATTTCGATGAGAAACCAAAAAATTTCTCCCACCGCTAGCCACAATTACCTGCAAAACCTCGCTGGCGCCTGTAAAAAGAACCGGTGTTTTCAAATAATCGGCTTCTAATGCTTTATATGCTTTCAAAAATTGTGGTTGGTTTGGGATAAATTTTTTAATAGCGGCATCTGTTGATTCCTTCAGCTTTTCATAGACATCATCATGCGATGCTTGACAGCCAAAATCAGCTAAAGTTTTCACAAAAGCCTGAGTGGACATTTCGTAATTATCGAGTAAAGTGCCACCCAAATCCCAGATATAATCATGGTAATTCATAACCAATATTATATCACAATTTTACATTTTTTTATAGTCTCTACCTCATCAATTTCCAACACCAGAGAACAAAATTTTCAAATTATTTTTTGACTGGAAAAATAACTTTTTAGCCAACAAAAAAGGCTTGGAAGAATTTTCCAAAACCTTTTTTAATAACGTTCACTTCGTCTGAAATGTTCTTCAACTTCTTGCTCATGGTGCAAATTATTTTGATAACTCATTGAGAGAATCAAACCAACACAAATCAAGTTAGTAATCAATGATGAACCACCCTGTGAGATGAATGGCAATGGAATACCAGTCAAAGGTAAGATACCAACAGCAGCACCAATATTTTCAAAAATATGGAACAAAATCATCATGATAAATCCAGTTGAAATGTAAGTGTAGAATCGGTTGTTTGATTCAAAAGTCACACGAATCATGCGATAAATCAAAACAAGATACAAGGTCATGACAACAGCACAGCCAATAAATCCAAAATCTTCAGCAATAACTGTGAAAATCATGTCACTTTCACGAACTGGAACAGCAAGGTCAATAACATTAAAACCTTTACCACTAAGCCCACCGCTACCAATTGAAATCATACCTTGAGTTTGTTGGTAAGCAATTGATTTAGCGTATGAAAATGGATCTAACCAAGCTGAAATACGATTAATTTGATAGGTATCCATCCCCAAGCCATAGAAAATATCTTTGCCATGCGGTGATAGAAAAAGGGCTAGAAAACCTCCAATAATCACTGCTACCGCAATTACAACAGGCAAGATAATCCACCAAGAAATTCCTGACAATAAAATCAAACCTGCTAGAATAGCAGAGAATACCATGGCTGTCCCAAGGTCTTTTTGCAAACCTAATAACACCATGACCGGCAAGGTAATCAAAGCAAAGATTCCAAGAAGCTTCCAATCGTTTTTTAAATTATCTTCTGGTACTTTGTGTCTAAACCAAATCGATGCTCGAGCTAGCATCAAAATGTAAGAGACCTTCATGAATTCGGAAGGTTGAAATAAGGTTACCGACCCAATGGTTACCCAGTTTTTGGCACCGGTTGATTCTACCAATTCTGGACTATAAAAAATCAAAGGTAAAATCATCAAAGCCAAGCCTAAGCCATACAAATAAGGGGTGACTTTCCATAAAAATTCAGTACTAAAGAGCATAACAACAAAGGCAACTACACACCCTAAAAAGATCCAAACACCTTGTTGTGTCATTACTTTTGCAATTGTTCCAGGATAGTCATTTGACGTTGCAATATAAACGGCTACCAAACCAATTAGCAAAAGAAAAAAAACAGGTAAAATTACAGAATAGTCGATTCGACTATCAATAGAATATTTTTTTCTTGCCATCTTACTTCCTTCGTTTCTAGTCAAAAAATATTATATCATTTTTTAATTAGAATTGAGGAAAAAAGCTGGTGAAAATACGAGAATTTTTCAGAAAAATTTAAGCTGTATTTTTCAGGGATTTCCCTGTACATTTTCAAGAAAACTAAAAAAACTGAACCCTATTAGGCTCAGTCTTTTACCGGTCAAGCAAGTCAATTTAGCTCAGTCTGAACGACCTAAATAAACTCGCCTCTTCTCTCCCCTGCCGGAATCGAACCAGCAACTACTCCTTAGGAGGGAGTTGTTATATCCATTGAACTAAGGGGAGCTATGAAAAAATCTGTCGCAAGGACAGATTTTTATTATCGAATCTTTATCGTCAAAATTAACGACGGATTTCTTTAATACGAGCAGCTTTACCTTGTAATGCACGCAAGTAGTAAAGTTTAGCACGACGTACTTTACCGTGACGAACAACTTCGATTTTTTCTACACGTGGAGTGTGAACTGGGAATGTACGTTCAACACCGATACCACTTGAAATTTTACGAACTGTGTACATTTCTGAGATCCCTTGACCTTTACGTGAAATTACCACACCTTCGAAAATTTGGATACGTTCGCGGCTTCCTTCAACAACTTTTGCGTGAACACGAACAGTATCACCAGGTTGGAATGCAGGGATGTCAGTACGTAGTTGACCTTCAGTCAAACTTTGAATTAATGGATTCATTTATTTATTCTCCTATCTTACTAATCATTAGGTGCTTGTCCCAGCGGATTAGCCGTATTTTAGTGCGTCCATTACACACTCTTCGTATTTTATCAAAAATCACCATAACTGTAAAGCAAAATGGCTGACTTTTTTGAGTATTTTTTCTAGAAGGCTAGAACTTCTTGTCCTGTGTAAATAGAGTGTTTTCGATTAAGGCTGTAAGCAAAAATCATAACTAAAGTAAAATATGGCAAATTGGCAAAACCAAAGACTTCTCCTCCAATAAAAATCGGAGCTAAAAGTGTGTTTGTGGCACTACCAAAGACGCTGATGTAACCTGCCGCTGCAACAAATTCAACTGGCAAACCAAAGACATTTGCTAAAACAACACCGAGTGATGCACCGATGGCAAAGAGTGGTGTGACTTCGCCACCTTGAAAACCAATTGCCAAAGTTGCCACAGTCAAGACCAACTTCAAAAGCCAATCATAAAAGTAAATGTCTTTCCCAGAAAAGCTAGCATCAATCAGATTAGTTCCAAGACCTGAATAACGCCCATGATACAACATCAAGAAAAGAAGACTAAGCACAATCCCACCAAACAAAATTCGATAGTAGGGATTCTCCATAACTTCTTTGGCTTTTTGCTTAGCATAGGCAAGTAAAGCAGCAAAGGCATTGCCGACTAGTCCAAAAATAAGTCCTAGCAAAGCAAGTTTGCAAAACAGCCAAGCATTAAAAGTTAGTGAAACATTGACAAAGTGGGCAAATTTCTCTAATCCTAATGCGTGCGATGTTGCACTTGCCACAAATGAAGCAATTGTCATTGGTAAAAGAGCTGGTAATTGCAATTTTCCAAGAACTAATATCTCAAGTCCAAAAAAGACAGCCGCTAAAGGGGTTTGAAACAAACCAGCAAAACCAGCTGCCATACCCGTTACAAGAAACAAGCGGGAGCTATTTTCAAAAGAGAAAAACTTACTAAAAGCATGTGAAATCGTCGCCCCAAGTTGGACAGCAACACCTTCACGACCAGCACTTCCTCCAAAAAGATGAGTTAGCCAAGTTGCTACAGTTACCAAAGGTAACATGACCAAGGGAATTTTCTTTTCATCTCCTTGACTCACCGCAAAAAGTAGACCCATTCCTTTGCTAGCTCGACTGTCCGCTTTTTGATAAAGAAAAACAATAACAAGCCCAATTAGTCCCAAAAATGGAATCACATAATTGAAGTTTTCTGTTCGAAAAGCACTAAGCATTAACAAGACGCGACCAAATACAGTATCGACACAGCCTATTAAAATTCCAATAAGAAAACTTGCGCCGATAACTTTTAAGAGGACACCATAAGAATAATCTTGGTTATCTTTTAACTTTTTAATCATTAGAGCTACCTTCTTAATCTAAATCAGCCTTTAATTGTTTAGCTTGATAATCGCGAGAATTTTTCATAATATCCGCAAAAGTATCAACTAATGTTGCCTCAAAAGCTTTATTTTGAACACGACTAGCAACTTTTTTTAAGACAGCATCTTCACGACTGGTATCTAAAATAGCCTTTCCAGTAGCTTTTTTATATGCTGCTACTTGATTCACCAAGGTCATGCGTTTTTCAAGAAGTGCTACTAATTCCTGATCCACTTGATCAATTTCTTGACGGATAACATCCAAATCTTTTACTGACATTTTTTCTCTATCCTTATCTTTTTTTGAATTTCTACTATAGAAATGACTTATTCTTTTTTCGTTTGATATAAGTTCCCAATAAGCTGATGGCAATAAAAATAACAAGCAGTACAATAATCAGTCTTAAATTTCCCACGACGACCGCATCACCACCTAAGGCATACAATAAACTACTCGGCAATACTCCGATTGTAACGTAGAGAACCCATCTGCGCCAAGGCAATTTGATTTTTGCCACGTGATAATTGATCAGCAGGGTTGGAATCACAGGAATCATGTAACCTAGCATAATGCCTAGTTCTTGATTTTCAACAGCATTGATGACATTTTTAAATCCTGCAAAATGTTTCTTCAACTTGCTATCATTGTCCTTCAAATCAATCATTTCCAGAACTCTGACAAAGAGAAAATTTCCAGGAACATTTGCTGAGAGATTCATCAAAAAGCCAATAGCAGGTCCGTAAATCAAGCCATTAAAGATAGCAAAAATCGCATTCGACATAAAAGGAATGACTGCTGTCAGAGCTGTCAAAAATAGCAAAATAGTGATATTCAGCAGATTTTTTGTTCGTAACTGCATTAAAAACTGTGACAAAGCTGTCTTTGAGCTAGATTGCCAAAAAGAAACAATCAATTGCCAGTGCCTGATGACATAAATCATAAAATAGCCACAAATACTAAGCAAACCAAGAATTACTAATAACTTGCGTAGCTGACCATATTTGTACTCATGTTTTTTCATATCGTTTCCATTATAAAGAAAAGTTTATAGCTTGACAAGAAGACTCAAGAGATAAAAAGATTATTTTTTAGAATTTTCAAACATTTATCCAACAGAACCTTCCATACTCATAGTAATCAAACTATTCATTTCGACGGCATATTCCATTGGAAGTTCTTTGGTGATTGGTTCCATAAAGCCATTAACAATCATAGCTGTTGCTTCTTCTTCAGAAATTCCTCGGCTCATCATGTAGTAAAGTTGTTCTTCAGAAACTTTTGAAACCTTAGCTTCGTGTTCCAAAGATACATTTGAGTTATGAATTTCATTAAATGGGATAGTATCTGAACTTGATAAATCATCCATTAAAATCGTATCACATTCAATGTGTGATTTTGAGCCTTCACTATGCTTGCCAAAGTAAACTGAACCACGATAGTCTGTCTTGCCACCATCCTTAGCCACTGATTTTGAAATCAAGGTTGATGAGGTATGTGGAGCATTGTGATAAACTTTACAGCCAGCATCTAGGTGTTGACCATAATTGGCAAATGCCATGGAAAGCACTGACGTTTTGGCGTGTGGACCGTCTAAAATCGAACATGGATATTTCATATTGACCTTACTTCCGAGGTTACCATCAATCCATTCTAACATGCCGTTTTCTTCGACCTTACCACGTTCAGTTACTAGGTTGTAGACATTATCAGACCAATTTTGCATGGTCGTGTAACGAAAACTAGCATCACGTTTGACAATAATTTCTACCGTTGCTGCGTGAAGACTATTGGTTGTGTAATTGGGAGCGGTGCAACCTTCAATGTATTGAATTGAAGCTCCTTCGTCGACAATAATCAAACTACGTTCAAATTGTCCTGCATTTTCACCATTAATACGAAAATAAGTCTGTACTGGAATATCACACTGCACGCCCTTTGGCACGTAAATAAAAGTTCCACCTGACCAAACAGCACCATTTAAAGCGGCAAATTTATGCTCACTATTTGAGACAATTTTTCCAAAATACTCCTTAAATAAGTCTGGATATTCTTGCAGAGCTGTGTCAGTATCTGTAAAGATAATTCCTTGTTTTTGGAACTCTTCTTTCATATTATGATAAACCACTTCAGACTCGTACTGAGCTACAGCACCAGAAAGGTAGTCACGCTCTGCTTGTGGAATCCCTAAACGCTCAAAAGTTTCTTTAATCTTATCTGGAACATCATCCCAGTCATTAACCTTCTTATCTGCTAGCTTTTGAAAATAAATGACATCATCAAAGTCAATTCCAGATAAATCTGGTCCAAAATCTGGCATAGGAAGTTTATAAAACAACTCCAAGCTCTTCAAACGATAATCAAGCATCCATTTGGGTTCATGCTTGTAAGCAGATATATTTCGCACGATTTCTTCTGTTAACCCCTTACCCGTCGAATAAGTCGGAGTAAGATCATCGTGAAAACCATAATCGTAATCTCTATTTTTAGTCATAATGACACCTCACTTTATAAAAAAATTATTTATGAAAGGAAGAGAAAAAAAGAGATTGGAGCACACTCCAACCTCAGTTTCTTATTTAGTTTACTTTTTCAGAAATAGTTTCTGCGAAAGCTTCTAGATTTGCAATATCTTCATCTTCTGCAGCTAAGTCAACTTTAACTGAATCCGCACCTTTTGTTGCACCAGTCAAGGCAAATTGTGCTTCAAATTCGTCAACTGCTTTACAGAAGTAATCGTAGAAAGTATCACCAGATCCAACAACACCGAAGATTTTATCTGTCAAATCAACATCTGCAAGATCTTCGTAAAAATCAACGATTTCATCTGGCAATTCACCATCACCGTATGTGTATGATGCAACAATCGCAACATCAGCATCTTCAAAATCAGCTGCATCAACTGTTGTACATTCGTCTACTTCGACAGTGTGTCCAAGTTCTTCGAACTTATTTCCAACAATGTCAGCAATTTCTTCAGTATTTCCTGTCATGCTGGCATAGACAATCTTAACTAAAGCCATAGTTCCCTCCAAACATAAATTACCACTATTGTAGCATATTTTTACAGAAATGTTTTATATAAATTGTCAATTTTCGATAATAAATCAGCTTTTTGGGCTTCTGTTGTAAAGGATGCTTGGATAGCATTTTTATTAAATGTTAGGAAATCATCGATGCCAACACCAAAGTGTTTGACAAAGAGTGCGTATTCTCTTGTTAAATTAGTATCAGAAACCGTACGGTTATCAGTGTTAATGGTAATCTTAGCACCAGCATTTTTCAAGGCAAGAAAAGAAAATTCTTCCAAAGATTTCGCAGCTTTGGTTTGGAGATTACTTGTCAAGCATAACTCAGCTGTCACACCTTTTTTGACAAATTCTTGAATCATTTCAGGTTGGTCATAAATAGCTGTGGTATGACCAAGGCGCTTGATATCAAGGGCGATAGCATCTGCAATATAGTGAGCGCAACCACACTCACCAGCGTGAAATGTCAAAGGAAGTCCTAACTCCTGAGTGTGCTTGATAATGGCCTCTAATTCTGCAGGTGGAAAATCTAGTTCATTTCCTGCAAAATCAAAACCAACTAATCCTTTGTCAGCTAACTGAATAACATGGTCAAAAATATCACGTGTCACATGTGCAGGCGATTGTTTCATGCCACAGACAAGAACCTTAGCCACAATGCCAAAATCTGCTTCTGCCTTTTTAAGACCTGAAAGTACAGCTTCAACGGTTTCAGAAGCTGATAAGCCTTGGTCCATTGAAAATTCAGGCGCAAAGCGAATTTCAGTATAAATCACATTTTCCTGCGCAGCTTGTCTAGCAACATCATAAGCAGCCAAATGAAGAGCTTCTTTCGTCTGCAAAAGCGGACGGACAAAATCAAATGCTTTTAAATAATCCATCAAAGATTCTGCCTCAGCAGGTGCGGTAACTAAGTCTTTCAAATCTTCATCTGCTGCTGGAACAGCAATATCTGCCATATCTGCTAATTGACGAATTGTCTCTAGTGAGATAGAACCGTCCAAGTGACAATGAAGTTCTGTTTTTGCCAAGTCTTTTAATGTTGTTGTATCCAAGTTAGCCTCCCTAATTAAATTTTTTTAGCTACTATCTTAACATATTCTTTTTACTTTGCAAAGAAATTTTTCTTAAAAAAATAAGTCACAGGATTTTTCCTGCAACTTATCCAAGTTTTAGCTTAAAATAGCTGTTTGTAAAGTTCGATTGTTTCTTCAAGTGTTGGCATAAATGGATTGCCTGGTGCGCAAGCATCAAGCAAAGCGTTTTTAGAAAGAAATTCGAAGTCGAATTCTTCTTCCTTGATATCAAGTTCTGTCAATTTCTTAGGAATACCAACGGTTGCTGACAATTTTTCGATTTCTGCGATAGCATAATCAGCACATTCTTGGTCGCTTTTATCTTCGGTATGAAGCCCTAGGCCTTTAGCCACATCACGGAAAGCTGCTGGAACATGTTTGGCATTTTCGCGTTCTACAATTGGTAAAATCATCGCACAACAAACACCATGTGGTAAATGATAAACAGCACCAAGTTGGTGAGCCATCGCATGCACGTAACCAAGTCCTGCATTATTAAATGCCATACCACCTAAGAAAATAGCATTAACCATGGCTTCACGCGCTTCAAGGTCATGACCATCAGCAACTGCACGTGGCAAATATTCTTTGATTAACTCAATTGCACCAACTGAAAGTTTTTTCGTTGCAGCATAAGCACCTGGTGTTACCAATGCTTCGATAGCGTGAGTTAATGCATCCATACCAGTTGCTGCAGTTAATGACTTAGGCATTGAAACCATTAATTCTGGGTCATTGACTGACATCAAAGCCAAGCTATTTTTATCAACCATAACCATTTTGACTTTGCGTTCTTCATCTGTGATGACGTAATTGATTGTAATTTCAGCTGATGTTCCTGCCGTTGTATTAATAGCAATGACTGGCAAGCCTTGTTTTTCTGATTTATGAACGCCTTCGTAATCCTGAGGACGACCTCCATTAGTAGCTAGGATAGACATACTGCTGGCAGCATCTTGAGGGGAACCTCCTCCAAGAGAAATGATGAAATCACAACCATTTTCTTTTAGGGCTGCTAATCCTTCTTCAACGTTTTTAACGGTTGGGTTAGGGTCAACATCACTATAGACAACATAGTCAATGTTTTCAGCATCAAGCGGTGCCGTTACTTTAGGCAAAATATCACTCTTAGCAATAAAATGGTCAGTTACCAAAAGAGCTTTCTTATAACCATATCTCTTGATGTAACCACCAATTTCTTTAACCCCTCCGCGACCAATAAGGTTTTGAGATGGAACATAAAATACTGACATGAGCATAACCTCCTTATGATTTTTTATCTTAGAAAACGTTTACATATATTATTCTAGCACTTTGCTTCTAAAAATTAAAAATAAAACCTTTGATTTATTTCAAAAATCCTCATTACCACCTCGCGGTCATTTCATGCTATAATAGGGTAAATCTCTAGCTTACAAAGGAATTTAGATATGAATACATTTGAAGAAATTTTAGAAAAAATTAAAGCTTACGATACTATTATCATTCACCGTCACCAAAGACCTGACCCAGATGCTCTAGGTAGCCAAGCTGGTTTACGTGAACTCATCAAACATAATTTCCCAGCAAAAAAAGTTTTGGCAACTGGTTTTGATGAGCCAACTCTTGCATGGATTACGACAATGGATGAAGTGTCTGACAGCGATTACGACGGTGCTTTGGTTATCGTTACAGATACAGCAAATACTCCTCGTATCGATGATGACCGCTACACAAATGGTGATTTCCTTATTAAGATTGATCACCACCCTAACGATGATGTTTATGGTGACTTGCTCTATGTAGACACTAAAGCATCAAGTGCCAGCGAAATCATCTCAGACTTCGCCTTTTCAACTGGTCTAAAAGTTTCTAGCGAAGCTGCACGTCTTCTATACTCTGGTATTGTTGGAGACACAGGACGTTTCTTATACCCATCTACAAGCAGCAAAACCTTCATGATTGCAAGTAAACTTCGCGAATATGACTTTGATTTTTCAAGTCTAGCTCGCCAAATGGATTCTATTTCATTTAAAATTGCCAAACTTCAAGGCTTTGTCTATGATAACTTAGAAGTTGATGATAATGGGGCTGCGCGTGTGGTGTTAACGCAAGAAACTATGAAAAAATACAATGTCACTGAAGCTGAAACTTCTGCTATCGTTGGAGCTCCAGGTCGTATTGATTGTGTTCAATCTTGGGCAATTTTCGTTGAACAAGCTAATGGTAACTACCGTGTTCGCTTGCGTAGTAAAACACAGGTCATCAACGAGATTGCTAAACGTCACGACGGAGGAGGGCACCCACTTGCCAGCGGAGCCAATTCTTACAGCCTTGAGGAAAACGAGCAAATCTATCAAGAAATCAAAGATTTACTAGCCTCAAAAAACTAAGCTCAAGCCTGCTGTAGAGCGATTTTTAACAATTATATTTCAATTCAATTAATTTGCACAAAAGTCTTGTCAAATATCGCATTATTTGATAAACTATAGAAGTTAAAATAACTATGGTGCGTAAAAAATCACCATGGCAGAAAGGAAATCTTTTAACAATGAAACAAAATATCCACCCAGAATACCGTCCAGTAGTATTCATGGACACAACTACTGGTTACAAATTCCTTAGCGGTTCTACAAAAGCTTCTGACGAAACTGTAGAATTTGAAGGCGCTACTTACCCACTTGTACGTGTGGAAATCTCATCAGATTCTCACCCATTCTACACTGGTCGCCAAAAATTCACTCAAGCAGATGGTCGTGTGGATCGCTTCAACAAAAAATACGGTTTCACAAAATAAGAAATCGCATTTACTACAAGAAGTCATTTCGAGCAATCGAAATGGCTTTTTTGTTTTTCCGTAAATGGGGCAACAAAAAAAGAGCTTACGCTCTTTTTATCTAATATAAGCTAACCAAGCTTCGTCTTCTGCTAGAATATCTGAACTAGTGTATGAACCGCGGTATTTGTTCCAAACGTGGTTCGGATTAACGGTTTCAGTAGCTTGATTGGTTTGTTGAGTTTGGTTATCTTGTTCGGTAGTTTCTTGAGCTTCATTGGTTACCAACGGCTCATCGTAGCTTGTTAAGCCGTATTGCTCAATTAAGGCATTTAACTTATCAGCGTAAGCAGTATCTGTGGCATAACGACCAGTCAGAGCTGCTGTCGCATCTTGATAGGAAGAGGTATTTGACTTCCAAGTATCCGCATAAAGATTCCAACTCAATAAATTAGCATAGTCATTGAGCGAATCTGCTAAGCTGTTGTATGAGCGAAAGGCTTGATCAATCTCATAAGTGTTTCCACTGCCATCATCTTCCCAAGTCTGCATGACGACTGAATTACCATTATAAGCCCCTTTTACCCCAAAGAAATTATAATAAGGTTCTTGGCTAAGTGCTGATTGGCCACTACTTGATTCTAAAACAGCTTGAGCAATCATCACTGAAGCATAAAGGTTTCTTTCTTGACCAATTTGTCGAGCTGTTTCGCCAATACTTGTAATAAAATCAGCTGTCGCTGTTGGGGAAACTTGTCCTGATTCAGCAATAACAGCGTGAGCTGCATGTCTGAAAGTGAGGTTAATTCCCAATGTTATACAAGTAACTAAGGTCGAACAAGCTAAAAAGAATTTTGTCACTTGCTTGTCTTTCACGTGGCCTCCTAAAATGTAAGTGCTATCTTAACCCATTATAGCAAAGTTTTCATAAGCTGGCAACGCGAGTTCCTGCTCTCAAAAATCAGCTTTTTACCACTTCCCTTAAAAAGAAAAGGCTTGAATCATTTGATTCAAGCCTTTCATTATTTTAGTGAGCAACAAGGTGTTGGGCAATTTCTTGACCAGATTCTTTAGCTGGGAAGTAAGTTGGCCAATGTTCCATTTCTTTTAGAATTTCGTCTTGGCTACTGTTACCCCAAAAAAGATGGAAATGTTCAACATCTGTTGAGGTGATATTGTGGTCGCTAAATTGAATGTATTTGAATTCGCCAGCGTCTTTGTCATCTGTTTCAAAAAGATAACGAACACCACGGTTACCTTTTTTGTATTTCAAGATTTTGTGACCAACGTATTTGTAAGTGTAGGTGTGTTTTTCACCATTTTGAACAAAAGTAACTTTGTTTTTCTTACCATCGATGATGATTTGTTCAACGTCCGTTTGATAACCTTTTGTGTAATAGTCTTTTACTTCTTGAGCAGTTTGTTCACCTTTTGAAGCTTTGGCTTTATAATCCCAGACAGGATCAAGTGTACCATCAAGAAGGTATGGGTAAGCAGATTGCCATTTTCCTGTCCAATCACTTAATTTACGATCAGTAACGTCTTTATCTTTGAAATAGCCGTGCTGAACAGTTTTGGTGTTATCTGTTTCAGCTTTGATTTCTTTACCTTTGACGTCAGTTGTCAATTTCAAAGCTTTCAGATTTTCTTTCATGACCGAGAAGTAATCTTCGCCAGCTTTGATTTGTTTGTTAGTTAAGCTTTCTAGCGGATTTAAAACTTTTGTTTTTACACCAGCTTCATCTGCTAGCGTTGCAGCAACTTTACTTGACGCATTCTCTTCAAAGTAAATGTATTTGATATCGTATTTTTTAACGTATTTTGTAAGACTTGCAATACGTTTTGCTGAAGGTTCTACTTCTGGTGAAATTCCAGCAATCGAGATTTGATTCAAACCATAATCAAGTGCTAAATAACCAAAAGCAGCATGCTGAGTGACGAAGCTTTTTTGTTTAGCATTTGAAAGTCCATCTGTGTAGGCTTTATCTAAGTCATTGAGTTTTTCAATGTAAGCTGCACTGTTAGCTTTAAAAGTATCAGCTTTATCAGGGTATTTAGCAACAAAAGCATCACGGATATTTTCAACCAAAGTAACCGCGCGTTTTGGTGAGAGCCAGACATGTGGGTCATATTCATGACTATGTCCTTCATGCTCGTCATGGTCTTCGCCTTCTTCTTCAGCTGTACCAGCCATGAGAAGCATATCTCCACTTGCTCGAACGATAGTTAGGTTATCAGAATCAATTGATTTTTTGACTTTCTTAACCCATGTTTCCATGCTATCATCCATGTAGACAAACATATCAGCATCTGAAATCGTAGCTACATTTTTAGTAGATGGTTCAAAATCATGTGGTTCAGTCCCTGCTTTAATCAGCATGGTAACATCAGCTGTATCTCCTGAAACAGCCTTCGTGAATTCATAGACAGGATAAAAAGTTGTTACCACTTTAATCTTGTCATCTGCTGCAACCTGTTTAATGTGGCTAACTTGCCAAGCAAGCAAAAGTGCAAGTACATTTATCAACAAAAGAAATTTCTTCTTCATGATGGCTCCTTTTCTTAACTAGTTAATAGTTTACCAGTAAAGTATATCCAAACTTTCAACTTTTTGCAAGCTTTTTTTGTAAATTTTTTCGCTTTCATACAAAAAATCCTCTGAAAAATATTCAGAGGATTCGTTATTAGTCGCTTACTGAGAAGCGGTTTGTCATGAGGTTACTTGCATCAAAGAGGATTTTATTCAATAGTTTTTGTGTTTCTTCTTGGATGTAATCACTCATCGCTTGGTTTTCAGCATCAAAATCAACGCTTTCGCCATTAGCTAAAGCGGCATCAACACGTTTGATACGCGCATGTCCTGCTGCCATTGTTTTTTCCACGTAAGCTTCAATATCACCTTCGTGTTGGTGGAAGTGTGGGTCAGCAATCGCTGCAATCAAACGATTTACCCAGTAGAATGAATCTGTTGAGGCATTTTCGCCAGTATTTGCAAAATAAGCTGGTGTAGTTGAAATTTGAGTAAAGAATGGCACCATTGTTCCAAATGGCATTGAACCGTATGCCAACCATTGAATACCTGTTGTATCGTGTGGTTGGTCAGGTCGTAATTGAAGAATAGCTGTTTGACTTGTGCGGTTGATACCAATTGTACGGAATGTACGTTGTGTCACAGCATTTCCTTCTGGACCATATGGATCAAATTCAGTATCTTGATAGTGGTTGCTCAAGACGTATTTGACATCTTCGATAGTGACTTTACGATAAGGTTTTTGAGCCCAAGGAATAAAGAAACTACGTGGGTCTTGCTCGATTTCTGGATTCAAGAAACGTTGCATTGCCCAAGCACGTGGTGTGTTGTAGTGGCGGTCCTTATCACGTTGGCTACCAAAAGCATAGCGTGGATTGAAGTGTTCATTTGAGTATGTCAAATCCAAGTTATTATCTTCGATGAATTCACGCAAGTCACTTGAGTACATGTAATCATCAGGGTTGTTAAATTCAAAATGGTCAATACCAAGTTGGTTTGGATTTGTGACATAACAATCATCTGGCACACGACGAGCAATCCAGTGGTGTCCACCGACAGTTTCTAACCACCAAATTTCATCAACGTCTGAAATAGCCACACCATTCGATTCGTATGTTCCGTATTCTTCTAGGATCGCACCGAGGCGTTCTACCCCTTCACGCGCTGTGCGGACATATGGAAGCACCAATGTTAGCATATCTTCTTCACCAATACCAGATTCAACAAGCGGGTCAGCACCCAAGACACGCGCATTTGTCGTGATAGTTTCTGTCTCACTCATAGCAACATTGGCTTCGTTGATACCAGCTTCTCCCCAGATACCATCTTTACGCAAAGCATCTGGCACTGATGTGTAACGCATTGGATTATCTGGCAAATCAATCTCAAATGAAGACAAGACTGATTTGTAATGACGTGGTTGGTCTTCTGGGTTAACCACGATAAATTGTTTCGGTGTGAAATCACCACTTTGTGAATCTTCAGTTCGAGCAATGATGGTAGAACCATCATATGACGCTTTTTTACCGACCAATATAGTTGTACATGCCATAATAAACTCTCTCCTTATTTTTTTCTATAATTCATTTGCAATTTTATTGATTTTACGCAATCGATGATTAACACCGCTCTTGGTCAAGGTTCCTTCCAAGTGGTCTGCAATTTGCTGAATCGAGTAATCAGGATTTTCTACACGAATCTTAGCCACTTGTTGCAATTCAATTGGTAAGGTCTCAAGTCCAACGGTATCCATAATTTTAATGATATTATTGATAGTCTTCATGCTGGCTGTCACGGTTTTTGCAATGTTAGCTGTTTCCGCATTATTGGCACGGTTGACGTCATTGCGCGTCTCACGCATAATCTTAACTTCTTCAAAGCTTTCTTTACATTCCATGGCTCCGATGACAATCAAGAAATCCATGATATCTTCAGCCTTTTGCAAATAGGTCACTGCTCCATTTTTATGTTCAATAACCTTGGCATCAAGGATAAATTTTCGCATCAAGTTTGCCAAATCTTCGGCGTGGTCTTGATAAACGGAAAAGATTTCCAGCTGATATTTTCCTGATTCTGGATCACGAATAGTACCCGTTGCCAAGAAAGCACCACGCAGATAAGCTCGTCCCTTGTCATCATCTTCAAGGATATTAGGATTAATGCCCATCTCAATACCAAAGAAAGAATCCGCCAATTGCAAATCTGTTAAAATCTCTCTGACATTTGTCGCCACAAAAACATTGTAAACACGATTTTTGCGTAGATTCGTCTTTTGATGATACTTGATTTCAGGCTGGACGTGGTAAATCGTTTCAATCAGTTCATAGATATGACGGGCTACCTTGGCATTTTCTGTTGTGATTGACAAGGTCAGTCCAGCACCTGTTAAACCAAGGCTTCCTGACATTTTGATAATAGCTGATAATTCACTCTTATCGAATCGCGACAAATTCAACAATTCTTCTTTAACTTTTACTGTAAAACTCATCGCTTCTTCACCCTCACAAGGTTCATTAATTCTTCAACGACATAGTCGCCATTGTGAAAAGCTCCGCCATTTTCCAAACGAAGAAAATCAGATGAAATCACTCGTTTGACTTGCTTACGAAGTCCTGCAAAATCATGCTCAACTTGAACCAAATACTCATCAAATTTATTGTGGTCCATGTAATCTTGCGGCACTTTTTGAATATTGACGAGAACTGTATCAATAACATCTTTACCAAGATGACGATTAAGCACTTCGACGTGGTCAGCATCAGTGAAATGTTCGGTTTCACCATATTGCGTCATGATGTTACAAACATAAGCAACCTCAGCTTTAGTATCAATAAGTGCCTGCTTGATTTCAGGAATAACCAAGTTTGGCAAAATTGATGTAAATAAAGAACCAGGTCCAAGAACAATCATGTCACTATCCATGATTGCATCAACTACTTTGCGACTGGCAGTTGGTTCATCGTCATTGTAAGTATTGGTCACATAAACATGGTCAATCATTCCTTGATAACCAGCGATATGACTCTCACCAGCGACTTCATAACCATCTTTAAAAACAGCATGCAAGGTTAATGGATTTTCACTTGCTGGGTAAATTTTCCCTGTAACGTGAAAAAATTTTGTCAAAATCTGCATAGCGCTGTAAGTAGAGCCTTCCATTTCAGCGATTCCTGAAATAATAAGGTTTCCAAGAGGGTGGCCAGCAAGCGGACCATCTCCTTCAGCAAAACGATATTGAAAGACTTTTTCGTAAAACTTAGGCATATCACTCATAGCCACGAGGACATTCCTAAGGTCTCCTGGTGGCGTCAATTGCATGACCGAACGCAAAGCTCCTGAACTACCGCCATCATCAGCGACCGTTACGATGGCTGTAATATCGACCTCTTCGTGCCTTAAACTATTTAAAATAACGGGAATCCCTGTTCCTCCACCGATAACGGTAATTTTAGGTTTTCTCATGAACGGTTCACAGTCTCCTTGCGACGATTTTTATCGCGGTGGGTTTCATTAACCACCCAATCCGCTTTTAACTCTTCAGCTAAGCGATGAGCAAAGGCAACACTTCGGTGTTGACCACCTGTACACCCAATAGCAATGGTCAATACAGATTTTCCTTCTTTTTTGTAGCCTGGCAAAATAGGTTTAATGAGACCAATCAAATGTTGGTAGAAATCTTCTGATTCCTCATGATTCATGACATAATCATAAACATCTTTTTCAAGACCTGTTTGATTGCGAAGTTCTGGTTTGTAGTATGGATTTGGCAAGAAACGTACGTCAAATACCAAGTCTGCATCGAGTGGCAAGCCATATTTGAAACCAAAACTCATGACTTCAATACGAAATGAAGCTTGATTTTCATCACTTGAAAATTGTTCAGAAATTGTCTTACGCAATTGACGAGGGGTTAATTCTGTTGTATCAACCACATTTTGGCTCAAGTTTTTCAAAGGTGCAAGCAACTCACGTTCTAACTTGATTCCATCTAAAATACGTCCATCAGCTGCCAATGGGTGACTGCGACGTGTTTCTTTATAACGAGCTACCAGTTCGCCATCTGTTGCATCCAAGAAAAGAATCTTGAAGTCAATTTTTGGATTTGAATCAATTTTATCTAAAACAGAAGTAATTTCGTTGAAGAAAAGACGACTACGCATGTCCACCACAAGAGCAACACGATTATTGTCACTTGTTTTTTCAACTAATTCAATAAATTTTGGCACCAAAGTCGGTGGCATGTTATCGATGGTAAAATACCCTAAATCTTCAAAGGATTGAATGGCAACTGTCTTACCAGCACCGCTCATCCCAGTTACAATAACTAAGTTAATCTCTTTATCAGACATTTTCTTCGCTCCTTCTCATTTTTTCAATTTGCCCCACTAAACGTGCCTGTTCTTCCTGCATACTCACTAGTTGTTTTGTTAAAGAAGCTAACATTTCCGTTTGTAATTTTTGAATTTCTAGTAAATCCGACTGATCTTGCTGAACTAAGTGATCCAATTTTGTATGTAACAATCGAATGCCTTCTTCTGATACCTTGTTAACATTGTAATCATTCTTAGCTTGCAGGCGATCATAGTCAGAAGCACGGTTCTGGCTCATCATAATCAAAGGGGCTTGAATCGCTGCTAGTGTTGACAAGGCGAGATTTAACAAAATAAATGGATATTTATCAAATACAATGCCAAAAGGCTTCAAAACATTCAAAGCCATCCAAGCTCCCATAAAGCAGATGAAGGTAATAATAAAGGTCCAAGATCCACCAAAACGAGCAACATCATCCGCAATTTTTTGTCCAAATGTGATCTTTCTGTCCAATTGGTCTTGGACATCTAAAGCTGTATAACCTTGGTGCTTAGTCGCGTCGTAGACAGCTTCACGGACGTAGTCATTTTTACGATTAGCTTTATCGATAATCTCCTCTAAAAAAAGAAGACGGTAATAAGTCAGATTCTTATGGCTAATAAAGGCACCACTAGCAATATCAGGATGCTGCTTTTTGATAATCTCTTGTAATCTAATATCCAGAGAATCGATGATAACTCCCTCTTCAATTGGATAATCGCGATGATCAATGCTATCTTGCATTAGCTGTTTTTGACTCATAAGATCCTTCTTTCTGTCTGTTCCATTATACCAGAAATAAAACAAAAAAGCTGACTTCTCAGCTCTTTTCTACTAATCTTCTCGGTCGATGATGACACCCATAACGGTAAGGTGCCCGTTACTAACCAAGGTCAAAACCAAGCGGGCTAATTCTTTTGCTGGCATTGAAAAATTTGACTTAATCCACCAAAGTAAAGTCCCTGAAAAAATACTGGTCAGATAGGCCACGATAAATTCTGTTGGCACTTGCTCGCCAGATTCAGTGACATTTAGTTTTGCAAGCAAATGGTCGTATTTTTCATGTACCAAACTTCCAAATTCTTCTTGCATGACTTCCTGAGAGATGCTTTTTAGAACAATTTTAGCAATCGCAGCATTTTTTTCCAATCCATGATAAAACTCCGTTAAAAGTTTCTCAGCTCGCTTAACTTTTACACGTTCACCGTTTGTAATCTGTGCTGCATCAATCATGTCAGACATTTGCTCTAGAACTTGTTGTTGAATACCTTTTTGAAGGTCATCTTTATCAGCATAGTGCGCATAAAAAGTGGCACGATTAATCATGGCCTCATCAGCAATATCTTGCACTGTAATTTTCTCATAAGGTTTCTCGCTGAGAAGTTTGGCAAAGGCATCAAAAATCAATTTTTCTGTTCTCAAATAACGAATATCAGTAAGTTTCATGAGCTATTCCTCCGAGATAAACAACAGATTGTCGGGAATGTGTTGTTTAAACAACACAAGTTAAAAAATTAGCGATTGCAATTGACAATGAGTGTTTTATAATACTATTATAACAAACACTCTGTTGAATAAGCAACATTCTGTTGTGACATTAACAGCGTGTGAGATAAGTAAGAAAGGATTGAAATAGTGTTAAAGAACTGTCGACGTAACTACATTATTCGTTGCTAGATAATGAGTCATTTTTAGGAATGATATTTATCTACTACCTTCTAACACTTTTAGGTTTTTTATTAATGTATAAAGCAGGTATAGATGTCGGATCGACCACTGTTAAAGTTGTCATTTTCGACGATAATTATCAGTTACTATTTTCACGTTATGAGCGTCACTTTTCAGACGTCAAAACAGCAACTATCAAGGTTTTAAATGAAGCTATTTCTGAAATTGGCGACCAAACTGTCAGTATTGCCATTACTGGTTCTGGGGGTATGGGCTTAGCTGATGTGGCTGAAATTCCCTTCGTCCAAGAAGTTATTGCTGCGACTACTACCGTTGAAAAATTCATTCCACAAACTGATGTAGTAATCGAACTTGGTGGTGAAGATGCCAAAATGACCTTCTTTGGCGATACTCTTGAACAACGCATGAACGGAACATGTGCCGGCGGTACAGGAGCTTTCATCGACCAAATGGCTGGACTTTTAAAAACAGATGCCAACGGGGTCAATGAACTTGCCAAAGGTTACGAAACCATTTACCCAATTGCCAGTCGTTGTGGGGTATTTGCTAAAACTGACGTCCAACCCTTAATTAATGAAGGGGCCAGAAAAGAAGACATTGCAGCTTCGATTTTCCAAGCTGTTGTCAATCAAACCATTGCTGGATTAGCTTCTGGGCGTAAAATCACTGGAAACATCGCCTTTCTTGGTGGACCGCTCTTTTTTATGAGTGAACTTCGTAAGCGTTTCATCGAAACCCTTGATATCAAACCAGAACATGTGATTTTCCCTGAAAATCCGCAACTTTTCGTTGCCATGGGAGCTGCTCTTGATGAGAACCAAACCCAAATCAACTTATCTGGAATCATTCATAATTTAGAAAATAATACTTCAAAATCCCTAGTTCCTAAAAATACTCTTGATGTTCTTTTCAAAGATCAAGCTGAACTGGATGCTTGGCGCGCCCGTCACGATGAAGCTAGCGTTGAATACAAAGACATTACCACTGCTTCTGGGCCTCTTTTCCTTGGTATCGATGCAGGATCAACCACTTCAAAAGTTGTCCTCACAGATCCTAAAGGAGCTATTTTATTCCAACACTACGGCAATAACCAAGGGCAACCTCTTGAAAATGTCATTGCCATCCTAAAAGAACTTTACCACCAATTGCCAGAAGATGCTTTCATTGCTCGTTCTTGCGTGACTGGATATGGTGAAAATTTGATTAAAGCTGCTCTTCACGTTGACTACGGTGAAGTTGAAACCGTTGCTCACTTTAAAGCAGCTAACTACTTCAACCCAGGAGTTGATTTTATCCTTGATATTGGTGGTCAAGATATGAAAGCCATGAGTGTTCGCGATGGCGCTTTATCGAGTATCCAACTAAACGAAGCTTGCTCTTCAGGTTGTGGCTCATTTATTGAAACTTTTGCCAAATCTCTTAAATACGATGTCAAAGATTTTGCCAAAGTCGCTCTTCTTGCAAAACACCCTGTCGACCTTGGGTCACGCTGCACAGTCTTTATGAACTCTAAGGTAAAACAAGTTCAAAAAGAAGGGGCTACGGTTGCTGATATTTCAGCAGGGCTTTCATACTCTGTCATCAAAAACGCCCTTTACAAAGTTATCAAATTAAAACGTCCCGAAGATTTGGGTGAGAAAATCGTCGTTCAAGGTGGAACTTTCTACAATGAAGCTGTTCTTCGTGCCTTTGAACTCGTCAGCGAACGCGAAGTCGTTCGACCAAGCATTGCTGGACTTATGGGAGCTTATGGCTGCGCTATTATCGCTAAAGAAAAATACGAAGATGAACTAGCCAACCAAGAAGCTACTCTTGAAGTCAGCGCGGTACAGTAAAGGAGGGATTGCATGACTGAAACATCACTTACAGCCAATCGCACTAAGTCAAGTTTGATGGGGCTTGAAGAACTCGATCAATTTACTACTCAAAAAGAATTCACTCGTTGCGGCATGTGTGAAAACAACTGTGCACTGACTGTTACCATCTTCAACGACGGCTCAAAATTCGTTACTGGTAACCGCTGCGAACGCGGTGCTGAAAAAGTAACTAAAATCAAATTCGACCGCAGTAATCAAAAAGAAAATCTGGTTGATTACAAATATAAAAAACTCTTTAAATTTAAAGCACTCTCAAAACGTGACGCTGTACACGGTGTCGTTGGAGTTCCACGTGTGCTCAACATGTACGAAAATTACCCACTTTGGCACACGGTCCTTACTGACTTGAAGTTTCGTGTTCAAATCTCACCAAAATCAGACAAACGTTTATTTGAAAAGGGAATCGAAACCATCCCAAGTGATACGGTTTGTTACCCTGCCAAAATGGTGCACGGTCACATTCAAAGTTTAATCGACCGCAAAGTAGATGCCATTTTCTACCCTAGTGTCATTTACGAACAAATTGAAAATAGCAAAGCACCTAACCACTACAACTGCCCAATCGTCCAAAGTTATCCAGAAGTTATCGAAAAAAACATGGACCCTATCCGCAATGGTGAGGTCAAATACTTCCATCCATTTGTTAACTTGGCCGACCATGAATCTGTTGTCAAATCACTTGTCAAAAGCTTTGCTGATTATGATGACATCACAGAAGCTGATATTCGCGAAGCCGTTGAACATGGTTACCAAGTCTTAGCTGACTTCAAGAAAGATTTGCAAGACAAGGCAGATGAGCTCCTTAGCAAGCTAGCCCTCAACAATGAAAAAGCGATTGTGCTTTCTGGTCGTCCATATCACCTTGACCCTGAAATCAACCACGGGATTGCTAACATCATCACCCAAGAAGGTTTCCACGTTTTAACAGAAGATATGGTAGCTGGACTTGAAGAAGTTTCAGGTTTGCGCGTGGTTAACCAATGGGTTTATCATTCACGTCTTTATGCTGCTGCTAAAGTCGTTTCTAAAAATCCTAACCTTGAATTAGTCCAATTAAACAGCTTTGGTTGCGGACTTGATGCTGTCACAACTGACCAAGTTGAAGAAATCATGCGAGCTCACAACAAGCTTTACACTGTTTTAAAAATCGACGAAGGAAGCAACCTTGGTGCCATCCGCATTCGTCTTCGTTCTCTTAAAGCTGCCGTTGAAGAACGTGACAAGAAAGCTAAAAAAGCTAATCTCAGTCACATTTTCAACCAAACTCCACAATTTACCAGCCAAGCTGATGAAGAAAGTAAAGAACCTATCTTTACAAAAGATATGAAGAAGAAACACACCCTTCTCATGCCAATGCTTTCACCAATTCACCAAAACGGTCTTATTGAAGAAGCCTTCAAACAAGCCGGTTATAATGTTGTCATTCTACCAGCTATGGACAGAAAAGCCGTTGATGTCGGTCTAAAATTTGTTCATAACGATGCTTGCTACCCTGCTATCATCACTATCGGACAATTGCTCGAAGCACTTCAAAGTGGTAAGTACGATCTCGAAAATACCAGTGTTATGATGACGCAAACAGGTGGTGGTTGCCGTGCAACAAACTATATCCCACTCTTACGAAAAGCTCTAAAAGATGCCGGATATCCTCAAATTCCTGTTGTTTCTGTTTCTATGGGAAATCAGGGTACCGAAGAAACACCTGGTTGGAATATTACTTTACCATTTGTAAAACGTCTACTTATCAGTGTGCTTTATGGTGACCTCTTTGAACGTGTGCTTTACCGTGTTCGTCCTTATGAAGCCGTTCCAGGTTCTGCCAATGCCTTATACGAAAAATGGCTTGAAATCGCTCGTAAGAATGTCAAATCCGGCTCTTACTTCGAATTCAACCATAACATGAAACGAATCATTAAAGACTTCGATAATCTTGAAACCATCGACTTTGGTCAAAAACCACGTGTTGGGGTAGTCGGAGAAATCCTTGTCAAATACGCTCCAACAGCCAACAACGACATTGTCGCTATCATTGAAAATGAAGGTGGGGAAGCCGTTGTTCCAGACTTGATTGGCTTTATGAATTACTCACTCTTCAACCAAATTTGGAAAGCTGATGAGCTCAATATGAGCCAAAAATCAAAACGCCTAGCAAAACTTGGTATCGATGCCATCAATCTTCTTGAAAAGCCGATGAACAAAGCTCTTGAAAAATCAGAGCGTTTCGATGGAATCGAATCCATTTATGACATCGCTAAAGGTGCTGAAAAAGTCGTTTCAATCGGTAACCACACTGGTGAAGGTTGGTTCTTGACTGGTGAAATGATTGAATTACTAAATAACGGTGTTAAAAATATCGTTTGTCTTCAACCATTTGGTTGTCTTCCAAACCACATCGTCGGAAAAGGAATGCTAAAAGAACTCCGACGACAATTCAAAGGTGCCAATATCTCACCAATCGATTACGACCCAGGTTCATCAGAAGTTAACCAATTGAACCGTATCCGCTTGATGATGACAACCGCCAAAAAAATGCAAAAAGCAAATTAATCAATCTAACGCAATAGAAAAAAGTTCGCCGAGAGAGTAGCGAACTTTTTTCGTGTCAAATAATATTAAGAGAACATCTAGTCGAGATAAGCGATGACTTCAATTTCTACCTTGACGTCTTTTGGCAAACGAGCAACTTCAACAGCAGAGCGCGCTGGGAAATCAGCTTTAAAGGCCGTAGCATACACTTCATTAAATGGAACAAAGTCATCCATGTCGCTTAAGAAACATGTTGTTTTAACCACATGGTCAAAATCAGTACCTGCTTCTGCTAAGATAGCAGAAATATTTTTAAGGACTTGTTTGGTTTGTTCTTGAATGCTTGTCCCAATAACTTCACCAGTTTCAGGTGACAAAGGAACTTGACCTGAAGCAAAAAGGAAGTTACCAACAACTTTTCCTTGAACGTAAGGACCAATTGCTGCTGGCGCTTTGTCCGTGTGAATTGTTTTCGCCATAAATTTTCACCTTCTCTCAAATAGATTAGGATTATTATAACAAAATATTCTGAAAATTGAAACATATTAATAAATAAAAATGCATTTATTTTCAAATATTTACAAAAAAGCAAATTGTTTATATAATAGAAGGCGTGCATAATCAAAAGTACTACTTTTGGACTGGTTCGAAAACTCCCAGAATAAAAAACTAGCTATCTACAAATTGAGACCTGCTCTTTGTTGAGCGTCTTTTTTGAGTGGCTTTGTTTTATAGAAAACAAGGTCATTTTTTATTTTCTATAAATTTTTTTAAGAAAGGAGGAAAGGATGACTAAGCAAAAAATTATTATCGATTGTGATCCTGGTATCGATGATACACTTGCACTACTTTATGCCCTTAAACATCCAAATTTAGAAGTCGTTGCAATCACCATCGTCGCTGGAAATTGTCCAACAGACCTAGGTGTAAAAAATGCTTTTACAAGCTTGGAACTGCTTGATCGACTAGATGTTCCTGTCTACCAAGGAGCTGCTACTCCGCTAACACGCGATTACGTTTCTGCCCAAGATACTCATGGTATGGACGGGCTTGGCGAAAATAATTTCCAACTCAAACACACTCCTCATGTTCAAGAAAAATCAGCAGAGCAATTTTTAGCCGATTACTTTAAAGACCCTAAAGATACTTCTATCATTGCCCTTGGTCCTTTAACTAATATCGCAAAAGCTCTTGAACTAAATCCTAAGCTCGGCGAAAACTGTCACCGTTTTGTCAGCATGGGAGGAAATTTCAAATCACACGGCAATTGTTCACCTGTTGCTGAATACAACTACTGGTGCGACCCTCATGCGGCACAAATCACTTTTGAACGTTTAGGTCGCAAAGTCGAAATGGTCGGGCTTGACGTCACTCGCCACATTGTCTTAACACCAAATCATTTAGAATATATGAGTCGTATAAACGCTGAAATGACAGCATTCATCACCAAAATTACCCGTTTTTATTTTGATTTCCACTGGCAATACGAACATATCATTGGCTGTGTGATTAATGACCCTCTTGCATTGGCATATTTTGTCAACAGCGAGGTCTGCTCAGGTTTTGAGGCTTACACTGATGTTGTTACTGACGGCATCGCTATTGGGCAAACTGTCGTCGATCAATACGATTTTTACCACAAACCTAAGAACAGTACTATTTTGACTCAAGTTAACCCAAGCCTATTCTGGGAAGATTTTCTAACCGTACTTTTAGATGCACAAAAAGACATCATTCAAGATGATCTCAAAAATCTAAAGTTAGAAAGTTAAATTATGAAAAATTCATCAATTCGTATCATTTCTTTTATGGCAATTGCCATTGCAATTAACTATATTGGCGCAAATATCGCTTTATTCTTACGTCTGCCAATTTACCTTGATATGATTGGAACATTGTTGGTCGCTGTGGTCTTTGGACCATGGCTTGGTGCTGGTGCTGCTATTGTCAGCGCATTAATCAGCTGGATGACGACTGATATCTTTGCTATTTACTTTGCACCTGTAGCTATCGTAGCTGCTTTTATTACAGGTTTCTTAGTTAAAGAAACAAGCAAATCCAAAGACCTAATCTGGAAAAGCTTACTTGTCTCACTTCCTGGAACAGTTGTTTCATCAAGTATCACAGTCATTCTTTTCCATGGTATTACTTCAAGTGGTTCTGGCATCTTGGCACAAATTCTTCACGGCTTAGGCATTGACATGACAGCAAGTTTAGTTTTGGTTCAAGCCATTACTGACTATGCAGACCGTCTCATTAGCCTTGCTTTGGTACTTGCTATCATCAAATCACTCAAAACTTTTGCGCCAAACCTTATGACTGCTAAAAACTAAAACAAAAATCCCAACCAATTAGGCTGGGATTTTAACTTATGTCAAGGTTTGGCAAGTAATCGAAGCAACTGCCTCGTGCTTTCCTAAATCTGAAAAGTGTTCCTGCAAAGCTCGGATAAAAAAAGTTTTACTGAAGAAAGTATCACTTGCTAAGCTTTTAAAGCTATCTGAAAGAGCTTCTTGCCAGATTTGTAAATCATGCTCAACTAAACCTACTTGTCGTTTAATCTGTTCTAGAAGCGGGTGCGACACCCTTTTTAGGTCTAGTGCAATACAAAATGTCTTATCAAAAAAGGTAATTTTCGCGATATAAGTTATCATGTTAATCACCTCTCATGAGAGATTTTAGCAAACATTTCTTAAATAAACTTAAAAAGCCTGAACTCAAAAGTTCAGGCTTTAATAATATTTATTAAGGTTTAATACCACTCCTTAGTCAAATCTCGCCTCACTTCGCTCTGCTGATTTGACACGCTAAGCCCTATTGGAACTTAGCTAAAGGACTGACTGGCTTTTAGAATGAAAAAGTTTCGTTTTCATTCTAAAAGCGTCGCGGTCAACTTTCTAAGGTTTAATACGGTGTAGCATACGTGGGAATGGAATAGCTTCACGGATATGTTTAGTTCCAGCTACGAATGTTACCATACGTTCGATACCGATACCGAATCCAGCGTGTGGCACTGAACCGTATTTACGAAGGTCAAGGTAGAATTCATATTCTGATTTATCCATACCAAGAGCATCCATTTTAGCAACAAGTGTATCGTAGTCATCTTCACGGACTGAACCACCGATGATTTCTCCGTATCCTTCTGGTGCAAGAAGGTCAGCACACAAGACGCGTTCTGGGTTACCAGGAACTGGTTTCATGTAGAAGGCTTTGAAGCTTGCAGGGTAGTTGATAACAAATGTAGGTACACCAAAGTAGTTTGAAATCCAAGTTTCATGTGGTGAACCAAAGTCGTCTCCGTGTTCTAGGTGTTCGTAATCAGCATCTTCATCATTTTCGTGTTCTTGAAGAAGATCGATAGCATCATCGTAAGATACACGTTTGAATGGTTCTGCAATATATTTTTTAAGCAAATCAACATCACGTTCCAAGATTTCAAGTGCTTGAGGAGCACGGTCAAGAACACCTTGGATAAGTGCTTTAACATAAGCTTCTTGAAGATCAAGTGATTCTTCGTGTGATAGGAATGAATATTCAGCATCCATCATCCAGAACTCAGTCAAGTGACGACGAGTTTTTGATTTTTCAGCACGGAATACAGGACCAAAGTCAAAGACACGACCAAGTGCCATAGCACCAGCTTCAAGGTACAATTGACCTGATTGGCTCAAGTAAGCAGGTGTACCAAAGTAGTCAGTTTCAAACAATTCTGTTGAATCTTCAGCAGCGTTTCCTGACAAGATTGGGCTATCAAATTTGATGAAACCATTTTTATCAAAGAAATCATATGTAGCGTAGATGATAGCGTTACGGATTTGCATGATAGCCATTTGTTTACGTGAACGCAACCACAAGTGACGGTGATCCATCAAGAAATCAGTACCGTGTTCTTTTGGAGTGATTGGGTAATCTTCTGAATGGCCAACGATTTTAAGGTCAGTCACATCAAGTTCGTAACCAAATTTTGAACGTGAATCTTCTTTAACGATACCAGTGATAAGGATAGAAGTTTCTTGGCTAAGGTGTTTAATTGTGTTGAATTTTTCAGTTCCTTCTTCTTCACCATATTTTTCAATAAAGTTTGGTTTGAAAGCAACTGCTTGGAAGAATGCTGTCCCGTCACGAAGTTGTAAGAAAGCAATTTTTCCTTTTCCTGATTTGTTAGCTACCCAAGCCCCGATTGTGACTTCTTCGCCAACATGATCTTTAACATCAATAATTGATACGTAATCTTTAGACATAATTCCTCTTTTCAAATATTACTCTGACACTTTTGTCAGTTTAATCTTATTAATTTTAGTTTTTGAACTACTGATAGTAACGCGGTAAGTCAATTCTTTTTTACCGCCTTCCCAATCTTGGCAATAGGTTAAATGAAATTGCGTCTGACCAGCTTTTTTGACTTTTCCGGTCACACGACTGTAGCCAGAAGAACCTAGTCGATTATCTTTACTTGGATAAGATTGATAAACAATGTCATCTAAACTACAGTTATTCTTATCCACGCCACTAACAGTCCAAGTATAACCAGTCGTACTATTGCTAGCCAGATCAATCTCAAAACGCATGCCCTTGGAAGTAACCGAGTAATCCCCCAGTTTGGTTAATTCTGGGGAAGTTGGTTTAAAATGAATGCCAAGTCCAACTGCAACAATTCCTGAAAAAGCAACTAATGCAATAATAAGTTTTCGTTTTTTGGACATCTTATTTTTCCATGAATGCTTTCAAACGTCTTACAGCTTCTTTCAAAGTATCCATATCAGTCGCATAGCTCAAACGAACATTCTCAGGAGCACCGAAACCAGCACCAGTAACAAGAGCTACTTCTGCCTCTTCAAGAATAGCTGTTGTAAAAGCAGTCACATCAGTGAAGCCTTTCATTTCCATCGCTTTTTTCACGTTAGGGAAAAGATAGAAAGCACCTTGAGGTTTAATCACTTCAAAACCAGGAACTTCGCAAAGCAATGGATAAATGGTATTAAGACGTTCTTCGAAAGCCTTACGCATAACTTCAATAGAATCTTGTGAACCTGTAAATGCTTCAATTGCTGCGTATTGTGACACTGCCGTTAAGTTTGAAGTGGTTTGGCTGATAACTTTTGCCATACCTGAGATGATTTCTTCATTACCAACCGCAAAACCAACACGCCAACCAGTCATAGCATAAGTTTTTGAAGTACCATTTACAACAACTGTTTGATTTCTGATAGCTTCAGAAATTGTTGAAATTGGTGTGAATTCATTTCCATTATATACCAAACGACCATAAATATCGTCTGCCAAGATTAAGATATTGTGTTCAACAGCCCAATTACCAATTGCTTCTAATTCATCACGGCTGTAAATCATACCAGTTGGATTAGATGGTGAATTCAATAAAAGAACTTTTGTTTTATCTGTACGAGCAGCTTCAAGTTGTTCTACAGTAGCTTTGAAGTCATTTGCTTCAGTTGTCGCAACTGTTACAGGAACACCATCAACCATTTTAACTTGATCGACATAAGACACCCAACATGGTGTTGGAATAATAACCTCATCGCCTGGATTAAGAACAGTTGTAAAGAAAGTATAAAGAATGTATTTAGCACCTGTTGCAACAACTACTTGATTACGATTAACTGAGTAACCGTAGAATTTTTCCATGTAATTGTTGATTGCATCCTTCAATTCTGGAAGACCAGAAGCGACAGTGTAGAAGCTTGCTTTACCATTTTGAATAGCTTCAACTGCTGCATCTTGGATATTCTTAGGAGTTACAAAATCAGGTTCTCCCAATGTTAGTGATAAAATATCACGCCCTTGCGCTTTCAAGGCTTTGGCACGCGCACTTGCTGCTAAAGTCACACTTTCTTCCATGTTCAACACGCGATTTGATAAGTTTGTCATATGCCCTCCTTCTTCACGAGCTCACTTGTTTCAAAATTCACAAGATAATAACCATCAGTAGCTGTGACTTCCCAAATTGGGGTCTTGCCATCAATTCCATAAACAACTTTTGAAATACCAGTCGCCCCATTTGCTGCAGCTACTTGCTCAGCTTGTTTACGACTAATCCCATCGTTTACAGAATAAACAAATACCTTACCATTGTCTTCACCTACAGCAACAATCTTCTGATCACCTGATGCTGTCGTTCCAAAAACACTATAGTATGTCTTAGAACCATTGTAAAGGTCAACAGAAGACGTTTGAACTAAATCAGCTTTTTCAATGGCTACTTGGGTCGCCAGTTTTTCTGCTCTTCGTTTTGGCTGAATCGCTAAATCCAAAACAGTCGCAGCAGAAAGCAAGAGAACTAATAAAATCAAGCTAAAACCAAGTAAATACTGTTTTACTGGTGTTAATTTTTTCATTTACTTCTCCCTTTTTGTTTATCCCTTTTATTATAGCAGAAAATTCTTTATTTCAGTGAGACTCTTTGAAAATTTTTGATGAGAAATGTAAAATTCTTCAGATAAAGCATCACTGATAATTTTTCCGTATGATTTTGTCAAAATTCGTGGGTCAAGCAAAAGCACAGCCGAACGTTGATTTTCACGTCTCATGGTTCTTCCAATAGCTTGTTTTAGTTTTAAAATAGCCAATGGTAAAGAATAATCATTGAACGGTGATTTAGCTTGCGCTAGCAAATGGTTACTGATTTTCTGAACGAATAAATCTTTTGGATTTTCAAATGGTAAACGTGTAATGACCTCAATCATTTTATCGGATTGTACAAAATCCACACCTTCCCAGAAAGCGCCTGTCCCAAGCAAGATATGACTTTCTCCGCGTTCAAAACGACGTTTGACATTATAAGCTGTCCCGTTTTTCTCTTGTGTCAAATGATGAAGGTCCATCTCATCTAAAAGCTCTGAAACATCAAACATGGCTTTTTTAGAATTAAAGAGCACCAACATCTGTTCATCTAATTGCCTAATCTGATAAATTCGCTCAGCAATCGCATCAGCGTATGCTTCATCTGAAATTTCAGCAACATTTGGCATTTCTTCATCAATCCAAATACGTTGTGACGTTTGCTTGTCTCGCTCAATGCTCATGTAATGGTACTGCTCAAAACCAAGCAAATCTGCAAGACTAACCTGCGGACTGATGTGCAGTGTCGCAGAAACCATGTAAGTCTTGCGTGTTTCTGGCAAAAATTCTTGGAAATTCAAGAGTTCATCACTACTTGCATTTAAGTAAGTCTGACGTTTTTCATTTTCAAAACTTGTCTCAAACCAAAAATCTGTGAACGGCTGTGCAAATAGGGATAACAAATCTTCCAAGCACAGATAACGCCACTCAGGATTAAGAGCAAGCAACTCTTTAGCAGCTTGTTCTACTCGGTGAGCATCTTCTGTCGTCACATAAATTTCTTGATTTTGATAAAAACGTGTGGCAAGATGACTCAATTGGAAAGAAAGACTCTCAATCAAACGTTTTTCAAGCGTTGGCAGGGCAGCATCTAAATGCTTTTCAAGTTTTTGAACCAATTGCGTTACATTAACACGACGTCGTGAAAATTGCTCTAGGTTCAAAATCAATTTTTGCGCTTCGTCAAATACCAAAATTTTCTTAGCCGCAAAAGCCTTATCATCTTGAACACGTTCTAAGAAATACGCATGATTAATAATTAAAAGCTTACTATGCTTAGCATTTTCATAAGTACGATTCCAAAAATCGACATCCTTATACAAGGATTTTTCACTCAGATTACCATCATGCTTAATCTGTTCAAAATAAGCTTCAAAACGCTGCTTCTGTCTGATTTCATCCAAATCTCCCGTTAAAGTTTCTGTTAACCAGACAAGCAATTGCATCTTATAACGATTAACTAGGCGATTGTCCCCTTCTCGGTGCAAGGTTTCCGCAAAAGAATCCAACTTAATATAGTTGCCGGGTCCTTTGATGGATTGGCAAGAAATGTTAAAGACTTCTTGAATCTTTTTAGCTTCATTAGCCATGATTTGGTCTTGTAAAATCTTTGTTGGCACTGAAACAATAATTTGCTCATCTTGTGCTAGCTGCAAAAGTGGCAAAAGATAGCCATAAGTTTTTCCGAGACCAGCCTGAGCTTCTAAGAATGAGATTTTTGAACTTTGAAAATCATCTTTAACCATTTGAGCAAATCGGCTCTGCTTCTCACGCGCATCCAAGCCTAGAAGTGCCATATTTAACTCAAAATCATCAGACAACTTACGTTCACTGCCAATGGCTTTAGCACGTCGTAAAATCAAGCCACCAACTTCTTGGTAGTCTTTTTTTGACATGACTTTCGCTTTTTTAAAGCTCTCCTCAACCAACATCCCCGTTTCAAATAAGAGATTATCAGAAAAAGGTAAGAGTTGTTCTAGCAATTCTTTTGGCAGACTTTCCATTTTTTCTTTTAGTTTTAACAATAGCTGAGCAGTCGCATAAGCATCGGAAATAGCCGTGTGCGCATCTGTCAAATCTAGTTGTAAAACATCTGCTAGGTGACCTAGCGTATATTTTTCAAGGGTCGGATAGAAAACTTGTGATAACTCAACCGTATCGACAAGCGGCGTACGTAGTTCGTATCCTTCTAAGAATAATTTTTCTGCTAAAAGATTGGCATCAAATTTCACATTGTGAGCCACAAATACACAGTCCGAAATCAAGTGATAAATTTCTTGAGCAACTTGTGAAAAATCTGGCGCTTTTGCCAATTGCTCATCTGTTATCCCTGTTAAATGAATAATGTGGTCAGTTAAGGCCTCGTGCGGATTAACATCCGTTTGATAGGTCTTCACAATCTGATCATTTTCAATAATGACAATGCCAACCTGAATAATTTCTGCCATTGCGTGGGCACCCGTTGCCTCCAAATCCACAACAGCATATTTTTGAGAATTAACTTGCATCATAACATTTAAATTATACCATTTTTAAAGCCCACATTCACCTAATCCAAAAAATAAGATAGCGAAAAAATTGCGTTTGACAAAAGAGATTGTATGACTTTTAAAGACTTTTTTGATACACTTTTTTTATGAAGATTTTTAGATTATTAAACCACGTTGCACGTGAAAATACCTACTTATTGGTCAATGACCAAGCTATCATTGTTGTTGACCCTGGTAGCAATACAGATAAAATTAAAGAAAAAATTACGGCTATTGATAAACCCGTAGCTGCTATCTTAATCACACACGCTCATTATGACCATATTATGGGGCTTGATGTGATTCGTGATGCTTTTGGACAGCCTCCTGTTTATATCTCTGAAAAAGAAGCGTCTTGGCTTTATTCACCCAAAGATAATTTCTCAGGCTTAGACCGTCATGCTGACATGGATGATGTGATTTTAAAACCTGCCGAGCACCACTTTCAATATCAAGAAGATTATGTATTAGCTGGTTTTCGTTTTCAAGCACGTCAAACACCAGGACATTCATGGGGAAGTGTTTCGCTAGTTTTCCCTGATGATGACCTTGTTCTCACTGGTGATGCGCTCTTTCGTGAAACCATTGGACGAACTGATTTGCCAACTGGTAACGCAGAACAATTACTAAATAGTATCAAAACTGAACTCTTTAGTCTTCCAAATCACTTCACCGTATACCCTGGTCATGGTCGTGAAACGACTATTGCACATGAAAAGAATTTTAACCCGTATTTTAACACACTATGAAAAAACTTAAAAAATGTCTACTCTACTTTTTAGTTTGTTTAACAACTCTGCTTGTTCTAGGCCTTGGTTTTATTCGTTATAAAACCTACCAAGCGCATCAAAGTTCTATGGCAGCTGCTAAATCCGCTAAAATCACAAAAGACTATCTACTCTTTGAAAGTAAAGAAAGCGCAAAAGCAACTATTATCTTTTACCAAGGTGCTCTCGTTGAGGAAAAAGCCTACGCTAATTTAGCAAATGATTTAGCCGAATCAGGATATAATGTTTACATCTTGAAAACACCCCTAAATCTACCTGTGCTATCGAGTAAAAAAGCTTTAGCCGTCATCAAAGAAAAAAACTTAAAAAATGTCTACCTCGCTGGGCACTCACTAGGTGGCGTTGTTGCCTGCATGAACGCTGATGCAGCCAAAACAAACGTTACTGGTTTAATTCTTCTTGCAAGCTATCCAAGTGAGAAAACAGACTTATCAAAAGACAAGCTAAAAGTTCTCTCAATCACAGCTAGCAAAGATAAAATCCTTAAATGGAACCAGTATAACAAAGCTAAAAAGAGACTTCCGCAAGATACAAAATACGTCAATATCTCTGGAGGTAATCACAGCGAATTTGGAGATTATGGTCACCAAGCAAAAGACGGAAAAGCAAGTATTTCTCAAAAAGAACAAGAAAAAGAAATTGCTACAGCTATTACAAGCTTTATAAATTAAAACAACTTCTGAAAATCAGAAGTTGTTTTTTTATTAAATTTTAAGATAACGTCTCATTGAGATAACTGAACCAAGTGATCCAATAAGAATACCCACAACGAACATACCACCAATAATCATTGGAAGGAATGTATCCGCAGGATATAGAGTCAATCCTTGTACTTCAAATTGTGGATTTACTGATGCGTAAACAGCTTTATAGCCAAAGTAAATGATGATTGATGGAACAATTGCCCCAAGCAAACCAACCCAAGCACCTTCAAAGAAGAATGGGCCACGGATATAAGAGTTCTTCGCACCAACCAAACGCATGATTTCAATATCACGGTGACGAGACATGATAGTCATACGAATCGTATTTGAAATCAAGAAAATAGCTACAACAACGAGAAGAACAGTACCTGCAACTCCCCATGTGCGGATAAATTTAGAAATCTTGAAGAGTTGATCTGAGTTTGAACCACCATAGTTAACTGATTCAACACCTTCAATTTTAGAAATTTTATTAGCTACTTTCTTAACTTTTGATGCTGATGTCGCTTCTACAACGTAAACATCTTGCAATGGATTTGAATCTCCATCAAACATTGCCCAGTCATCACCATATGTTTCTTTCAACTTAGCTAATTGGTCATCTTTACTTGAGAAAGTAACTGATTTAACACCAGAAAGTGCATTGATTTGGTCATAAACTTGGTGATAAGCATCATTTTGAACAGTTTCACCAACTTCATTTGTTTTTGTTTCTGAATTATCAGCAGAGTTAACATCCAAATAAACACTAATTTGAATATTATTTTCAATACCTTGAGCAATTTTTTCAACGTTCAAAAGCACAGCTGCAAAAATACCAACAAGTGTCAATGTAATCGCAACTGAGCTGACTGATGCAATGGTCATCCAGATGTTTCGTTTTAAACTTTTAATAGATTCCCATAAGTGGCGGAAAAAGTGTCTAATCATTATATCCGTATTCTCCTTCCTCTTCATCACGTACAATACGTCCTTCTTCAATTGCGATAACGCGATGGCGAAGGTTATCAACGATTTGTTTGTTGTGTGTTGCCATTAGAACGGTTGTTCCTTGAAGGTTGATACGTTCTAACAATTGCATGATTTCCCAAGAAATTTCTGGGTCAAGGTTACCAGTTGGTTCGTCAGCAATCAAAACTTTTGGATTGTTAACGATGGCACGCGCAATTGCCACACGTTGTTGTTCACCACCAGAGAGTTGATCAGGGAATGAACGCATTTTGTGTTTAAGCCCGACAAGTTCAAGCACTTCAGGCACACGTTTTTTGATTTCACGTGGCTTTTCACCAATTACTTGCATGGCATAAGCAACGTTTTCAAAAACAGTCTTCTTAGGAAGAAGTTTGTAATCTTGGAAGACAACGCCAATGCTACGACGCAAAATTGGGATTTGACGTTTTTTCATTTTTGTAAGGTTAAATTCCCCAACTTTAAGTGTTCCAGCAGAGACTTTTTCTTCGCGGTAAAGCAATTTAATGAAACTTGATTTACCAGCACCAGAAGGACCAACAATATAAACAAATTCACCTGGGTTGACAGATACATTGATATCTCTCAAAGCAGTTGTTGAGCGGTGATACTTTTTAGTTACACCTTTCATTTCAATTAATGCCATTTGTATTTTCCTTTACGATTTTGTTATCCTAAAATTTTACTTTCGAGTTAATCAATACGCCATTTCAAGAAAGCATCGATGAAGCCGTCAATGTCACCATCCATGACTTTATCAACTTGAGCAACTTCATATCCTGTACGGTGGTCTTTAACCATTGTATATGGAGTGAAGACGTATGAGCGGATTTGGCTTCCCCAAGTGATTTCTTTTTTATCACCTTTAAGAGCATCCACTTCTTGCGCTTTTTTCTCTTGTTCTAATTGATAAAGTTTTGCTTGCAACATTTTCATAGCGCGGTCACGGTTACCGTATTGTGTACGGTCAACAGTTGACGCAACAACGATTCCTGTTGGAATGTGAGTCAAACGAACACCGGTTGAAACCTTATTGACGTTTTGTCCACCAGCACCACCCGAACGGAAAGTATCCATCTTGATATCATCATCACGAATTTCAACTTCAATCGTATCATCCAATTCTGGCATTACTTCGACAGAAGAGAATGATGTGTGACGACGTTTCGCCGAATCAAATGGTGAGATACGAACCAAACGGTGAACACCCATTTCTGATTTCAAAAGACCATATGCATTTGGTCCTTCAAAAGAAAGGGTTACTGATTTGATACCAGCTTCATCACCAGCTTGATAGTCAAGGGTTTCAACTTTAAAGCCTTTGGCATTTCCATAACGTGTGTACATACGGAAAAGCATATCAGCCCAGTCTTGAGCTTCCGTACCACCTGATCCTGGGTGAATTTCCAAGATAGCATTGTTACGGTCATAAGGTTCTGATAGAAGAAGTGTCATTTCATAACTTGTCATGATTTTATCAAGTTTTTCAAGAGTTTCTTCTAACTCAGCTTGAATAGAATCATCTTCATCTAACATTTCCAAATATAGTTCTGTCTCATCAGACAATTCTTGCATCTCGTTAAATGTTTCATAGGTTTGTTTCAAACCGTTCAATTCTTGAGATGTTTTCTGTGCTGCAATGTTGTCATTCCAAAAATCTGGCTCAGTCATTTTATTTTCAAGAAGCGCAATGTCTTCTTCCAAACGATCTAAGTCAAAGAGACCTCCTGAAGCTAGTCAACTTCTCTTGATTTTCTACTATTTTTTGGCGGATTTCAGCCACTTCCATGAGATAACTCCTTTATTAAGATATTAAGTTCGTTAAACGAGTATAACAAAAATAGGAATTTTGACGAAGAGCTCTTAAGCTCTAGGAAAAATTATCTTTTTGCACAACTCGTAGAACGTATTCAGTTAACATAAGATATTAAGTCCGTTAAGAAAGCAAGATGAAAATAGGAATTTTCACTCTGCTTTTTAGACTTAATTAATCAAATCTATAATCAGTTTATCTTTACTTTTTGACGCTTTTATAGATTTCCTTACTGCCTTTTTATTTTATCATAAAGGCTGTAAAATTGCTATTGGCTACCATTAGCAGTCATTTTCTTTACCTAGCTTAGGCTACTATTCCTAAAACAATTACCTTTCAATATGACAATGCCATTAAGCTTCTTTTTCAATCACTTGCATAACTTCTGTTAAGCTATCAACCAAGACACTAGCTTGTGATTGATCAATGCCAAATACTTTATCACGAATAGCAATCACTCGCACTCCCGCTGCTACTCCAGCTTGAATTCCTTTTTGACTATCTTCAATAATAACAATATTACCTTTATCGAATCCTAATTTAGCACAAGCAGCATTGTAAATTGCAGGATTTGGTTTACCTTCTTTAAAATCATCACCTGTCAAAATGTAGGTAAAATATTCAATCAAACCACATTTCGTCAAAGCTCGTTCAACATCTTTTCGCACAGTGTTTGAAGCCAATGCTAAGACAAATCCTTTTGCCTTTAAATCAGCTAAAACTTTTTTGGCATCTGGAAAAACTAATTGGCTATAATCTGGTCGATGAACATTTTTATAAGCAGTGTACTCTGCTTCCAAAGCTTTTGTATCATAGTCTGAAATCTTGTCACCTAAAATTTTTTCCCAGAACTGATCCATCCGTCCACCTACAAAAAATTTAGGTGGCAAATGCTTGATAGAAATGCCTTTGCTTCCTAAAAATGCCTCACGACGGTCAAAATAAAAATTCTCAGTGTTAAATAAAACACCATCCATATCAAATATAATCGCTTTAATCATGAAAGCCTCCCCAGAATATTCTACCATAAATTTTTTCAAAGATTTTCAGAAAGCAAAAAAGCTAGGACAATTTGTCCTAGCTAATAGTTAGCATATTTTAAATAGCTTTTTCATCTTGACCAAGGGCACGTTGGATAGCTTTGACAATTTCTGTCAAAACAACCATGAGCAAGCTTCCGATGATGACTGCTAACCATTGTGTCACACTCAAGTGTGAAACGTGGAATAATTGGTTAAATCCAGGTACTGCAATAGTTACCATCAATAGTAGGAAGGCTACTGGAATTGCCCAGTTAAAGGTTCTATTTCTGAAAGCTCCAACTGTAAAGATTGATTGGTAAACAGATTTAACGTTAAAAGCATGAAGCAATTGAATCAAACCAAGGGTAGCAAATGCCATTGTCAAAGCATCTTCGTGCATCATACGATTTGAAGCATGTTCTGGGAACATCAATGCCCATCCGTAAACACCCAAAACAAGTAAAGTTTGGAAAATACCTTGATAGATAATCGCTCCCATAACCCCACCATCAAAGAAGTTTGATTTACGTCCACGAGGTTTGTGAGTCATCACATCTGGTTCAGCTGGTTCAACACCAAGCGCAATCGCTGGTAGCGTATCTGTTACCAAGTTAATCCAAAGAAGATGAACAGGTTGAAGCACATCCCAACCAAATAGTGTGGCAAAGAAGATTGTGAAGACTTCTGCCATGTTAGCTGAAAGAAGGTATTGAATTGATTTTTGAATATTAGAGAAGACCTTACGTCCTTCTTCAACGGCAACGATAATCGTTGCAAAGTTATCATCAGCAAGGACCATATCAGAAGCCCCTTTAGAAACTTCTGTACCAGTAATCCCCATACCGATACCGATATCAGCTGTTTTTAGCGATGGCGCATCATTAACACCATCACCAGTCATGGCAACAACTTTACCTTCATTTTGCCATGCTTTAACGATACGAACTTTGTGTTCAGGAGACACACGTGCATAAACTGAATATTGTTTGAAGACTTTTTGGAATTCTTCGTCTGACAATTCATTAAGTTCCGCACCTGTGAAAACATGATCTTGACCATCTTCTTCGATAATACCAAGACGTTTAGCAATAGCTTCTGCTGTATCTTGGTGGTCACCAGTAATCATAATTGGACGAATACCAGCTTCCTTAGCAACAGCAACAGCTTTCGCTGCTTCTGGACGTTCTGGGTCAATCATTCCGACAAGACCTGAGAAAATCAAATCAGACTCAACAATATCTGATTCAAGTGTTGGCACTTCAGAAACATATTTATAAGCCATCATCAAAACACGAAGAGCTTGTTTAGCAAGGTCTTTATTGACTTGCAAAATAGCTTTCTTCTCATCAGCTGTAATATCACGAACTTGACCATTTTCTTCGATACGAGTCACACGTTTAAGCAATTGATCTGGCGCACCTTTAACAGCAACAAGGTACTTACCATCAGCTTCTTTGTGAATCGTTGACATTAATTTACGTTCAGAATCAAATGGCAATTCTGCCACACGTGGTTCTTTTTTTAGAACTTCACGAATATCAAAACTGTGGTCAAGACCAAATTGAACAAGTGCTGTTTCAGTTGGGTCTCCGATTAATTTACCATTTGGATCAATTTTTGTATCATTGGCAAAGTTCATGATACGAAGTGTGTTGTTATCAGCTGCAATTTCGCTAGTAGCATTTTGCAATTGACCATTTGTGTACACTTTTTCAACTGTCATTTGGTTCATTGTCAATGTCCCAGTTTTATCTGAGGCAATGATTTCTGTAGAACCAAGTGTTTCAACAGCTGGCAATTTACGAACGATAGAATTACGTTTGGCTAAGGTTGTTGTCCCCATTGACAAAACGATTGTTACGATGGCAGGCAAACCTTCTGGAATAGCAGCAACAGCAAGTGCAACGGCAACCATTAATCCGTTAAGCGGAGCTTCACCACGAACAAAGACACCGATAAGGAAAGTAACAGCAGCAATCCCTACAATCAAGTAAGTCAATACTTTAGACAATTGGTTAAGGCTTTGTTTAAGTGGTGTGTCTGTTTCATCGGCATTTGCAAGCATATCAGCAATTTTACCAACTTCGGTAAACATACCGGTGTTAACAACCACACCAACACCACGTCCGTAGGTAACATTTGAGTTTTGGTAAGCCATATTCACACGGTCACCGATACCTGCATCAGCTGGAACATCAACAGACAAATCTTTCTCAACTGGAACAGATTCACCGGTCAAAGCTGCTTCTTCAATTTTCAATGATGCAGCTTCTAAAAGACGCATATCTGCTGGAACAACATCCCCTGCTTCAAGCATGACAATATCACCAGGCACTAATTCGCGTGAATCAATTTCCACCACATGACCATCACGACGAACACGCGCAATCTGACTAGACATGTCTTTTAGTGCTTCAATCGCTGCTTCTGCTTGACCTTCTTGGTAAACACCAAAGGCTGCGTTCAAGATGACAACAGCAAGAATAATTAAAGCATCTGTCAATCCGTGCATTCCTTCTGTAATAACAGAAAGAGCCGCAGCGACCAACAAAATGATAATCATCAAATCTTTGAACTGATCGATGAATTTCGCAAACAAACCACGTTTTTCACCTTCATCAAGTTCATTGTGACCAAATTCGTCCAAGCGTTTTTGAGCTTCGGCTGTAGACAAACCATCACGTGATGACTTCAGAGTTTCCAATGTTTCATCTTTGCTCTGTGTATAAAACAGAGCTTTACTTTGTTCTTTAGACAAAATAACTTCCTCCTATGGTCTCCTCTATAGAAAAAGAGACCTGTTTTTTTAAAACAAGTCTCGCTGTTTAAGACAGGGCCGGAAATTTCTTTCGTAATGACGACCATGTCACGGGCTTTACCCGTCTGCTACTCCCTTGAATACAGAGTAATCATATCAATTTTAAAACCATTTGTCAACTAAACACATGAGTCTCAAGGCTTGATACATCAAGCTTTGGTTAGGCTTACAACCACTTGATTTCTAGCTGATAGTTTGCAAAAACATTATCTCCTTCAACTTGTTTTAGTTGATAGTGGATTTTAAGATTTTGCTCTTTGGTATCCAACTCATAAACACTGGTTTGTGTTTGTAAATGTTGCATACCAACTGGGGTTGGAATAGCAACTATAGCTGGCAGTTCGCGATGAAATCGCATAATTGATTTTGGCTTTGAAAAACGTGTCATAATCAACTCTTGGTCATTACACTTAAGCATAACCGTTTCTTTTTCTTCATTGGTATAGGTAAGGTAGATATGACCATTTTTTTCGGTTAATTTGACTGGGTATGATTGCTCAACTAACTCAACTTGTCCATCTAAATCAATTTTATTCTTAATATGAAGTTTCATCTAAGTAAGCTTCTTCCTTTCTCTAAAATTATACCAATTCTTTCTTCGTAAAGCTAATAATAACGCTGGTTTAACGCTTAATCGCTGATGAACGAAGCAAACTTGTTCCAGTAAAAATAGCGATGAAAACAATCAGTATTTTAAACTTATTGATATCTAGCTGACTGAGGAAAAAGGCAGCCGTCAAGACACCAAAAGAACCACCAATAATGATTCCTAGAACCCCCGGCCAATTCACACGACCAGATTTAATAAATTCTGTCGTACTTGCTGACATAATAACTGCTGCGTCAAGCATCATCACTGGAAGTGCAATCGACGGATTAATCCCAAGCATTGAAAAGAAAATCAATTCTGGAGCATAGTTTCCTAATCCCATGGTCATCAAAATACCAATCGTAAAATTGAACACTATACCAACCAAAAGCCAAATGCCGTGAAGACCGTGAACACCGTCACCCATTCCTGCACCAGGATTTGCAATCATGCGATAAACCATGATAAGCGCAGCAATAATCAACAGCGTTCCTAAAGTTCTTTGCACATGACGTGTGTCCCAGTTTTTCGTAAGACGTGTCCCGACAAGAGCTCCCACAAAAGAAGCCGTTGCCATCGCTAACAAGGTTGGCAATTCCACTTTCACAATCGTGATAAAGCAAAGTGCCTCAATCAAGACTGGAATGACGTGAGCAGTTGATAAGGTCGCAGGAATCTGTTTATCATCCTTGACTAATTTTGTTGCCTTAAAAAGCGCCGTACTAGTCGCAAACGTTCCAATTCCTAAAGTATCTAGTAAGTCTGTCAGATAGCCTATCCATAGACCTGTCCAGAATCTTTCCTTTAAATTAATTTTATTTTTCTTGGCATGCAAGATGATATTTCCAAAAATCCAAATAATTAAGAAAACCAAAAAAATCTGGATTAAACGTAAGATAAGTTCATTTGTCATAGACTCCATTATAAGCAATTTTTTAACTTTCGTAAACAAGATTATTTCAATAGTTAAACCCTTAGCATTTTTAGCTTTTTTGTTATAATGAAACTATGAATGAAAAAGTATTTCGTGACCCTGTTCACAATTATATAACCGTCAATCATCCGGTCATTTATGACCTTATCAATAGTAAAGAATTTCAGCGTCTACGTCGTGTCAAACAAGTCTCGACAACTGTTTTCACCTTTCATGGCGCTGAGCACAGTCGTTTTTCACACTGCTTAGGCGTTTATGAAATTGCTAGACGAGTAACTGAGATTTTTGATGCCAAATTTCCAGAGATTTGGGATTCTAATGAAAATCTTTTAACCATGGTAGCAGCCCTCTTACACGATGTGGGGCATGGTGCTTATTCACACACTTTTGAAAAGCTTTTCGATACTGACCACGAAGCTATTACTCAAGAAATTATCACTAATCCTGACACGGAAGTTAATGCGATTTTACGCCGAGTATCCCCAGATTTTCCTGAAAAAGTGGCAAGTGTCATCAACCACACTTACCACAACAAGCAAGTGGTGCAACTCATCTCTAGCCAGATTGACTGCGACCGAATGGATTACCTTTTGCGCGACTCCTACTACAGTGGAGCAAGATATGGTCAATTTGATTTGACACGCATCTTGCGTGTTATTCGTCCAACAGCTGACGGCATTGTCTTTGAATATAACGGCATGCACGCTGTCGAAGACTACATTGTCAGTCGATTTCAAATGTACATGCAAGTCTATTTCCACCCCGCTAGCCGAGCTATGGAAGTCTTGCTGCAAAATCTCTTAAAACGTGCTAAATACCTTTATCACATTGATAGCCACTTCTTTGAAAAAACGTCACCAAATCTCATCCCATTTTTAGCTAATCAAGCTAGTCTAGCCGATTATTTATCGCTGGATGATGGTGTGATGAACACTTATTTTCAAGCTTGGATGACTGCTGAAGATGACATTCTAGCAGATTTAGCCAGCCGTTTTGTTAACCGTAAGGTTTTCAAATCCGTAACTTTCGAAGAAGAATCTCGTAAGGACCTCAGTCATTTAGTTGAATTGGTAAAATCTGTTGGTTTTGACCCAGACTATTACACTGGTATTCATGTTAACTTTGACCTTCCCTATGACATTTACCGCCCTGAAAAGAAAGAGCCACGTACTGAGATTAATATGATTCAAAAAGATGGCTCAGTTGTTGAGCTCTCAACCATCTCACCGATTGTAAAGACTTTGACAGGAACAATTTATGGCGATAGACGCTTCTACTTTCCAAAAGAAATGCTCAGCGATGATGACTTATTTGCTCATACCAAAAAAGAATTTATGAGCTATATCTCAAATGATCATTTTGTCTCACCCAATTAAGAAGTTAGAGATGAAACTGATGACAAATTGTCTAGGTTTCACCTAGCTTCTTTTCTTTTTTTAAAATGAAAACGGTACCTCTTAGAATTCCTTGTGTTCCCCATGACAAATAAGCCACTTTTTAGTAAGATATATAGGTAGAGATTCTTTAGGAGGGGTAAATTAACCTTATGTCTATTAAATTAGTCGCTGTCGATATCGACGGCACACTCTTAACCAACGACCGTAAAGTCACGCCTGAAGTTTTCGAGGCTGTTCAAGAAGCTAAAAAACAAGGTGTTAAGGTCATTATCGCAACTGGACGTCCTATCCCAGGTGTTCAGCCACTTCTTAACGAATTAAATCTAAGAGAAGAAGGCGATTATGTTATTACCTTCAATGGTGGACTAGTCCAAGATACGTCAACCGGTGAAAACATCATCACGGAAACCATGACTTACGAAGACTATCTTGATATTGAATTCCTTAGCCGTAAATTGGATGTTCACATGCATGCAATCACGAAAAAAGGTATTTACACGGCTAACCGCAACATTGGAAAATACACGGTTCACGAATCAAGTTTGGTTAATATGCCAATTTTTTACCGCACTCCAGAAGAAATGGGCGATAAAGAAATTATTAAAATGATGTACATCGATGAACCTGAAGTTCTTGATGCTGCCATCGAAAAAATTCCACAAGAATTCTTCGATAAATACACGATTGTTAAATCAACACCATTTTACCTAGAATTCATGAACAAAAAAGCCAGCAAAGGAAATGCCATCAAGCACCTTGCTGAAAAAATGGGGCTTACTGCTGAACAAACTATGGCTATCGGTGATGCCGAAAATGACCGTGCCATGCTAGAAGCGGTTGGAAACCCAGTTGTTATGGAAAATGGTACACCAGAACTTAAAGAAATCGCTAAATATATTACAAAATCAAACGAAGAAAGTGGCGTTGCACACGCCCTTAGAGAGTGGGTCTTAAAATAATGTATAGCTATAAAATCGGTATCTCAGCTGAAGAACACGATAATTTTGCAAAATCAAGCAATCAAACAAACCTTTTACAATCATCAAATTGGGAAAAAGTTAAAGACAATTGGGACAACGAACGTATTGGTTTTTACAAGGATGACCAATTAGTTGCTTCTGCTTCTATCCTAATCAAAGCATTGCCACTTGGCTTCACTATGCTTTACATCCCACGTGGACCAATTATGGATTACAGTGACAAAGAACTCGTCGCATTTGTCATCAAATCACTTAAAAAATACGGTAAAACAAAACACGCTCTTTTCATCAAAATGGACCCAGCTTTGTTGCTTAAACAATACAAAATCGGTGAAGAAGTTGATGAAAATAAAGACACACTTCTTGCTATCGACAACTTAAAAGCTGCTGGCTGTGAATGGACTGGACGCACAACAACTATTGCTGAAAGCATCCAACCTCGTTTCCAAGCCAATGTCTACACACAAGAAGACATGACATCAACTTTCCCTAAACACACAAAACGTTTGATGAAAGACGCCGTTCACCGTGGTGTTATCACTACGCGTGGTACAATCGATGACGTCAAAGCTTTTGCTGATGTCGTTGCCCTTACAGAAAACCGCAAAGGTGTTGCTCTTCGTAACGAAGATTACTTCCGTAAAATGATGGAAATTTATGGTGATGATGCTTACCTACACTTGGCAAAAGTTAACTTACCAAAACGTTTGGCTGAATACAAAGAACAATTGGCTCAAATCGAGAAAGACTTGTCTGAAACAGCTGAACACCAAAAGAAACGTTTGACAAAACTCACTCAACAAAAAAATTCTGTTACAAAATACATCAAAGAGTTTGAAGAATTCGTTGAAAAATACCCTGATGAATTAATCATCGCAGGTATCTTATCAGTATCATTCGGTAACGTTATGGAAATGCTTTACGCTGGTATGAACGATGAATTCAAGAAATTCTATCCTCAATACTCACTTTATCCAAAAGTATTTGAAGATGCTTACGCTGATGGCATCATCTGGGCAAATATGGGTGGTGTTGAAGGAACACTCGATGACGGTTTGACTAAATTCAAATCAAACTTCAACCCTACAATCGAAGAATTCATCGGTGAATTTAACATTCCAGTAAATGGTTTGCTTTACAAACTATCAAACTTGGCTTATAACATTCGCAAACAAAGGAGAAATAGCCATTAATGTCTCTTGAGATTATCGATAAAAAAGTTTTTGAGACTTTTTGCAATACCGTCAACTACAAATCTTTCATGCAATCTGTCGAAATGGCAGATTTGCTTGAAAAACGTGGCTACCAAGTCACTTTTCTTGGGTTAAAAGAAGCTGATGAACTCCAAGTTGCTGGTGTCCTTTACACTATACCAGTAGCTGGCGGACTTCATATGGAAATCAATTCTGGTCCTGCTTCTCGTGATCAGTCTTACCTAAAAGCCTTCTACCAAGGCCTTCAAAGCTACGCCAAAGAAAATGGTGCCATCGAATTATTGGTTAAACCATTTGATACCTATCAACACTTTGATACCAATGGTGAAGCAACTGATGATGAAAGAATCAACTTGATTGAAGATTTCACATCACTAGGCTATCAACACGATGGTCTTATGACAGGTTACCCTGGCGGTGAGCCTGATTGGCATTACGTCAAAGATTTGACTGATTTGGATGAAAAATCCTTACTAAAATCATTTAGCAAAAAAGGTCGTCCACTTGTTAAGAAAGCTAAAACATTTGGAATTACTCTTCGAAAACTTGATCGCAGTGAACTTCCGCTCTTTAAAGAAATCACTTCTGCAACTTCTAACCGCAGAGATTATGTCGATAAGTCACTAGACTACTATCAAGATTTCTATGATTGCTTTGGTGACGCTTGTGAATTTATGGTAGCAAGCCTTAATTTCCAAGATTACCTCAAACATCTTGAAAGTGACCAAGCTAAACTTGAAAAACGAATCGAGAAACTTCGCACAGCTATTGAAAACAATAACGGATCTGAAAAGAAACAAAATCAGTTGCGTGAATTATCAAGTCAATCAGCTACATTTGATACACGTATTGCAGAAGCCAAAACATTCATTGAAAAATATGGCTCACAAAACGTTATCTTAGCGGGTAGCCTCTTCGTTTATACCAAACAAGAAGCTGTCTATCTCTTTTCAGGTTCATACCCTGAGTTCAATAAATTCTACGCACCAGCTCTTCTTCAGGAATACGTCATGTTAGAAGCTATTAAACGCGGTATTACCACTTATAACCTCTTAGGTATTACAGGAGAATTCGACGGTTCTGACGGCGTTCTACGCTTTAAACAAAACTATAACGGCTATATTACTCGTAAGATGGGAACATTCCGTTATTACCCACATCCTCTCAAATACAAACTTATTCATAATCTCAAAAAAATTCTTAGACGTTATTAAATAAAAGGCTTGGAAATAAAATCCAAGTCTTTTTTAGTACAAAAAAACTACCTGTCCTAGGACAAGTAGTTTTTAATATGGCTTCAATGATTCTTGATTATTTTACGAAATCAAGAAGAGCAAGGAAGCTTTCTGGTTGAAGTGATGCACCACCAACAAGAGCACCATCAACGTCTGGGCAAGCCATGTAAGCTGCAACGTTTTCAGGTTTAACTGAACCACCGTATTGAACGCGAACTTTGTCAGCTACTGCTTGACCGAAGTCAGCTGCAACTGTGTCACGAACTACTTTACACATTTTTTGTGCGTCGTCTTGGCTAGCTGATTTACCAGTACCGATAGCCCAGATTGGTTCGTATGCGATAACAAGTGAAGAAACTTGTTCTTCTGACAATCCAGCAAGTGCAGCAGAAACTTGTCCACCTACGAATTCAGCAGCTTTACCAGCTTCATAAGTTTCAAGAGTTTCACCACAGCAGATGATTGGAAGCATACCGTTAGCAAAGATAGCTTTTGCTTTTTTGTTGATATCTTCGTCAGTTTCGTGGAAGTATTCACGACGTTCTGAGTGACCGATTACAACGTAGTCAGTTCCCATTTCAGACAATACTTTAGGGCTGTTTTCACCAGTGAAAGCACCAGCGTTTTCAAAGTAGCAGTTTTCAGCAGCAACTTTAAGGTTTGAACCTTTAGCTGCAGCAAGAACTGTTGAAAGGTCAAGTGCAGGAGCTGCAATACCAGCTTCAACAAGTTCTGATGAAGGCAATTTAGAAGCTACTGCTTCAACGAATGCTTTAGCTTCTTCTGGATTTTTGTTCATTTTCCAGTTACCAGCGATAAATGGTTTACGTGACATTTCACATACCTCTTCTATTTTTATTTACCCCCTTATTTTATCATATTTTCAGCATCTTTTAAAGGTTCGAGGGGATTTTTACACATAATCATGAAAGAAATTGCAAAAAAAGAGCCCCTTTCGGGACTCTTTCCACAATTACTATCTGACTAATAATTGTTATCTGGGAACTTAATTAATTAACTAAAATTAAGCTTCGATTTCTGAAACGATACCTGAACCAACAGTACGTCCACCTTCACGGATTGAGAATGTAGTACCTTGTTCAACGGCGATTGGGTGAATCAATTCAACGTCGATAGTAACGTTATCACCAGGCATTACCATTTCAGTACCTGCTGGAAGTTCGATTGAACCAGTAACGTCAGTTGTACGGAAGTAGAATTGTGGACGGTAGTTGTTGAAGAATGGAGTGTGACGTCCACCTTCTTCTTTAGTAAGGATGTAAACTTCACCTTTGAATTTAGTGTGTGGGTGGATTGAACCTGGTTTAGCAAGAACTTGACCACGTTCGATTTCATCACGTTGGATACCACGAAGAAGAACACCAACGTTATCCCCTGCAAGACCTTCATCAAGTTGTTTACGGAACATTTCAACACCAGTAACAACAGCTTTTTGGATGTCGTCACGGATACCAACGATTTCAACTTCGTCGTTGACTTTAACAGTACCACGGTCGATACGTCCTGATGCTACAGTACCACGACCAGTGATTGAGAATACGTCTTCGACTGGAAGAAGCAATGGTTTGTCAGTATCACGTTCTGGTTCTGGAATGTATTCATCTACAGTGTCCATCAATTCCATGATGATGTCTTCGTAGTGAGTGTCACCTTCAAGAGCTTTAAGTGCTGAACCTTGGATAACTGGAAGTTCATCACCTGGGAAATCGTATTCTGAAAGAAGGTCACGGATTTCCATTTCAACCAATTCAAGCAATTCTTCGTCATCAACAAGGTCAACTTTGTTCATGAAGACGATAAGGTGTTTAACACCAACTTGACGTGAAAGAAGGATGTGTTCACGAGTTTGTGGCATTGGACCATCTGTTGAAGCTACTACAAGGATAGCACCATCCATTTGGGCAGCACCAGTGATCATGTTTTTAACGTAGTCCGCGTGTCCTGGAGCGTCGATGTGAGCGTAGTGACGTTTAGCAGTTTCGTATTCAACGTGTGCAGTGTTGATTGTGATACCGCGTTCGCGTTCTTCAGGAGCAGCATCGATAGAAGCGTAATCTTTTGGTGTGTTAACTGCGCTTGGAAGACGACGAGCAAGAACTGTTGTAATTGCAGCTGTCAAAGTAGTTTTACCGTGGTCAACGTGTCCAATTGTACCAATGTTAACGTGTGGTTTACTACGATCGTATTTTTCTTTTGCCATTTGGGTAAAAGCCTCCAATAAAATATATTTTATAGATAGACAGTAGGCAATACAGTCTAACTTTACCTTACTATTTTAACAAATTATGCAAGAATTGCAAGTATTTTACTGCTTAATTTAAGATTTCTTCATTTCGTAAGGGTGTGAATAGACAAAATATAACCATTTTTACTTGTATTTACATGAAAGAAACTTCCATTTTCAAGTTCACTTTCCTTCTTTTCTTTAACAAAAAAATCCCCTAATTTCTTAGGAGATTTCTATTTATTAATAAAAGCTATCTAAATCAATAACGTTATCTTCTTCGTGGATTTGGGCTGCTCGTTGTTTTGCTCGTAACTCTGCTTCTGCTTCGCGATAAATTTCTTCACGTTTTTCATTAGCATCGATATTCAAAACAAAACCAACCGCTACCGACAAGACCAAAACACTATTTCCTCCCTGCGATAAGAATGGAAAGGTAACCCCTGTAGATGGAATCAAGCCTGAAATTCCACCGATATTAACGAAAGTTTGCATTAGAATCATTCCTCCGATTCCAAGAGCAATCATTGAGTTAAACGGATTTTTAGCCTTAATACCAACATGCATGATGCGCAAGATTAGGAAAAATAGCAGAGCTAGGATGAGGCTTGCACCAATCATGCCAAGTTCTTCCATCACGACTGGGAAAACAAAGTCTGTGGTTGCTTCTGGGAGATAGCCACCTTTTTCGATAGAATTTCCAAGACCACGACCAAACCAGCCACCGTTACTCATTGCATAATAAGAGTGTGCCAATTGGTGTCCTGAATCGGACAAGTCTTTAAATGGGTTATAAAAGGCGCTGAAACGTTTAGCAACATAACCAAAGACAGGAACTTTCCCCATCTTATCAACCCCGACAATAGCAATTATGCCAAGAAAGACTGTTGAGAAGGCTGTGATGGTTGCCAGAATAGCTGAAAACCAACGATAACCTACACCACTGATAGAATACATAATCAAACCAGTCAAAACGACGATAGCTGCATTTCCAAGGTCAGGCTGCGCCGCAACCAAAAGAACCATAACTAACGAATACACGCGCCAATCTTTCAAATCGTTAAGCTTAGTTGGCCACCATTTGCACTTAGTCAAAGCTTGATAGTCATATGTCGAAATCAATTCTTGACGCCTTGCAAATGTAAAGGCTAAGAACCACACGATGATGATTTTTAAATACTCAGCTGGTTGGAAACTAATAGGACCAATGACAATCCAACCGTGGGCACCGTTGACGGTCTTGGTGAAGAAACGTGCAATCAACAAAAGCACTACTTCTACCATCATAGTCATTGTCAAAACACGAGAGTTTTTCAAAAAGTTTAATTTTAACTTATATATAAAACCAATTGCAAATAGACTGATTAACCAAAAAACACCCTGGTTCAGTACTGACATAAAGGGATTCACACCATACTGAATCAGTGTCGCACTAGTTGTTGAATAAACAACAATCAGTCCAATTACTGAAAGGATTAAATAAGGCACTAGGATAGAGTAATTTAGGAGATGCCTTTTATCAATTTTCATAGAGTCACCTATAATATCTTCGAATTTATCATATGACATTATATCATCTTTCTGGACTAAAAAAAAGTCAAAGTCTGAGAACTTAATCCCAGACCTTGACCTTGGTTAAACATATCAGCCAGAATTACGTAATCCTGTGGCAATACCATTAATTGTAGTGTGAATGAGTTTTTCGTAATCTTCGTCCAACTCATCGTGGCGCAAACGTTTAATTAATTCAATTTGAATGTAGTTCAAAACGTTAAAGTATGGAATACGATAATCCAAACTTGCGCGAAGTGATGGATTTTCTTCCAACAAGTTATCATGTTTTTCAATTGCCAAGATAACATCTTTTGTCAATTGCCATTCGTCAAGAATAACATTGAAGACATTACGAACTTCTTCACTTTCAGCCAATTTAGAATATTGGAAAGCAATATTCATATTTGATTTAGACAATACCATGTCTACATTCGAAAGAAGTGAGTGGAAGAATGGCCATTTTTCATACATGTGTTGAAGTTTTTCAAGGTTACCTTCTTCAGCATCGATGAAATGTTTGAAGGCAGAACCAACACCGTACCAACCTGGGAACATGATACGACTTTGTGACCATGAGAATACCCAAGGAATTGCACGAAGACCAGAGATTTCTGTGATTGTCTTACGAGCAGCTGGACGTGAACCAATGTTCAAGCTTGATACTTCTTTAATTGGAGTAGCTTCGAAGAAGTAATCGTAGAAATGTGGATTGCCAAATACCAAATCACGGTAAACGCCATTTGAGTATGTCACAATGCCATCCATTGTTTCACGGAAAGTATCGATTTCATCTGGATTTGTAATCATACGAGTAACGATACGGTCAACTGTCGCTGAAAGCAACATTTCAAGGTTGTAGTAAGCAACGTCTTTATTTCCGTATTTGTTTTCGATGATTTCACCTTGTTCTGTCAAACGAATGCGGTCTTTAATAGAACCAAATGGTTGTGATGTGATTGCTTCATATGATGGACCACCACCACGACCGACAGTACCACCACGACCATGGATGAATGTCACTTTAATACCACGTTCTGAACCGATGCGAGTCAATTCATTTTGAGCTTTGTAAAGTGTCCATACAGATGATAGGTAACCACCGTCTTTGTTACTATCTGAGTAGCCAAGCATGATTTCTTGGTAACCTTTGTTAGCTGTAACCCAACGACGAACGATATCATAATCAAGGAATTCTTCCATGATACCACGTGAGTTTTCAAGGTCTTCGATAGTTTCAAAAAGTGGTACGATTTGAACACGCGCTTTTTGATTATCAAGAAGTCCAACTTCTTTAAGCATGATAGCCAATTCAAACATATCAGAAACACTTTCAGTGTGTGAAATGATGTGTTGTTTGATGACTTCATCACCTAATTTATCTTTAAGGTAACGAGCTGTTTGGAAAATAGCCAATTCTTTTTGAAGTTGTTCTGATTTTTCGGCATTTGTTGATGACAATGTGCGTGGGTCTTCTTGCAATTCTTTAAGAAGAACTTTAACTTTTTCTTCTTCAGAAAGTGCACTGTAGTCGTCAACGATATTTGCTGATTTCAACAATTCTGCGACACAAGCTTCGTTAACGCTTGAATCTTGGCGCATATCGATTGTTGCAAGGTAGAAACCAAAGACATCAACGGCTTGAAGCAACTCGCTAAAGTCACCTGTCAAGAGAGCATCGTCTCCATTATCAAGTAATGATTGTTTGATGATGAGCAAGTCGTCTTTGAATTCTTTAGCTGTTTTATAACTTGGAATTTCATCTTGAAGTTCTGATGAAACTTTATTAACTTTGTTTTGCAAATACTTAGCAATAACACTTGCGTTGTTAGTGCTTGCGTAAACGTCTGAACCAAGTTTACTATTTTCAAGTGCACGACGTGAAATAGTTGGACCAGCTTTCAATTCAATCAATGTTTGAATCAATTTTGATTGGATATAGTTGAAAGCTTTACGGTATGGTTCATTTTCACGATAAATTGATTTATCGCTTGATAATTCTGCCAAACGTTCAACTTCTGGGCTGATTTTAGTCAACGTTGTTGAAAGTGAGAATGTGCGGTAAAGACCTGTCAATTTTTCAATGTAGTAATTGATGATGACTTCACTTTGAACAGTAGCTGACAAACGAAGAGTTTCAGCAGTTACGTATGGGTTACCATCACGGTCACCACCAATCCACATACCCATTGTGATAGGTTTTGGATTTGTAAGGTCGATACCTTTTTCAGCAGCCAAACGTTTGTACTCTGACGTCAACTTAGTAATCGCTTGAATTAAGGATCCATTGTAATATTCCATTACATTGGTAATTTCATTTTTTACCTTAAGTTTTTTCTCACGAATGATGTCCGTTTGCATGATGATTTCAATGTAACGGCGTAAGTCAGTGTACCATTTATCGCGATTAACTACTCCTGCTTTCACATCACGATATTTACGCAAAAGGTCGTGAATATGGTTTGTTAATTCAAGAACCGTTTTACGTTGAACTTGTGTTGGGTGAGCAGTCAATACAGGTACAACATTTACGTTTTCAAGGATTTCTTTAGAGTTTTCACTTTCTGAAACCATGTCAACAGTCATAGAGAGTTTGCCAAGATAATCCTGATTTGTATTATTTTGGTAGTTGATTTCATAAGCAAAGTCAACGTCTTCAGAAATGTTGATTAACAGTGGCAAAATTGAAAAATAACGAGACACAACAACCATCTCTTCGTTGGTCAACTGAGCTACTAGTTCTTCAAGTTTGCCGTATTCATCACTTGCTGACAATTCAACAATGTTTTGAATTTTAGCGAATACCTCATCACCAACCATTTGATGGGTTGTTTCATCGAGTAAGCTTTTTAGTACTTTGACTTCCTCGGTAATGATCGACTGGGTATCATTGTTCTCCAGTTTTTGGATTGTCACACTCTTCACTCCTTTTTTGTTCGGATTTTAATCCTTTATTACAAGCGTACTACTTAATCATACCACTTTTTACGGAAAATGTAACCCAATTTCTATAAATTGCACATTATTTTATATAATTTTCTGACTTTTTTAAATAAACTTGTTAGCCAGAATTTCTGACAAAGCTTGTTAGATAAGCAATGTCACCGCTTTACTAAAAAACAAGCTTGGCTTAAAAAATTTTTTAGAAAAATAGTGACTCTCTTTTCAGTTAACCACTTTTTTCTGATATACTGTTCCATAATAATGTTATAAGAAGAGGTACAACCATGGAATTAAAACACCGTTCTGAATTTCCTGAAAATGAACTGTGGGATTTAAGCGCTCTTTACCAAGACCGCGAAGATTTTCTACGTCATATCGAAAAGACACTAGAAGATATTAATCTTTTCACGAAAAACTACCAAGATAAACTTTCAACTGTCGATGACTTTACTCGTGCACTTTATGAAATCGAGCAAATCTACATCGAGATGAGTCACATTGACAATTACGCTTTTATGCCACAAACGACAGATTTTAGCAACGAAGAATTTGCGCAGATTGCCAAAGCTGGAGCTGATTTCTTTACCAAAGCTAATGTAGAACTCAGCTTCTTTGACACTGCTCTTGCTACTGCTGATTCTGATATTCTTGATGCTCTTGAAGCGAACCCACATTTTAGCACAGCCATTCGTCAAGCCAAAATCAAGAAAAGTCACTTTATCTCACCAGAAGTTGAAAAAACATTGACTAATCTTGGCGAAGTTTTCGGGGCACCGCAAGATATTTACACTAAGATGCGTGCAGGTGACTTTGAAATGGACGATTTTGAAGTTGATGGTAAAATCTATAAAAACTCTTTCGTCACTTACGAAAACTTCTATCAAAACCATGAAAATGCTGACGTTCGTGAAAAAGCTTTTCGTTCTTTCTCAGCAGGACTTCGCAAACACCAAAATGCCGCTGCTAGCGCTTATCTTGCCAAAGTCAAATCTGAAAAACTTATCGCCGATATGCGTGGCTATGACTCAGTCTTTGATTATCTTTTAGCTGAACAAGAAGTTGACCGTGCCATGTTTGATCGACAAATCGACCTTATCATGACTGAGTTTGCACCAGTAGCCCAAAAATATCTCAAACACGTTGCCAAAGTCAATGGTCTTGATAAAATGACGTTTGCTGACTGGAAACTTGATTTGGACGCTGAACTTAATCCTGAAGTCACTATTGATGACGCTTATGATTTAGTCATGAAATCTGTGGCACCTCTTGGTCAAGAATATGCAAACGAAGTCTCTCGTTTTAGAAAAGAACGCTGGGTCGATTTTGCTGCTAATGCTAACAAAGATTCTGGTGGCTATGCTGCTGACCCTTACAAAGTTCACCCCTATATTCTCATGAGTTGGACAGGTCGTATGTCTGACGTTTACACACTTATTCATGAAATCGGGCATTCTGGTCAATTTATCTTCTCAGACAATAACCAAAGCTACTTCAACACTCACATGTCAACTTATTATGTTGAAGCCCCATCAACTTTCAATGAACTGCTTTTAAGTGATTATCTTGAAAAACAATTTGATAATCCTCGTCAAAAACGCTTTGCGCTAGCGCATCGTTTGACAGATACTTACTTCCACAACTTCATCACACACTTATTGGAAGCTGCTTTCCAACGTCGTGTTTATAACTTGATTGAAGAAGGGAAAACATTTGGTGCTGAACAGCTTAACAACATTATGAAAGATGTCCTAAGTCAATTCTGGGGTGATGCGGTTGAAATCGATGACGATGCTGCTCTTACTTGGATGCGTCAAAGTCATTACTACATGGGACTTTACAGCTACACTTACTCAGCTGGTATGGTGATTTCAACTACTGGTTACCTTAACCTGAAAAACAATCCAAATGGTGACAAAGATTGGCTTAATTTCTTAAAATCTGGTGGTTCACGCACACCGCTTGATACTGCAAAATTAATCGGTGCTGATATCTCAACAGCTCAACCACTGCGCGACACTATCCAATTCTTAAGTGATACTGTCGACCAAATCATCACTTACACAGAGGAGCTCAACCATGACTAATCTCTACGACTTCACCGTCAAAGCTCAAGACGGCACTGATATTTCTCTTTCAAAATACCAAGGCAAGGTTCTTTTAGTAGTTAATACAGCAACTGGATGTGGCTTAACTCCACAATACGAAGGCTTGCAAAAACTCTACGATACTTATCATGACAAAGGCTTTGAAATTTTAGATTTTCCTTGTAACCAATTTATGAATCAGGCGCCGGGAACTGCTGATGAGATCAACACTTTCTGCACGCTAAATTATCAGACTACGTTCCCACGTTTTGCTAAAATCAAAGTCAATGGTAAAGAAGCCAATCCACTTTATGACTGGCTAAAAAGTCAAGCAAAAGGACCTCTTGGCAAGCGTATTGAATGGAATTTTGCCAAATTCCTCATTGACCAAAATGGAAATGTCGTCAAACGCTTTTCTGCAAAAACAGAACCTGAAACAATTGTTACAGAACTAGAAAGCCTTTTCAAATAACATACCCCAGAAAAGCTTATTGCAAAGGCTTTACTGGCGTTACTGACTTTTGTGATGTCCATAGATAGTTTGTTAAAAAATATGACAAATTGGTTACAAAATGATCATTGTTTTGATTTTTGATTCTTTTTACGCTAAAATATGACTAATGAGAAGACGATTAAAACCAATTGTTGTTGTAGTTTTCTTTGCCCTGTTTGGGCTGCTTCTCGTGATTGGTAAAGCTCACTCTGACGGCTTACGAAAGCAACAACTGGCTTCGGCTAAGGCTTCTATCCCAACTATGAGTAGCTCAAGCACGACCTCTACTACATCAACTTCAGAAACTGATGAAGAATTCGTTCTTAATCCGATTATCGATGTTTCAGGTTGGCAACTACCAAATGAAATTGATTATGACACTTTATCTCAAAATATTTCTGGTGCTATCGTACGTGTCTATGGAGGGTCACAAATCAGTAAAGATAGCAACGCTGCCTATACAACTGGTATCGATAAATCGTTTAAGACACATATTAAAGAATTTCAAAAACGAAATGTTCCTGTAGCCGTCTACAGTTACGCCCTCGGAAAAAGCGTCAAGGAAATGAAAAATGAAGCAAGGACCTTCTACGAAAATGCTTCACCTTACAAACCTACTTTCTACTGGATTGACGTTGAGGAAGCAACTATGTCAGACATGAATAAAGGTGTACAGGCATTCTTAAGCGAATTAAAACGACTTGGAGCTGAAAAAGTTGGTATCTATATTGGTACTTACTTCATGACTGAGCAAGAAATCTCTGTTGACGGTTTTGATGCCGTATGGATTCCTGCTTATGGTTCTGACTCTGGTTACTATGATGCCGCTCCACAAACAGACTTGGATTACGATCTTCATCAATATACATCACAAGGTTATCTCGGCGGATTTGATTCTGCTCTTGATTTGAACCAAATCGCCGTTACCAAAGATCGAAAAAAAACGTACGAAAAACTTTTCGGAAAAGCTGATAACAAATAAAGGACTAGCATTTTGATTTTGCTAGTCTTTTTATTTTTCTTTAAGCCAATCAAATTATAATTTAGGCATGACAATAAAGAAACATCTCTCTCGGAGGAAACGACATCAAAAATCAGTTTACCTAAACATTTCTGTCTTAGTCATTTCCTTTGCTGCACTTATAATCATTTTTTCTAAACTATTCTTTTCGGGAATTATTACACACGCGCTTGATCAAGGCTTGGATTTGTCATCAGCTAGCAACTACACTACGTCTCAAACAGCCACTGTCTCAAGCACTAAAGCTAATATTTACACAAAGAATGGCTCAAGCACCAGTCTTCCAAAAGACACCGAGTTATCTATCGATGCTTATTATTACAAAGCTAAAATCAATGAAAAAGAAGTTACCCTTGCAGAATTTGACATGAATGGTGAAACTTACTATATCGACACCAAAAATATTTCACTACAGCAAACAAACGCCATCAACCAATATATTGCTGGGACACTTACCTATTCACACAGCAAGATTACAGATAGTATTGAAAAGAACTTTGAACAAAGCGCTTATAAAACCTCTGATGGTAAACCTCGTGGAATCATTATTCACGATACTGGCGTTGATGATTCAACTATCCAAAGTGAAGTGAACTATATGGTTCAAAATTATGATGAAGAAGGCATTTTTGTCCATTCTTTCATCGACGATGCAACCATTCTTCGTATTGCTGATGAAAATTACGAAGCTCAAGGCGCTGGTGCCAAAGCCAATCCTTACTACATTCAATTTGAATTAACACATGAAACCTCACAAGACGGCTTTGCAAAGCAATTAGCCAATGCTGCTTATTACACGGCGTACATGCTAAAAAAATATGACCTTCCCGTAACACTTGGTCAAGAAAATGGTGACGGTACTATTTGGACACACGAAATGATTAGCCTCTACCTTGGCGGAACTGACCACGTTGACCCAACTGATTATTGGTCAGAAAATGCTAACGATTATTTTGGTAGTGACTATGACGTTGAAGATTTTGTTGAACTAGTTCAAGCTTATTACAATACGCTATAAAAAGGTAAAACTTGTACCTTTTTATTTTTTTAGTAAAATAGTAGGTGAATAGACTGAAATAGAAAGATTGAGAGGGAATATGGCAAAAAAAGCAAAACTTAAAAAGACTTTGGTCGACCAAATTTTAGATAAAGCCAAAATTGAACACGATAGCTTAGCCATCAACGCATTGAAAGACGAGCTACCTGAAGGCATTGAAAAATCAGATATTTTCAAAACTTTAGCGCTTAGTGGTGATAAAACTGGTCCTCTAATCGGAATTGTTCAAATTACTGAGCACCTTTCTGAGAAAAAACTAGCTAAAGTTTCTGGCAATAAAAAAGTCAGCATGATTCCACAAAAGAATCTTCAAAAAACAACTGGCTACATTCACGGCGCTAACAATCCTGTCGGCATCCACCAAAAACACAATTTCCCAATTTTCATTGATAATCGCGCTCTTGAAATGGGAACTATGATTGTCTCTGCTGGTGAAGTTGGACGCTCAATCCGCATCGATAGCCAAACCTTGGCAGATTTTGTCGGTGCAAGCTTTGCTGACTTACGCGACGACTCACACCAATAATGGTTTAGATTAGAAGGTACAAGAATGAAATTTTATTTTGTACGCCATGGTAAAACACAATGGAATCTCGAAGGGCGTTTTCAAGGAGCAAATGGCGACTCCCCACTACTGGAAGAATCTGTTCGAGATCTTGAAAAATTAGGAGACTACCTCAAAGATATCAAATTCGATGCTGTCTTTTCCAGCGATTTAAAACGTGCCAGTGATACTTGTAAAATCATCATGTCACGTAGCAATTATCCAAAAGCTATTAGTTTTCAACCAGCGCTGCGCGAATGGCATCTTGGAAGACTTGAAGGTAGTAAAATCTCAACAATGACTGACATCTATCCAACACAAATGGATGCCTTCCGTCACAATTTGGCGAAATTTGATAACGATATTTTCAACGCTGAATCACTTTATCAAACCACAAAACGCGTTGAGGGCTTTATCCGTTCAATGAAAGGCCAACCTTACCAACATGTTCTTCTTGTTGGACACGGCGCAAATTTCACAGCTTCAATCAGAAGTTTGCTCGGTTATGAGCCTGCGGTTCTACGCTCTAATGGTGGCTTGGACAATGGCAGTGTTACCGTCATTGAAACCTTTGACTTTGACCAATACTCTTGTATCAAATGGAATGATACTTACTACAAAGAAAAATAATTTAAGTACAAAAAAGCTCTCCATAAGGAGAGCTTTTCTTTGATTATTTACTGTTTCTTGCGTATTTCATACGAAGAATTTTTTCTTGTTGTTTGTCCAAACGAAGTAGGATAACAACTTTATCAATACTCATGTTACTTTCTAGCAAACGTTCTGCTGCCATCATCAAGCCGTTGTTGATTCCCATTTCAAGAATTGGGTTTTTCTTGTCATTGACGTCAAAGATGAACTTGTTATCTGGAAGGTCAAAGAGAACTTTTACAGCTCCAAATAATTGTTCAAAGTTATCGATAGCCACGTCATAAACTGGTTTGATACCAGGTTTTAAGCTACGACCACGGTGGTTAAACCACATTGAGTGCCAGCCACCATTGAAGGCACCAACAACGTCGTTATCGTAAGAATCACCAACGTAAAGTGTTGTCGCAGGGTTCATATCAAATTGCTCAGCAGCAAGGTTGAAAATTTCTTTTTCAGGTTTTTGGAACCCAGTTGCTTGGCTGACAAGAACACGTTTTGGATCAACGTAGTCATAAAGACCAAGTTTTTTAACTTTTTTCAATTGGTGTTCTGTTGGACCATTTGTGATAATTCCCATTGGAACGCCTTTTTCTTTAAGAAAATCAAGCGTCATGCGCATTTCGTCAAGCATTGTAATGTTTTCCAATTCTTCTTCGTAGATTTCTTGGAAATGCACGCCAGTTGCTTCATCGATTTCGCGATAACCAAATTCAAGCAATGTTTCTTTACAACGCCAGAAACGGAAATATTCAGTTGTCCATTCACCAGCCATAACACGTGGGAAGCCAACATCTGAATAATGACGGAAACGAATGTAAGCTTGATTGATTTTACTCATATCAAAGTCAGGGAAACATTTCTCAACGGCAATGCGATAAGGCGCCTGTTGGTCATAAATCGTATCGTCAACATCAAAAACAATTGAAGTAATCATGAATCTCTTTTCTCTCTAAGTTATTTTTACCGTCACATATTATACTATTTTTTGCCTTTCTTTTCAATTAAAGCGACGGAAAACACTTTCTTGCCCCAAAGCCTGGTTAAGGCAATAAAAATAAAGTGAATTCTAGCGTCATTTATGTTACAATAGGAAAGAATATATATTGGAGGAAAACATGTCAAACGAACACATCGAAGAATTAAACGACCAACAAATCGTGCGTCGTGAAAAAATGGCAGCTTTGGCTGAACAAGGCATCGATCCTTTCGGAACTCGATTTGAACGCACAGCTACTTCTGGTCAATTAAAAGAAAAATACTCTGACAAAACCAAAGAAGAATTACATGAAATTAACGAAACAGCTACTATCGCTGGTCGTCTAATGACTAAACGTGGTAAAGGTAAAGTTGGTTTTGCACACATCCAAGACCGCGACGGTCAAATCCAAATCTACGTCCGTAAAGATGCTGTTGGTGACGAAAACTATCAAATTTTCAAAAAAGCAGACCTCGGTGACTTCCTCGGTATCGAAGGTGAAATCATGCGTACAGACATGGGTGAATTGACAATCAAAGCCACTCACATCACTCACTTGTCTAAAGCACTTCGTCCACTTCCAGAAAAATTCCACGGACTTACAGACGTTGAAACAATCTACCGTAAACGTTACCTTGATTTGATTTCAAACCGTGAAAGCTTTGAACGCTTTGTCACACGTTCAAAAATCATCTCAGAAATCCGTCGTTACCTTGATGGACTTGGCTTCCTAGAAGTTGAAACTCCAGTTCTTCACAACGAAGCTGGTGGTGCTGCTGCTCGTCCATTCATCACTCACCACAACGCTCAAGACATGGATATGGTTCTTCGTATCGCTTTGGAACTTCACTTGAAACGTCTTATCGTTGGTGGTATGGAAAAAGTTTATGAAATCGGACGTGTCTTCCGTAACGAAGGTATGGATGCGACTCACAACCCTGAGTTCACTATGATCGAACTTTACGAAGCATACGCTGACTTCAAAGATATCATGGACATCACAGAAGGTATCATCCAAAATGCTTCTGCTGCTGTTAACGGTAACGGACCTATCACTTACCAAGGTACTGAAATTGCTATCGACCAACCATTCAAACGTATCCACATGGTTGACGCTATCAAAGAAGTTACTGGTGTAGACTTCTGGAAAGAAATGACTCTTGAAGAAGCTCAAGAACTTGCTAAAGAGAAAAACGTTCCAGTTGAAAAACACTTCACTTCAGTTGGTCACATCATCAACGCCTTCTTCGAAGAATTTGTTGAAGAAACATTGATCCAACCAACATTCGTATACGGACACCCAGTTGAAGTATCTCCACTTGCTAAGAAAAATGCAGAAGATCCTCGCTTCACTGACCGTTTCGAACTCTTCATCATGACTAAAGAATACGGTAACGCTTATTCAGAGCTTAACGACCCAATCGACCAATTGTCACGTTTCGAAGCTCAAGCTAAAGCTAAAGAACTTGGTGATGACGAAGCAACAGGTGTTGACTACGACTACGTTGAAGCCCTTGAATACGGTATGCCACCAACAGGTGGACTTGGTATCGGTATCGACCGTCTAGTCATGCTCCTTACAGATACAACAACAATCCGTGACGCTTTGTTGTTCCCTACAATGAAATAATTTAGATTAAAAACGTTGATAAATCAACGTTTTTAGTTTATGAAGAACAAAACTTACGACCAATTTACGACAAATATTAAGAAGTCTAAACACTTCTAAAAAACAAGAACCGAACATCTCAAGTCTAGAGTATCCTATCTAGATGAGATGTTCGGTTCTTTTCGTAAAACCTGGTTTTATCAGGGAATATTGTATATTTTTGGAAAAACTTTAGCACTAGCCTATGAAGGCTTTTTATTTTTGACTATAATTTGATTAAATCTCAAGTAATTTAAAATAACTCAGGCAACTTTTGGGTTGCATACATATACAAGGATGTGTTTTCGTAAAGTATATTGCGCAATATTTTTTCATTGACCCACGATTTCAAAGACTTTTTGGATGACAGAATTGTGCCAATCTTCTTCTGTCTTATCTTCTATCAACATTTGTTTTGAAACTAATATTGAATGCTCGTGAATTGAGTACAACTCTTCTGGTTCGATATTCTTACAAGTTGCCTGTTTGAAAAATTCAATAAATGTTTTAGTATCCATCGGGATGATATCAACTGTACCATTGTATATTTTTGATTTCTGATGAGATAAAGTGTAAAAATGATTTATAACTGTTTCATTTAAAGAATCTGCTATAAAAATACCAAACGTTGGTTTTTCCACCTGCATTTCCCCAATATGCCTACTTACAGGCTCTCCTTCCATTTCAAATTGTTTTTGACCTGTAGAAAGAGTAACCTCGATACCGATATTAAACTTTCCATAATCGCCAATTATGTCACTTTTCCCACCACCTGCTGTAGAAATAGGCATTCCTGAATCGTCAACAGTAAAATTCCCCTTCACTTTTCCATGGTTAATCATAGTCATCGCTCGCCAGATATTCCATTCAAAGAAAGTAGGTCTCATACTTGCAGGCTCAATTTCTTTTTGACTAATAGCTTCAAAGGTCTGTAATATGTCTTTAATATCTTCCTCAGAACGCGCTTTTAATCTTAGTGTCTCGTCGTCTACTTTTTTTTGTTTTCTAAAGATTCGTTGCTGATTGAGTCTATGCTTAAGAACATAGATATCCTCTTTGTTATTACCAAAGCTACCGATACTCTCTAAAGTTTTTATTAAACTATCTTTATTATCGTTTAACAATATAGGCTCATGAGGATTAGAAATATACGAATCAAAGTCATTTCTATCCATATTAGTAGAAACAATTTCTCTATCTACTTTTTTTAGAATATATTTGATTTCATCAATTCGTTCAGAACTTATTGTAAGTGTTCTTCCTTTACTGAATACTACAACACCTGTTGCTCTTAAGATACGAAAAATAGAATCTGTATAGTCTCCCCAATTCCTCAACTTCTTTTTCATATATTCTTCTGCGGTTTTCGTTTCAGTTTCTCTTGTCCTAAAGTCACCCAATTGGATAATGTCGTTATATAGTTCTTTAAAAACATTTAATTGTGTTTCATAATCAAACATTCTTAAAGATTTCTTTTGCTTTTTGATTATTTCTCTTTGTTTTCTATATTTTCTTACTCTTTCAACAACCGACTCAAAATTACGATAGTCTGTTAAAGTCATTCCGAAAATCATTAATTCCTTATATGATAAGTATTCTAATTCATCTATCAGTCTGATAAGTTCTAGGAACGGCTTAATTCTGAATCTTCCTGCATTAGACGCACTCTCTTTATGAAGTGGCGAGGGAAGTTGAAATTTTAAAATTTGATGAAGTAGAACATCTTCAAATAAGTCTTCGTCTTTTAATAGTTTTCCAGCATCCGTTACTTGAAATTTCTTATCTCTCTGTGTAATAAAAAAGCCTAATGCTTGTGGCATTCTAGTTAATTTATCTCTCCCAGCAAGTGCTTTATCTCTTGCAGTTCCAGCTTCTTCCCCTGCCACCTTAGCTTCAGAAAGTACCGTATAAAACTTTTCTTGAAAAGCAGTATTATATGGTAAATTCTCCAAATTATTTTTTTCAATTACCTTGATGTACTCACTAATTAACTTTGGTGTTCTCGGACTAGTGAACCCTAATAAAAATCTTTCTCCAAATCGTGCCATGATTTACCTCTTCACATTGTAATTCGTTATAATCAAATGATTAGCTTTTGATTTAAAACGATTCCTTATATTTACCATATAGTTTTTTTGATATTTTCCTTTTATAAAACCTGAGTACAACTCTGATATTAGTGGAGTCTCTCCTATAATCATTAAACTAGGACTGGATAGATTTTTAAAATTCTCAGCAAGTTTAATGTGTTCAGTTTCTCCAAAATCTCCTGTGAATGTTTCATTCCCATATTCTGAAAAAACAGTGTCATAGGGGGGGTCTAAGAAGATGAAGTCATTCTCGGTGGCCAAGTTAAAAGCTGTTTCGTAAGAACCATTGAAAATAGTGGCTTGTCTTAACAGCTTATGATGGTCTTTAGTTAATAAGTTTGTATTAAAATTAGCATAACGACCATAAGGAACATTAAATTCTCCTAACGAATTATATCTAATCATCCCAGAGTAGGCCGTCTTATTTATGAAAAAATATAAACTTGCCTTTTCGTAATCTGATGGAATTTTCCCATTGAACATATCTCTAATTTTATAGTAAAGCTCATCATTAGGATCCTCTACTCTTTCTGTGGGAGAGAGCGACTTCCTATAATTAAATATCCTCCTATTATTTTCATATTGCGATTGAAGCTCAAAAAGCTCTTGCTTAATTTTTTCGAATTTTTTGCTACTTATTTCCGTATAAAAATTTATCAATCGTTCATTTATATCACTTATAAAAGCCTTTTCAGGTTCTAAGTGGAAATACGTTGCTCCACCACCCAAAAAAGGTTCATAATAGGTATCAAATTCAGGGATAAAGTCTACGAACGATGGTAGTTCTTTTGATTTCCCGCCTCTGTATTTTAGTATTGGTTTCAAAAAAATATTACTCCTAAACTATTGTTTAATGTAATTATACTATTATACTTGCTATTCGGCAATTGGATTAAGATTACCCACTAATTTACATTTTTCCGAAAAAATAACTGTTTTTCAGAAACTTGATAAGGTCATTTTTTAGACTAATCTGCGCCAATCCTCATCAATATTATTATTTTTAATTTTCCAAGCAGAATCAAGCTCAAAAATGGTTATTTCTTTATGTTTATCTTTTGTATCTATATTTTTCATAGTCATCAACTTTAGCAACAAGAGTTAACACACTTACCTCATAAATTTTTATAATGACATCTGCTAACCATTCTAATACTTCTGATCACCTTTTTCAATACTCTAATTATCTAAAAATTAGATTTTTTACATCAAAAACCACCTACTTTTTAGCAGGTGGTTTTCCTATACTCAAATTTTCTCCATCACTCCTTTTCTTTTTTATCAGTGAAGTAAGCGAGTGGGCTTGTGATTAGGACAATCAAAGAACCGATAATAAAGACTTGGTTAAAGGCTTGGCTAAGATTTTTGTTTTTTGAGTCTTTAATTTTTTGGAAGGTATCGGTTAGTTCTTCTTTTTGGGCTAGGAGTTGGATTCCTTGTCCTAGTTGCGCTTGCCCTTGGCTTAAAGGTGTTAAGGCTGAGCTGATTTGTTTTGGAAGATTGGCTACGACTTTTTCTGAGCCTACGACTAATTGACTATTGGCATCATAGAGTTTTCGATAATCACTGCCTTTCTTAGGGAGAGGAAGATTATCAGTCTTTTTAGCCGCAGCTTTGACCTTCGTCAGCATTTGATTTTGTTTTTTAGAAGAATCAGTGGTCTTGCTTGTAGATTCAAATACTTCTTTGATTTCTTTTTTAGCAACTATTTTCACTGAATTTGATAACTGATGCTTATCAATTTGAACATAAGCATCATGCCTGATATTATCCTTAGCCGTGTTAATATTAGCATTCAAAATAGTCACAAGCAATGCCATACTAACTGCTTGACCGATGTAGCGAGCAGCATTGATAATCCCTGAACCAATACCTGCTTTAATAACAGGAAGGTATCTTACAGAAGCAGTCATAGACATCGCCATAAATCCTAAACCAAGACCAATAATCACATTACAACAAATGATAATAGCTTCTGAAGTTTCAAATTGAACTAAGCTTAGCATAAAAAGTCCAGCTGCTGTGATAAACATCCCAATACCAATAAGAAGTTTCGCAGAAAGTTTTTGGTACATTTTGGTTGCTAGAGGCATTCCCACAGCAATCGCTAAAGAGGTTGGCACGATAAGATAAGCTGAATGAAGAGCACTATAGCCACGAACATTTTGAAGAAAGTAATTCAAAATCAAAGACGGAACAATAATCGCAAAGCCAAAAATCATGTAAATGATGCTTGAGGCTGTAAAGGTCTTTTCTTTAAACAGTGATAATTCAATAATCGGTGATTTTACTTTTCCTTCTACAAAAATTAACAAGATTAAGCCAACTAAACTAATAGCAAAGCTTGATAAAATGATAGTTGACGTCCAACCATATTCTCTTCCTTCTAGAAGACCAAATGTCAAACCTCCTAAGGCACAAGTCAAAAATACCATACCAAGCCAGTCAATTTCTTTAGCAATACTAAAATCATAAGATTCCTCATTGCCAACTAGAATAAGCACAAAAGAAATCAAAGCAATTGGAATATTAATTCCAAAAATCCAGTTGTAGCTTGCCCAATTAATGATAAAGCCACCGATGACCGGACCACTTGCTGCAGCCAAAGCGCTGAATGCACCTATAACTGCTGTTACCTTACTTGTGTTTGCTTTTCCAAAAAGTGCAATCCCCATTGGTAAAACAATCGGTGTCAAAATTGCCCCACCGATTCCTTGGAAAAATCGGAAAGCAATTAAAAAATTTAGCGAATTTGCCATCATGCAAGCAAATGAAAAGACTCCAAATATAGCAACACCAATCAGCATAACTAATCTACGACCATACAAATCAGCGAGCTTAGAAGCTGTAATAATAAAAGCAGCCATTGCCAAAACATAAATCGTTGAAACCCAGCTCGTATCTGTCAAACTAGAATTGAGATGCTTCATAATGTCTGGTAAGGCAATATTAACGATAGTAGCATCCAAAGCTCCCATAAACATGGCAAGAACTAATCCGACGAACCCAAATACTTTTCTTGTCTTTGACATATTCCTATCCTTTCTTCATAAAAACTCATACCCCATTATGCTTCAAAAAACCTAATACGATAAGTCAACGCTTTAACATTTTACGAAAAAATAATACAATATTAACAAACCAAAAACCATGACAGATTTTAATAATGTGTTTAATTAAGGGAAAAATATGACGATTAATCGAAAAACAAGCAGCGTTGAAAGCCTAAAAAACGCCCTTATTGAATTGCTTTTTGACAAAACTTATTCAGAAATCACAGTCGCTGACATTGCCAAAAAAGCTGGTGTTAGCCGCGGAACTTTTTACCAGCATTTTCTTGATAAAGATGACCTAGCAACAACCATCAGTGACGAAACCTCCGAAAGATTCTGGAATATTTTATCCAAAGGAAATCTTGATAAACCAGATAAAATCCTCGAAAGTCTAAAGTGTATTAAAGATGATGCCAAACACTTCAAAGTCATCTCACAAGCGCCTCATGTAAAATTTTCAAAAACCGTTCGTGTACTACTAGAACGATTGGTCACAACAAATGTTAATCTCAAAAATAAAATCAAACAAAAAAGTAAAATAACTGATGATTTGATTATTGAAGCCTTCTGCGCCTCTTTTGAGCGAATCATTTCCGCATGGATTGAAAGTGACTTTAAAAAAAGCCCAGAAGAAATCAGCAATATTATCGTCAAATTGGAAGAATTGTTTTTGTGAGAGAACCCCCATATTTCTCTGGGGATTTTTTTAATTTAACTCAGTAAAAATTATCGAAATATTTTTTATATTGACAAAATATTGAAATAAGCTATAATTATGGCAGCGAAAGGACGATTTATGATATTAAAAAAATATAAAGACTTTAGTCATGTATTTCTGGGACGATTAATTAGCAATTGTGGTGATTCAATTTACACTATTGTTCTGTCATGGTATGTCTTAGAAATGACAAATAGTGCTTGGTATGTTGGGCTATTGAATTTTTTGATTTTTATTCCCAATACCTTTTCTTTTGTTTTTGGAAAAAAGATTGACTCTCACCCTAAAAAATTTCTATTAATACTATTAGAGTGGGCACAACTATTAGCTGTACTAGGTATCATTATGGGAATGTGCCTAAAAGGCATAAATGCTAATCTTAGTTTAGTCATTATTTTTACTTGTGTTTTCATCGCCTCAACTGTCGGGCTAAATACTTACACTGTTCAAGATGCGCTGGTTCCAAAGATTGTCGCTTCAAAAGATTTAGCAAAAGCAGAGATGTATATGTCTATAGCTTACAACGGAACAGAATACGTCTTCACTGCTATTAGTGGATTCTTACTTTCTGTTATCAGTTATATTCCTTTACTTTTTATTGATGTATTTACTTTCTTGGGATCAATCATTTTGTTTAGAAAGATAAGATTTAAAGAAAAAATTGAAAAAAGTGTTGAAGAAACAGACTTTCTTAGTGGACTTCGTTTTATTTTGAAAAATAAAGTCGTATTTTCAATTACGCTTGGAGGGGCTATACTTAACTTTCTCTTTGGTGGTTTCAACGTTTATCAACTCCTAATTGCTAAAGAAGTTGGTAACTCTGCCTTTTACGGTCTTTTAGTATCTGCTTGTGCTGTGGGAACTTTGTTCGGAACAACCTTTGTGGCAAATTTTTTACTACAAAAACTAAGTTACGGTAAAGCTTTTTGGCTAGCAACTGTTATTTTTGGAATCGGAATTGGATCCACTGCATTGGCACAAAATCGTTTCGTCATCTTGCTAATTTGGTTTATGTCATGCCTATTTTTAGGAGTGACACATGTTGCTCAAAAGCCAATTTTACAGACTGAGATTCCGAATGAGCACCTTGGAAAAGTATTTAGTGCTTTTTATACAATAACTATTCCAACACTTGCCATTGGTTCTCTGTTCTTTGGATTTATTGCTGTTTTCTTATCATGGCGCATTTTTGTTTTGCTATTTGCAGGAGCTTTGCTTTTAGTCGCTTTACTTTATTATTCAAACAATAAGTTAAGAAATTATAGCATTTGAAACGTTACTAATCTTTATAACATAAAAAGAGCTTGGAAAATTTCCAAACTCTTTTTCATTCTCTCACCCCACCAACTCACTGATATCATTAATCACTTTGGCATTCATGGTGTTAAGGTTTTGAATGTCTTCTTGGCTGTATGGGAAGGTGTTTAGCAAAATGCCATCCATGCCTGCTGCTTGTGCGATTGCCATGTCGCTGGTGAAGTCATTGCCGACCATGACACTTTCTTTTGGATCAAGCTGATTTTCTTTTAGGACAAGGTTCATAAAGTCAACTTGCGGTTTTTTCATTTTGTGGTCAGACGAGATGTAAATCTTATCCAAAAATTCTCTGCATCCTGTCATTTCAATCTCTGCTTGGGTAAATGCACGCTGAGCATTTGAAAGTAAAATGACCGTAGCTCCTGCTTCTTTTAATGTTTTCAAAGTGGCTAGCGTATTTTCGTAAGCTTGCAATTTTTTGCGTGACAGCATTCTAAAGGTCTGAGCAATGAGATTCCCCCAAGTTTCCAAATCAAGAATGATACTATCTGTCGCATGTTTTTGCGGCGCTTCTAACATGAGTTCGATAAAGACATGAACCAAATCAACTTCGACATATTCTAGTTTTAGTCGCTTACGCAACTGCTCTTCTTGGCGTTTAATCAAAGCATCATAATGTGTCTTTAGAGCTGGTCCAGTATAATCAGCTCCATAAGAACGATAAAGTTCTGCCATTTGCGCCCATAATTGGGGATTTTTCTCATCAGTCTCAATATCAACCAAGGTACCGTAAAAATCAAAAATATAGTTTTTATACTGCAAATTTGCCATTTGTCCTCACCTAAAAATCTTATGATTACGTTTACAAGGGCTATTATAGAGGAAAAAGTGGTATTTGACCAGCCTTAATCACAAAAAAACAGCCAACCATTTTGAAAAATGATTAGCTGACTTTTTTATCATGAACGAAAAGCATCCAAAATGATTTTGAATTCATCGTTTGTAAGTGTCACACCTTTGCCCATCTTGCTGTGGTCTGGGCTCCATGAACGAATGTCAAATTTTGGTTCAGCACCGTTAAAGCTGACACGGTTCAATTCTTTTGTCCATCCTTTATCGCTTTCTGATAGAGTAAGCAAGTGTTCAACGATTTCAAATTTAAATTCTGACATATTTATCTCCTCCTACTTAATATATTCGTAAATAATTTCTAAACTTTTGATTATTTATTTTTTTTCTTAAAAGGTGTATAATCATTTTATCAATTTTTAGGATAAATGACTATGAAAAATATTATTAAGCAATTTAAAAAACAAGCGCAAGCTTACATTGACTTTCGAGCGCCACAGACAAGTGAGATTAATTTAAAAGCTAATAAAATCATTACCATCATCAAGGAAGCCCAAAACAAGCATCTTGCCCTTCATGCCATTTATGAGGACGATAGTTTTACAGGAGATTTGGTCAAATACGATGCTAAAAACGGCAAGCTCATTTTGAAGAACTTTCAAAAAAACATTTCAACCATTATTCCTATTGATGACATCAAGCGTCTAAGCTTAGTGCCACCGACAGTTAGAAAATCTCAGTTGCAAAATCTCAACAAAAAATGAACGACCTAAACACAAATGTTTATCAGTCGTTCATTTTTTTATTATTACTGCATTAATTATGCGCGAACAGTTTTGCTGGAACCATCGTTTTTGTAAAGGTTAACGAGCCCTTCTTTACAAGCACGAATCATGTCGCCAGGTTGAACCGCTTGTGGGACAGTGATTGTTAGTAATTCCATTGGATTTGGAGCGCGGTCGATTTTGTTTCCATCAGCATCGTGCAAGTCTTTGATAGTTGTTTCAAAGTGACGAAGACCTGGACCGTAAAATTCGACCTTATCTCCTTCGAGGATAACGTTACGTTGACGGATTGTTGCTGTCATTGTGCTTTCATCAAAGGCAACAACTTCTCCGACAAATTTATATTGTGGTATTTTACGACGAGCGCCAAAGAGTTGCTCGTTTTCTGTTGGTGTTTTGTAGTAGAAACCAGTTGCCAATTCACGTTGAGCAACTTTCCAAAGCTCATCAAGCAATTCGCCTTTGATGGCTTCGAATTTTGCTGGGCTTTCTAGGTAAGCATCAACAGCTGCGCGGTAGCAGTTTGTAACTGTTGACACGTAGTGAATTGATTTCATACGACCTTCAATCTTGAAGCTATCTACACCATTGTCAATCAAATCAGGCAAGTGTTCAATCATGCACATGTCAACTGATGACATTGAGAATGGTTCTGGAATTTCACCTTCAAGACTTTTACGTTCCTGACCAAATGGCATATCGTAAAGGTCATATTTCCAACGGCAAGATTGTGAGCATCCACCGCGGTTAGCATCACGGTGACTCATGTGGTTTGAAAGGACACAACGTCCTGAATAACCGATACACATTGCCCCGTGAACGAAGGCTTCAATTTCAAGTGATGTGTGTTTGCGGATTTCTGCAATTTCAGCAACCCCAACTTCACGCGCCAAAACAACACGTGATACACCAACTTCTTCCCAGAAAGCGAATGCTTCATAGTTAGTTGTAGAAGCTTGTGTAGACACATGGACTTCTAAACCTGGTGCTTCTGTTAAACAAATGGTAATCATGGCTGGGTCTGATACGATAACTGCATCTAATCCCATATCACGAAGTTGACGGAACCACTCTCCTGCACCGACTTCGTTTCCTTCGTGAGTAACCATGTTAGCTGCGACGTGCACACGAGCACCGCGAGCATGGGCATAGTTAATCCCTTCTTGCAATTCTTCCATAGAGAAGTTACCAGCACGGCTACGAAGACCGTATTGTTGACCACCTACGAAGACTGCATCTGCTCCGTAATCTACAGCGACTTTTAATTTTTCAAGAGTTCCAGCAGGTGCTAAAACCTCTGGACGTTTAAAATTATTTTTTGACATTATAATCTTCCTATTTTCAAGATAGTAAAAATGATTTTTGATAAACGCTAAGCTTTATCCATTTAACTGTGTAATCCTGCTTATCATGCCCTGAAATAGTAACTCAATCATGATAAACAGCTATTTGCGTGAGCCTTATTTGACTTCTTCTGGATCAAATTCGTAGAATCCAGTTCCAAGTGTACGACCTTTTGGATGCAATTTACGGATTTCTTCATCAAACAAGAAGGCTTGATCTGATGTAAATTCTCCAGCTTCCATCAATTCTTTTGTTTTCACAAAGATTTTTGCGATTTCAACAAAATCATGACCTGGGCAATAAATACCATCTAATTTCCAGTGTGTAAAGTTATGTTCAACCAACTCAGTTATTTTTGGCATCATATCAAGGTCATCAGTATCGAAGATGTGTGTACCGTGTTTGTCTTCGTAAATTGAATAGTGTGAGTCTTTGTTACTTGGTTCAGCAAGGAAAAGACCACGTTCACGTGTTTTTTCATCATCGATGTGTGTAAAATTATAGTAATTTTGCAACAACGGACGTTTTGAATGATGAATAACAGTTGCTCCGTAAACAAGTACTTCAGCTGGGTAGCGAAGATTTTCAGACATTTGGAACAACTCTGCTGATGGGATTTCACGCGCAAGAACTGTTTCACTTGCTCCGTGGTCACCCCAGAAGTTTACTTGACGACTTGATGTCACGAAAACTGAAGCATCGTAAATCATCTTGAAGTTGTAGCCTTCGTGTTTGTTGATGTGGAAAAGTCCAGCATCACAAGCTACCACGTAATCAGCTTTAATTTCTTTCAAGAAATCAAGGTATGGTCGAACGGCATTGATCATGTCTTGGTGGAGCAATGCATTACATGCAACACTCAATTCTTTACCAGCGGCATGAACCATATCAGCAATCTCACGAAGTTCATCATACGTGAAATTGTGCGGCAAACGCAAACCATAATTTTCTTCACCCACATAAATGCGGTCAACACCTGCATCTAAGAGCTCTTTGACCTGCTCGATAGATTCAGCTGTCGCAGTAATAATTATTTTTTCCATAACGTTTTAATTATACCACTCCTATAACAATTCGTCACTCAGATCTCCTCAGAATCCTTTTGTTATAGCTTTCTAAAGTATTTTTATCTAGCTTCAGAATGAGCAAAACTTTATGAGAGGAGAGACTCAAAAAGAAATCCTCATTTTGAAACAAAAAAGAGGAACAACTATTTTAAACATATTTTTGACAAAGAGTCAAGAGCTTTTTTTAAAAAAAGGTGACAAATATATTAATTTATGGTATGATATCAGTTGAAATAGAGGAGAGGGATTATGCCAACACCGTTAAAGCAACATAAAGACCTTGAAGAACAAGAACAACATCTTCAGGTAGATGATACCCCTAAATTTTACGAATTTCAGGAAATTAATCACAGAAGCGCTAAGCTCAAGGAACTCATGTTCTTTGCCCGTATCGCTTTATTTGCTATTTCCACTGTTGTGGTATCTTTCTTTTTACTTGTCTTGAATCTGGCGCCAATCTGGGCTTTCTTGTTTGCCTCTCTTATCAGCCTAGCCATTACGTCAGCTGTTTCAAGCATTATTTGGTCATTAAGACATTGATAAACAAAACTCCCATTGCTGGGAGTTTTTTAATACGAAAAAAGCGGCCCTTTGGACCGCCTTTTTATTATGCTTTAGTATCTTCTTCTGATTTTTCAGCTTCAGCTTTTGGTTCTTCAGAAGGTGTTTCATCTTCTTTTGCTGTGTAATCAATGATAATATCATCAACTTCAGCTTCCACATCTTCTTTGACATCTTCTGCTTTATCAGCAACATCGTCAACGACATCAGATACTTTTGATGTTAATTCTGATACTTTTTCAGTCGCATAGTCAGCAGCTGCTTGACCCTTTTCTTTAACGATTTCAAGAAATTCATCAGTTGTTAGTTCGCCTGATTCAAATTTTTCTTTGTAATCGTTAAAAGTGTCTACTGCTAAGTCAGTGTATTCTGTTGCCTTATCTTTAGCTTTTTGATGGTATTCAGAAGGATTTTCTTTGTAAGCTTGATATGCTTTACTTGCTTTTTTCTGTAATTCTTTACCTTTTTCAGTAGATAGGAAATAAGCTGCGGCTGCACCTGAGGCAACACCAATAATCACATTTCTCAATAATTTACTCATGCTCTTTCTCCTTTTTTAATAGTTTTGAGGCAACTTTACCGACAGCATAAGCTGCACTAGCTTTACCAACATTTGATGTCGCTTGAGTGGCTTTTTGAGAGAGACGACGCGCTTGCGCATTCAAATCAGAAACTGATTCTGAAAGGTCTGCTACTGCGACAAACAAAGGATCAATCGTTGATACTTTGCCATTGACATCTTCTACTAAAACGTTAGCTTTAGCGAGGATTTCATTGGCTTGGTGAAGGGATACATTCACATCACTTGTCAACACCTTAATCGTTTCTTTTGACTCCTCAATAGTCTCATTAACAACATCAACTGTTTTATATAGTTTAACACCAATTGGTATAAAAACGCCAACCATAACTGCAAAAGCGATGGCAAAAATTAACAAAGCTACTTCTAACATCTTATCTCCTATCTCCTAAGCACTTATTCCTGATAATAAGGAATATCTTTTTGGTTTCTTCTCCAAACGATCAAGACAATTCCAAGAAGAATTAATACGGCTGACAACCATTGTGACACTCGCATACCTAAGAACATCAAACTATCTGTTCGCATGCCTTCAATCACAAAGCGTCCGCAACCATACCAAATCAAATAAAAGAACGTCACTTCTCCTTGTTTTAGAAAACGTGGACGGTGTCTCACACTCATGATAATGATAAACCCAAGCAAGTTCCACATTGACTCGTATAAAAAGGTCGGAACGCGGTAACTACCATCGATATACATTTGATTTTTAATGAAATCTGGTAAGTAGTTAAGACTCTTAACGGCTTTACCATAAGCTTCTTGATTGATAAAGTTTCCCCAGCGCCCAATTGCTTGCGCAATCATCACACCAGGAGCTGCAATATCCAAGAAATCAAGTGGATTAATGGCACGATAATATGAAAAGACAAAGAGAACAATGGCTCCCGTCAACAAGCCACCATAGATGGCTAGACCACCATGCCATACCGCAAAAATCTCAGTCCAAGGCTGACTAGCGTAATAGTCAAAATCAAATATCACATAATAAAGACGAGCCCCGATAATCGCTATTGGAAAAGCAATTAAAATAAAATCTAAAATATCATCTGGAATAATCTTACGTCGTGGTGCTTCCTTCATAGCTAAATAAACTGCTAGAAGCATACCTGAAACAATGAAAAGCGCATACCAGCGAATGGCAAAGGGACCAAATTGAATCGCGATTGGATTAATCATTGGTTCCCCTCATTCTTTGTAATGAGTTGGGTCAAGCGTTCTTCAAAAGTCTTCGTCGCATCAAATCCCATTTGTTTGGCACGATAATTCATGGCAGCTGCCTCAATGACAACTGACATGTTTCGACCAGTTTGAACTGGGATACGTAGACGTGGAATTTTGACTCCTGACAACTCAAGTTCTTCATTACCATTTCCAAGACGGTCAAAGACTTTTCCTGACTCATAATTTTCAAGGTAAATGGCCAATTGAACTTGTGATGAATCCTTAACAGCACTTGCACCGTATAGGCTCATAACGTCGATAATCCCAACTCCGCGAATTTCTAGCAAATGACGAAGAATCTCAGCTGGTTCACCCCAAAGGGTTTCTTCATCTTTAGCAAAAACATCCACACGGTCATCAGCCACAAGACGGTGACCACGTTTAACCAACTCAAGACCTGTTTCACTTTTACCAATACCAGAATCTCCTTGAATCAAGACACCCATGCCATAGATATCCATCAAAACACCATGAACACTTGTGCGCTCTGCCAAGCAAGAATCAAGATACCATGACATTTCACCAGACAAACGACTAGTTGGAACGTGACTTTGCAAAATCGCAATGCCTTTTTCCTTAGCAGCGCTAATCATTTCCTCTGGAATAGCCAAATTACGCGCCACGATAATGGCTGGTGTTTCTGGCTTAATCATTTCTCTTAGGACATGACGACGATTGTGTGAGGTCATTTTCGTTAGATATGACCATTCTTTCATCCCTAAAAGCTGCAAACGCTCTGGTGAATAATAATCAAAATAGCCAGTCATTTCAAGCCCTGGACGTGAAATATCTGACGTTGTAATCTCTTTTGATAATAAGTCATCATCACCGTAGATAACATCAAGTTTTACCTTGTCGACTAACATTTTTACAGTAACTGACATGTCTCATACCATGAACTTTTTACAAAAAATGTAAAATGAATTGAAAACGATAAAAATAGGCTTTTCTTATAACAAGTCCATTTTCACTAAAGTAACAATTCTGTTCAATCCTTTTCCTCTTTTTTCATTATTATATCACAATCAGCCTAAAAAGTAAGCGCTCACGCAAGCTTTTGAAAATTAATTATTAGCTTTTCCAAGTACACGTAAAAAGGCTTGAGACTTTTCCCAAACCTTTTCTTGTTTCTTAAGACTGCAATAAGTTCCTGTTATACTTATCTAGTCTTTTTGACTGCAACATTAAAAACTCAATCTGTCAGTGATTACCAGAACCAGCCGTCATTGTCATCGTCATCATCGACAACTTCAGCATCCTTTCTTCTACGCGGACCAGTACCATATTGATCACGTGTAATATCTTCTTTGTAAGGAAGAAAAATTGCTAAGAGGATGTAAAGCACAATGCCAAAACCATAAAAGTACATTAGCAATGCTGCTAGGACACGTGTTAGCGGTAAATCCCAGCCAAACTTATCAGCAATTCCGGCACAAACACCACAAACCAGTTTATTTTTTCGCTGTTTATAAAGAGCTGATTTCATCTTTATCCCTTCCTTCTTTTACTATAACTATTATACCTAATCCCTTCTAAAATAAAATCAGCCTTACGACTGATTTTTAGAAGCAGGATTTTTTTCAAAAAAACTTGTCTCTTCTACTTTGATTAATTTTCCGTGACAACGACCACAGCGGTATTTTTTGGTATTGACACGGCGTTTTCTACGATACTCTTGCCCGCACTTTTGACAACGATAGCAATGATAAGCCGTCTCACTTGGCATAGTCGGTGCGTAGCGAAGGCCATCAACCTTTTGAAGTAATTCTTTAAAATCTGCGTCAGCGTGTTTGTAACCTTTTCCTTCAAAATAAAGATGATAATGGCAAAGCTCATGACGAACAATCTTTCGAAAGGTCTCCAGTCCAAACACCTCAAGGATTTTTGGATTAAAATCTAGATGCCCATCAGCTGGGAAAAATCGGCCGCCAGTTGTTCTGAGACGAGTGTTCCAGATAGCTGTATGTCGGAAGGCTTTTCCAAAATCTTCTTGTGAAACTTCTTTGACGTAATTAGTTAAGTTCACGTAAATCTACCAAAGAAAGGTTAATTTTGCCACGCTCTTTATCGATTTTTGAAACCCACACTGTGACCACATCACCAACAGAAACCACTTGGCTAGGATGTTTGACAAAAGATTTGCTCATTTGTGAAATGTGAATCAAGCCATCATCGTGAAGACCGATATCAACAAAGGCACCAAAATCGACCACATTTCGAACAGTGCCTTCTAATTTTTGTCCGATTTCAAGGTCAGAAATATCAAGCACATCTTGGCGAAGGACTGGTGCTTCAAAATCATCACGCAAATCACGACCTGGTTTTAAGAGATCAGCAATAATATCTTTCAGCGTTTCTTGACCAAGGCTGATTGTTTCAGCCATATCTTTTACAGACACTGCTTGAAGTTTTGCCTTAGCAGAATCATCAAAATCAGTGATATCAAGTTCTTTCAGCAAGCGTTCAACAGCCTTGTATGACTCAGGGTGAACACCTGTGTTATCAAGAATATTTTTGGCACCAGGAATGCGCAAGAAACCAGCAGCTTGTTCAAAGGCTTTAGCTCCCAGACGTGGCACTTTCTTAATCTCTTCACGCGAACTGATACGACCGTGTTCATCACGGTATTTAACGATATTTTCTGAAATGGTTTTATTTAGTCCTGATACATGTGACAAGAGTGCTGGACTTGCTGTGTTAATATTCACCCCGACTTGGTTAACCACGGTATCAACAACGAAATCTAGGTTTTCAGCCAATTTTTTCTGACTTACATCGTGCTGGTATTGGCCGACACCAATTGATTTTGGATCGATTTTAACCAATTCTGCCAAAGGGTCTTGAAGACGACGAGCAATAGAAATGGCAGAACGTTTTTCAACCGTCAAGTCTGGGAACTCATGACGAGCAAGCTCAGAAGCAGAGTAGACAGAAGCTCCGCTTTCATTGACAATAACATAAGAAACGTCTGGAAAATCTTTCAAGACTTGCGCTACGAATGCTTCACTTTCACGGCTGGCTGTTCCATTTCCGATAGCGATAATTTCAATGCCATAGCTAGAAATGAGCTCAGCTAAATCTTTTTTAGACTGTTCGATTTTGGCTTGGCTAGCAGGTGCAACTGGGTAAATCACTTGTGTTGTCATGAGTTTACCTGTTTGGTCAACCACGGCTAGCTTGGCTCCTGTACGAAAGGCAGGGTCAAAACCAAGAACCATTTTCCCTTTTAGCGGTGATACCAAAAGAAGGTTGCGAAGATTTTCTGAGAAAAGCTCGATAGCCCCATCTTCAGCACTTTCTGTCAATTCACTGTGAATACGGCGTTCCATAGCTGGAACGATTTTTTTCTTGATGGTTTTTGAGATGACATCGTCGATGTAAGCATTTCTGTTTTTAAAACGTGACGCCATGAAACGAATCATCTTGTCAGTATTGTGGTCAAAACCAACTTTTAAAATGCCTAATTTTTCACCACGATTAAGAGCTAAAATGCGGTAGCCTTGCATTTTAGAAACTTTTTCTGAGAAATCATAATAGATTTGGAACGTTTTTTTATCATCAGCAGTTTCATCTTTAACGCTCGAAACAACAGAACTATATGACCAGATTTCATTGTAAACCCATGAGCGAAGGCGATTGTCTTCTGAAAAAGATTCAATCAAGATTTCACAAGCTCCTGCGATAGCTTTATCAGCTGTTTCAAACCCATCACAAATAAAAGCTTGAGCTTCTTTTTCAAGCGAAGCTTTATTTTGTAAAATCAGGCGTGCTAGAGGAAATAGCCCTGCTTCTCTGGCAATAGTTGCTTTAGTACGACGTTTTTCTTTGTAAGGAAGGTAAAGTTCTTCAACGTCAGCCAATTTTTCAGCTGCCTCAATTGCTTTTTTGAGCTCAGCTGTTAATTTTCCTTGTTCTTCAATTTTACTTAATACCGTTGCTTTGCGTTCAGCTAAAGCTGTCATGCTTTTATCCAAATCAATGATAGCCTTAATTTGAACTTCATCCAAATTACCAGTCATTTCTTTACGATAACGAGCGATGAAAGGAATGGTATTTCCTTCACTTGTCAACTCGAGAACTTTGGCAATTTGGTTCTCTTTAATTGTTAATTCTTGAGCAATTTTATGTATATTTTCATTTTTCATAGCCTTTCTATTATATCAAAAAAACTCTTAAAGCTGGGATTTTTACTGATTCTTTTGATGATTTTTAACTGAACTTTTACCGAATTTTATCAAATCCTCTCTTATAAATATCCGCTTAGCTTTTGCTGATTTTTTCAAATGATAGTATAATAACTGGTGACTATATTTAGAAAAGAGGTGTCCATCTTATGGCAATCACTCACAAACGTCAGGACGATTTAGAATCAATGTTTGCAAACTTTGCAAGTTTTCCAAAAGTCTCTAGTGACCCTGAAAAAGAAAAGGAAAGTAAGGATAAAAACGATAAGAAAGCGACTCATTAAGTTTTATGGACATTTTTAATCACTTACCAGCAAGTGTCTTACAATGGTTTGCGATTTTTATCTCAATTATCATTGAGGCCTTGCCTTTTGTTTTGCTTGGAACGATTTTATCTGGTTTTATCGAGGTTTACGTGACACCTGATTTGGTGCAACATTACCTCCCTAAAAACAAATTCCTACGAATTCTCTTTGGAACATTCGTTGGTTTTATTTTCCCTTCCTGTGAATGTGGGATTATTCCTATCATCACGCGCTTTCTAGAGAAAAAAGTTCCTAGCTACACTGCTGTTCCCTTTCTAGCCACAGCACCGATTATCAACCCTATCGTGCTTTTTGCAACATACTCAGCCTTTGGAAATAGCTGGCGCTTCTTGTGGTTGCGACTTCTTGGTGCTGTTGTTGTTGCTATCACGCTTGGAATTATGCTTGGCTTTGTGGTCGATGACAATATCTTAAAAGAAGATATGGCGCCTTGTCATTTTCACAATTACTCTGGTGAACCTTGGTATCGCAAGATTTTCCTCGTTTTAGCACATGCTATCGATGAATTATTCGACACTGGGCGTTATCTGGTCTTTGGGTCTTTGGTAGCTTCGGCTATGCAGATTTATTTGCCAACCCATATCCTAACCAAAATCGGTGGAAATACCTTAACAGCCATTCTAGTGATGATGCTGTTAGCCTTCATCTTGTCACTTTGTAGTGAAGCCGACGCCTTTATAGGTGCTTCACTTCTCTCAAGTTTTGGGACTGCACCAGTCCTTGCCTTTCTTTTGATTGGTCCAATGGTGGATATCAAAAATCTCATGATGATGCTCAATTCCTTTAAGAAACGTTTTATCATACAATTCATTAGCGTTTCTGCTGGGATGATTATCCTTTACTGTCTACTTGTGGGGGTGATTGGATGATTCGATTTTTAATTCTTGCTGGTTATTTTGAATTAACCATGTACTTACAAATTTCAGGAAAATTAAATCAGTACATCAATAACCACTACGCTTATCTAGCATACATTTCCATGGTGCTGTCATTTGTTCTAGCTATCGTACAATTAGTTATCTGGGTTAAAGATTTGAAAATGCACAGCCATTTACATGGAAAATTAGCGAAAATCACCAGTCCAATGATTCTGGTCATTCCAGTACTTATCGGACTTTTAGTTCCAACAGTAACCTTGGATTCTACAACGGTTTCTGCCAAGGGTTACCACTTCCCACTTGCAGCAGGGTCAACTGGAACAGTCAGCGAAGATGGCACACGTGTCCAATACCTAAAACCAGATACCAGTCTTTATTTCACTTCTGCTGCTTATGATAAGGAAATGCGAAAAGAAATGAAAAAATACAAAGGTTCTGGTGATTTGACCATTACAACGGATAATTACATGGAAATCATGGAGCTCATCTACCTTTATCCTGATGAATTTTCTGGACGTAATATCACTTATACTGGTTTTGTCTATAATGAACCAGGTCACGATGGTTATCAATTTCTTTTCCGTTTTGGTATCATTCACTGTATTGCCGATTCAGGTGTCTATGGGCTTTTAACGACTGGCAATGCTACTAGCTATCCAAACAACACATGGATTACAGCAACTGGTACCATTAGTCTTGAGTACGATAAGACTTTGGAACAAAACTTACCAGTCCTACACATTTCTAAGATTAAAGAAACAGATGCCCCTGATAATCCTTACGTTTATCGCGTCTTTTAGATAATAAAATCCCACCAGACTAATAAACTGGTGGGTATTTTTTAGTTATTTTTCTTGTAAGAAACAGCTAGTCTAATAATGTTAAACAGGGTTAAGATTCCCCAAACCGCCATGATTTGCCACTTAGCTTCAGCTAGATAAATCAGCGTTAAGACAAGTGTCGATGAGCTCAAGAGAATTGTTGATAGATGAGATTTAACAAAGTTAAGCATAGCTTTAAATAATCCCTTCTAGTAGACCACGGATGAAGTCTTCAGAGTCAAATTCGCCAATATCATCAATCTTTTCACCAAATCCAATGAATTTAACTGGGATATCAAGTTCTTGGCGGATAGCTAGAACAACACCACCTTTGGCAGTTCCATCGATTTTAGTCAAGATGAGTCCTGTTAATGGTGTGATTTTTGAGAATTCTTTTGCTTGGCTAAGAGCATTTTGACCTGTCGAAGCATCAAGGGCAAGAAGGGTTTCGTGCGGAGCATCTGGTACCACGCGCTTAATGATTCGACCAATTTTTTCAAGCTCTGCCATCAAATTATCTTTGTTTTGCAAACGACCTGCAGTATCAATCAACAGAACGTCAACATTTTCAGCGACAGCTCTTTCCATACCATCAAAGACCACTGAAGCTGGGTCTGCTTTTTCTGGTCCCGTCACAACTGGGACATCAACACGTCGTCCCCATTCCGCAAGCTGAGCAACGGCACCAGCACGGAAAGTATCAGCCGCAACAAGCATGACTTTCTTGCCTTCATTTTTGTATTTATAAGCAAGCTTACCGATTGATGTTGTTTTACCAACTCCGTTGACTCCGACAAAGAGCATGACAGTCAAACCATCTTGGAAATTGATTTGTTCGTTAAAGACACCATCTTTTTCATAGATTTCAACCAATTTTTCAATGATGACACGTTTCAAATCATCAGCTTTCTTAGCGTTTTCAAGCTTAGCTTCATAACGCAAGTCTTCTGTCAATTGTGTAGCCACATTAACACCGACATCAGACAAGATAAGCATTTCTTCTAATTCTTCAAAGAAGTCCTCATCCACACGACGGAAGTTTGCTAGAAAGGCATTCAAGCGTGCGCTAAATCCTGTGCGTGTCTTTTTAAGACTACGATTGTATTTTTCTTCTTCAGTCTCAACAGGTGCATTAACTGGCTCTACTGACTCTTCTTTTATGTCTTCTTGTTTTGTTTCAACAGCTTCAAATTCAACTGTTTCACCACGGTCTAAAGCTTCTTTGGCAGCTTCTTTTTTAGCATAATAATCTGCCATAACTCCTGAAAAATCAGCTTCAGCTGCTTCCTTAGTTTCTTCTAGCTGGCTAGCTTCTTCAGAAACTGGAGTTACTTCACTTTCAATCACGTCTTCTGCTTGAGCTTGAACGGCAGCTGGTTCTGCTACTTCTTTACTCTCATCAGCAGAAGTTTCTTCAAGTGCCTGAGCAGTTTCTTGTCCTTCAATCTGCTCTTTTGTATCCTTTTTCTTTCCAAATAAACGATCAAATAATCCCATATTAAGCTACCAAGAGAACATACTGTCCTCTTATCCTTTCTACTTAGCTTCTAAAATGTATTTTTTAACAGCTTCTGCGACGCCAGACTCATCATTGGTACGACTTGTCACAACATCTGCTGTTTCTTTTGCGATTGCAACACCATTTGCCATAGCAACACCTAACCCAGCCCATTTTAGCATGGAAAGGTCGTTTTCTTCATCACCCATAGCCATGACATTTTCTGATGATAAGCCTAGGTGTTTAACTAGTTGATTCAAACCAGCAGCTTTATGAACTCCTTTAGGCATCATTTCTACTATGATATCACGTGATTTAAAAATTTCAAAATGTTGATGTAGTTCTTTTGGCAATTTTAAGAGTTGTTGATCCAAAAATTCTGGTTTTGTGACACTAACCACCTTGTTGTAAATCACATTTTCAGGAATGTCAGCAAAGCTATCAACCGTTACAAATTCAAGGGTTGGATTTGCTTGCGGGTAGTGTGACTCATTGCCATGACAGGCTAAACTATAAACAATGCCATCACTAAGCACATCAAATGGTAGAGCTAAGGGCTCTAGATGACGGTACAAAAGCTGAAGCTGAGAACGGCTGAGCTCGCTCTTAGCTAAAATCTCACCTGTCGTCTTTTGAACCAAGCCACCATTAAAGGTAATCAGATAATCCTCATCAGAAATCAAGTCTAATTCTTCAAGCAAACCACTAATAGCTTTTAGTGGTCGTCCTGTCGTGATAACCACTTTAACGCCCATATCACGCGCGGCTCTGAGAGCCAATTTATTTTCTCGTGTGACAACTTTTTGGCTGTTAAAGAGTGTGCCATCTAGGTCCAAGGCAAGCAATTTAATATCTGCCATTAATCAACTAATCCTTCCATATAAGCCATCACCGACTCTTCATCACAATGTCCGATAATTTCGCTAGAAATCTCTTTGATTTCTTGACGAGCATTTTGGGTTGCGACTGCTCTTCCAGCAAATTCAAGCATTTCATAGTCATTGAGGTTATCTCCAAATGCAACAACTTCCGCAGCTGATAAGCCATAAGAATCACAAAGTGCCTCAAGACCTGTTCTTTTGTTGACATCAGAAAGAATGATGTCAATTGATTTAAAGCCTGTTGTTACTGCCTTAACGTAGTCAATACGTTGGTTAAACCAAGCCTCACCTTTTCGAACCGTATCTTCTGCAAAGTTAGCTGTCACTTTCAAGATATTGTCAGTAACATTTGCTAGATTGTCAACACGTTGCACATTTTCATAGTAATGACTGATAAATTCAAGGTATTCATCACTGGCTTTAGGATGCAAGTATGCTCCATTTTCACCAGATAACAAGAAATCATAACCTGTCATATAAGGGCTTTCAATTAAGGTATCAGTTATCTCTAAAAATTGTGGTTTCGTTAAACCAGATTCAAAAACTGTCTTTTCACCGACTTTAACAAGTGTTCCATTTTCAGCAATAAAAGCCATTTTATCAGCATGTGGCGCAAACATTTTTTCCAAAGCAAGCATTGAGCGCCCACTAGCTGCCACAAATAACATATCGTTTTTTTCAAATTTTTCGAGGACATTATGGAGGCGTTGATTGTCATAAAAGCCTTTACTAGTCAAGAAAGTGCCATCCATATCTGTCGCAACAAGTTTTACCATTTTTCTCTCCCTCAATATTACATAATTCTATTCTAGCAAAAAACGCCAACTTTTTCCTGCTAATAATCTATTCTTTTCGACTTATCGCTAGCAAAATTTTTTTTAAATTTTTTTTGAAAAAAAGCTAGGTTTTAAAAATTTTTTTCGAATAGATTATTTAGAAGAATATTTAAAGGGGTAAACAATGATGAAAAAAACAAATCGCGCTTTCTGGATTTCTGGCTTATTGGTACTGACTGTGTGTGGAGGGGCTTTGGCTCTCAATCAGCATTCGCAACACAAGCATACAAGTGTAACAGCCAGTCACCACCTTCACCGAAGCACTACGGGCAAAAGCACTTCATCTTCTGCTAAGAAAAAAGAAGTTGACAAGCGCCATGATTTATTTCAACTGCCAAATGAAAAAAAGATTACGAACAATTTAGTCAAAGGCGGGAAAACTATCGTTGATTCTAGACAAGTTAGCAAAGAAGCTAGTCAATTGGATTTTGCTGCGCTAGCTCAAGGTGATTTTTCAAGTCTTGCTGGAACATGGCAAGACGCCAACGGCTTTACTTTCGAATTTTCTCCAGAGGGCATTGTCTCAGAAAATGGTAGATTGACTTTGTCTGCTCTCGCTTACGATGATAAAGGCGAAGCTATTTCTCAAGTCTCTTCTCAAAGAGGCGGTGGTTTCATCTTGTACTACTATGCTGCAGGTAATCAAATTCCTGATTGGCATTTTAGTATCACTGACTCTGACCCATCAGACTATGGGCGTGATCGTCTTTTTGCCACACAACTCAGCCGTTTCGACTACGAATCAACGCAACAATTCGTAAACAGCGTTTTCTATAAAGTTTCTAACAACTACAGCAAAGTCTCACAAACCGAATCTGAGTCAGCAGAAACGTCAGAAGAAGACACCAAACAAGACTTGCAAAATGGCGAAACTACAACAGATGAGCAAGCTTCTGACACTCAAGAAAATACTCAAAATGATGTAAAAACTGATGAATAACAAACAAAAAGCCCAGCTATTGCTAGGCTTTTAAAATCTGAATTACTATTCTTTTTTCAGAATATCTACGAGATATGGAACAATTTTTTCTCCATCCAAATCATTCAAATCACTTATCCAACGATAGTCAGTATGTTCTTCGGGATTCAATGTAACAATTATTTCCTTATTCTTAGGAAGATGAGCATCATAAACTAATCTAGTGTATACAATACCATTATCTAAATTACTATCTTCATGAATAATATCATCTATTGTGATCTGAAGTCCTACTTCTTCAAGACACTCTCTGACAGCAGCAGCTTTCGGCAATTCCTCACTCTCTACACTTCCACCAGGAATATCCCAATAAAACGGATAAACATTATTTCTACCATAGCTTGTGGCAACACGTTTTATCACTAAGTATTTTTCGTGATGCTTTATTAAACTATGTGCAATTAGTTTATTTACCATTTTTCCCCTTTAATGTCATTCCACAAGATTTTCAGCATCTTTCAGCTTAACGGATACGATGCGTGAAATTCCTGATTCTTGCATGGTTACCCCGTAAATGCTGTCAGCTGCTGCCATAGTTCCCTTACGGTGAGTAACAACGATGAACTGACTTGATTTATCAAAGCGATTGAGGTAGTCCCCAAAGCGTTTGACATTTGCCTCATCAAGCGCTGCTTCCACCTCGTCAAGAATAACAAATGGGATGGTTTTGACGCGAATGATAGCAAATAGCAAAGCTAAAGCTGATAGAGCTTTTTCGCCACCTGACATCAAATTCAACGATTGAATTTTCTTACCTGGTGGCTGCACAGAAATCTCAACCCCTGCTGTCAGCAAGTCACCTTCTGTCAATGACAAATCGGCAGAACCACCACCAAACATTTGCGTGAAGGTTTGCTTGAAGGATTCTCGAATAGCGTTGAATGTCACTTGGAAGCGTGATTTCACTTCATCATCCATCTCGTTAATGGTATCAAGTAGAAGATTCTTAGAATGAACCAAATCTTCTTTTTGACCATTTAAGAAAGTCAAACGATTATTGACTTCATCGTATTGAGCAATAGCATCCAAGTTGATTGGGCCTAATGACTTGATACGGCGGCGCAAATCTTGCAGGCGTTCGCGAGCAATAGCCATATCTTCCACATCCTGACTAGCTTCTTTGGCTTCAGCCAAGGTCATGTGATAATCTTCTGTCAAATCATGTGTGAAGCCACGCAAACGTTCTGAGACTTGAGCAACTTGGGCTTCAACTTGGGCTTGTTTGCGGATTAATTCTTCATTTTTTTGATTTTCTTTGGCAACTTGTTCTTCGAGTTCTTCAAGATTAGCTTCACAATCTTCCAGTTCAAAACGAAGGCTAACCAAACGTTCTTCTTCGCTTGCTTTTCTTGTCACAGCTTCGTCATGTTGTTTTTTCAGAAGTGGCAAGTTTTCAATTTCTTGATCACTCGCATGAAAGGCAAGTAAATCTTCACATTTTGCCATTTCTGCTTTATTTTCGGCTAAACTGATATCAAGACGTGTCTTGTTGGCAAATTCAAATTTGCGTTCGCTGAGAAGTTCACGCTCTTGAAGTTTTGCTTGTGACAAGTCTTGACGAAGTTGTTCAACTTTTTGCGTAATGGCATTTTTATTTTCTTTGATTTGGTCAATCTGGCTTGTCAACTCTTGCTTACGTTCAGCAACTTTTGTTAACTCAGCTTCAAAGTGAGCTTTTTGAGATTCCAAATCATTTGAACTGTTATCAGTCTCACTTTCTTGAAGTTGTTTGCAGAGTTGCTTAACATCGTTCAAGCGTTCAGCCAATTGTTGGTATTCCAATTCAGCTTTTTGTTCCGCAAAACGAGCTTCTTCACCTTGAGCTTTCAAGCTAGCTAATTCTTCTTTGTTAGCTAGTAAGGTTTCGTGAAGAGTTTGAACCAATTTTTCTTGTGTGACTTGTTTTTCTTGAAGGTCATTTAATTCAGCTACAAGATTGTCTAATTCTGGTTTGATAAATGTGGTGTTATTTTGACGATTAGCACCACCTGAGAATGACCCACCAGGGCGAATCTCAGTACCATCCAAAGCTACCAAACGCACTTGATAATGCAACGCACGCGCAGCTTTATTAGCATTATCAACCGTATCAAAAACAGCTGTCACTCCAAGAAGATTTTGGAAAATATTGTCCAAGCGTTTATCAAATGATACCAAGTCGCTTGCCACACCAAGGAAGCCTTGACTAGAAGACAAAATAGCTTGATTTTGTTGTGATAAATGACGCGCTTTGATAGTCGTCAGTGGCAAGAAAGTGGCACGTCCTTGACGATTTTTCTTCAAGAAAGCAATTGAGCGTTTAGCAGCTGCCTCATCTTCAACAATCACATGTTGGCTTGAGCCGCCAAGAGCAATTTCAAGGGCCGTTTGATATTTACGGTCAAAGCTTAAATGCTCACTCACAGCACCAATGATACCACCAAGTTGGCTAGAAGCTTGCAAGACAGATTTGACACCTGCGTAGAAATTACTGTGGTTTCTAAGGATAGATTCAAGACTAGACTTACGAGCTTGCTTAGATTTAATGACATCTAATTGATCAAACATTTTCGTCTGCTCAGCTTGATAATCTTTTTCAAGTTGACTTGTCTTAGCAAACAACTCCTGATAAGCATCTAGAAGCTCTTTAACTTGTTTGCGTGCTGCTTCAAAGCTTTCAAGAGCATCTTTAGCATCCGCTTTTAACGCTTCCAAGTTAGCCTGTGTCTGTGCTAATTCTTCAGATTTTGATTCTGATAATTGTTTTTGATTATCAATATCAGCTTGTGTCATGGTTAACTTGTTAGACAAATCAGCTTCTTTTTGCATCAAGCTAACAAATTCTTCACGTAATTTTTCAATGACTTGATCTGGGTCAGTTGAAAAGCGATCCAATTCAGCTTGTAATTTTTGAATCGTTGCTGTAGTTTCGGTCAATTCGTCATCTAATTTTGCGAGCTGACCTTCTTTTTGCACTAATTCTTCTCGTAAACTTTCCTGACTAGCCTTAAGCTCAGCCAATTGGCTAGTAGCCGCTTGTTTTTTCTCTTCTTTTTGACTTGATTCTAAGGCAATCAAATCCATTTGGCGTTCAAGGTCAGAAATAGCTTTTGTAATATCCACCAAGCCAGCCTGTTTTGTCGCCATTTCTTCAGACAATTGGTGGCGTTTTTCTTTTAAGGCTTGATTTTGTTTTTCAAATTGCTGGCGCTGTTCATAATAAGCTGACAAATTTGACTTGATACTAGCCAAGTCTTCTTTCAAGCTATCCAAACGGACTTTATCAGTTTGAATATCTTCTACCAAGACATTCAAATGAAGTTGCTTGCGCTCATCTTCCAAGCCAATAAACTCTTTAGCGACTTTCGCTTGGCGTTCCAAAGGCTTCACTTGAGCTTCCAGTTCGTAGATAATATCGTCTAGACGATCCAAGTTATCTTGCGTTTGATTGAGCTTAGTTTGTGTTTCTTTTTTACGTGTCTTGTATTTTAAAACACCAGCCGCTTCTTCAAAAATCGCACGACGTTCTTCTGGTTTACTGTTGAAAATTTCTTCAACACGACCTTGCGAAATCACTGAGAAAGAATCGCGCCCAAGACCTGTATCCATAAACAAATCATGAATATCACGCAAACGCACCTTGCGACCATCAATCAAGTACTCACTATCGCCATTTCGGTAAATATGGCGTTCTACTCGAATCGTCTCTTTAGCATCTTTAATAAAGCCATCTGAATTATCTAAGCTAACAACAACTTGAGCGTAGTTCAATGGTTTGCGGTTTTCAGCTCCAGCAAAAATGACGTCTGGCATCTTGCCACCACGTAAATTCTTGGCAGAAGATTCCCCAAGTGCCCAACGTAAACTTTCGGTAATGTTAGATTTACCAGAACCATTTGGACCTACAACGGCTGTAACTCCCTTATCAAATTCAATTGTCGTCTTGTCTGCAAAGGACTTAAAGCCCTGCATTTCAATTTCTTTTAAATACATAAAATGAGAGATGAAAAGGCAAAGACCTTCCCGAGCTAACAACTAAGAAGAGCTTAACAGACCTTCTTATCGTCTTCTAGGCTACGTCAAACACGTATCATATGACCTAGGCAGGTTGGACATTTGCCTTTACGAATTCCTTTCAAACGTCTTATTGAAGAGTGGCAAGCGCATTTTTAGCAGCATCTTGCTCAGCTAATTTCTTAGATTTTCCGATTCCTTTACTTTTAGCTTCGTCATTGACATACACAGTCACTTCAAAGACTTTGGCATGTGCAGGACCAGATTCATTTGACACACGATAGTCAATAGTGACATCACCGTGGCCTTGCAATAATTCTTGCAATGTTGTTTTGTAATCTTTGACACGTTCAAAGTTACCTTTTTCAACTTGTGGAATCATGACTTGATTCAAGAATTTATTAACCGCTTCAACCCCTTGGTCCATCAAAAGTGCACCAAGAAAGGCTTCGAATAAGTCACCTAAGATAGTGTCACGGTTACGTCCACCAGATTTTTCTTCACCATTACCAAGTTTGATGAATTCATCAAAACCACAGTAACGTGAAAAGCCTGCTAATGATTCTTCACGAACAATAACAGAACGCATCTTAGATAAATCACCTTCTGGTTTCTTCGGATATTTTTTAAACAAATACTGAGAAATCAAAAGTTGAAGAACCGCGTCTCCTAAAAATTCCAAGCGTTCATTGTGTGAAATGTTTAGGAGGCGATGTTCATTAGCGTAAGATGTGTGAGTAAATGCAGTTTCAAGCAATGTTTTATCTTCAAATGCGATTCCAAAGTCTCGCTGAAGTTTTGTATCTAAAGCTTGCATAGATAAATCTCCCTTCAAAAATTGGTCTATTTTTAATCAATTAAGCCTTTTCCAGACTAGTTTATTTAAAACAATAATTTTCTTTTTATAGACTATTTTATTATACCAGAAAGTTAGAAAAAATGGGAATTCTCGCTAAAATCCCTGTAATTCTTTTCTATTATAGGCACGTTTTTATGGTAACTATAAAAGCCTAGCGCTTTAGTGCTAGGCTTTTGTTCTTATAGACCTGCTAAAGGCGTTGCTTCATCAGGTGATGTATCAAAAACAGTCATGTCATGACCAACAGCAAAATCGGCTTGCATCAAGTTATTTTCCATGGTCATATGAGCCAATTCTTTGATATTATTTTCTTTACTCAAGTGTCCAAGATAAATTCTTTTTGTGCGATTGCCGATAGTACGAATCATGGTATCAGCACCATCTTCATTTGACAAGTGACCACGATCAGATAGAATACGTTGTTTCAAGCTCCACGGATAAGAACCCGCACGCAAAATTTCAACATCATGGTTTGACTCAATCAAATAACCATCCGCATTCTCAATAACACCTGCCATTCGGTCACTAACATAACCAGTATCTGTCAGAACGACAAATGACTTATTATCTTTCATCAAACGGTAAAATTGCGGATCGACAGCATCGTGACTGACTCCAAAACTTTCAATATCAATATCACCAAAAGTCAATGTTTTACCACGTTCAAAGACATGTTTTTGCCCAACATCAAGTTTTCCAATCATGTTGCGCTCATCAATCATTTGCCAAGTTTTGGCATTGGCGTATACATCAAGATTGTATCTGCGAGCCAGCACTCCAACTCCTTTAATATGGTCAGAGTGTTCGTGCGTAATCAAAATAGCATCCAAATCTTCTGGTTTTCGGTCAATTTCAGCAAGAAGACTGGTAATTTTCTTACCAGTCAAACCTGCATCTATCAAAAGACGTTTTTGTGGCGTTTCCACATAAAATGAATTTCCAGTTGAACCGGAGGCTAAGACACTGTATTTAAAAGCATTCTCAGACATCTAGTCCTCGTCATCCTCCCATTCATCATAAATATCAGAATCCTTCTCATACGGAAGAACAATTGTAAATGTTGAGCCCTTACCATAGGTACTTTGAGCCCAAATAAATCCTTTATGTTGTTTGACAATTTCTTTAGCAATGGCAAGTCCAAGCCCTGAACCACCTTGGGCACGACTTCTAGCCTTATCAACACGGTAGAAACGGTCAAAGATTAACGGCAAGTCTTTCTTCGGAATACCAAGTCCTTCATCAGAAATCGAAATAATCAACTGAGTTTCAGTTGTCTTCATGCTAACAGTGATTTTACCACCGTCTGGTGAATACTTAATGGCATTATTTAGGATATTATCCAAGACCTGTGTCATCTTATCTGGGTCAATTTCAACCCAGATTGACTTGATCGGATAGTCTCTGACAATTTCGTATTGCTTGCCAGCAACCGTGTGTTGGCTCTTAATCTGGTCAAAACGATTCAAAATAGACGTCATAAAGGCTGTGAAGTTCGTCATTTCAACTTCTAATTGCACTGTCTGATTATCAATACGAGATAAGTTAAGCAAATCAGAAATCATGCGAATCATACGATTGGTTTCATCCAAAGAAACTTTAATGAAACTTGGTGCAATATCTTCTTTCAAAGCCCCTTCATCCAAAGCTTCAAGATAAGACTTAACCGATGTCAATGGCGTACGTAACTCATGACTAACGTTAGAAACGAACAAGCGACGTTCACGGTCTTCTTTTTCTTGCTCTGTCGTATCATGCAAAACAGCAATCAGCCCAGAAATAAAACCACTATCTCTACGATTTAAGGCAAAGCGAATGCGCAAAGTGATAAATTCTCCCGTCTCATCGCGACGATTAAGCACAATTTCTGGCGTCTTAGACACCAAATCATGGTAAGAATAATCGCTATCATCACCAAGAATGTCAACGATATTCATCCCAAGAGCTTCTTCACGCTCAAGATTTAGTTGCTTTTGAGCGGTCTGGTTAATCATGGTGATATTTCCAGAACGGTCAGTCGCTAGCACCCCATCAGTCATGTAAGACAAAATACTTGCTAAACGATTCTTTTCTTGGGCTAGATTTTCTTGAGCCAAACGAAAGACAGTTGACAAATCATTTAACTGACCAGCCAGCTCTGCTAAATCTCTGTCTTTTTCAATGATAATATCTTCTGTGTATTTTCCTGTAATCAGTTCACGAACCTTACCACTCAATCGACGAATATTAACAGACGTTCTATAGTCTCTGATAGCCAAATGAATAAAATAAATGGCTACAAAAGCTAACAAGAAAAGAATGGCTTGTTCAAACAGATATTGATTCTGTACCATTGTATCATTCATAAGACTTCATGTAGTATCCAACACCGCGACGTGTCAAAATGTATTCTGGACGGCTCGGAGTGTCTTCGATTTTTTCACGTAAACGACGGATGGTAACGTCAACCGTGCGGACATCACCAAAGTAATCATAACCCCAAACAGTCTCCAAAAGGTATTCACGCGTCATCACTTGTCCCATGTGAGTAGCTAAGTGATGAAGTAACTCAAATTCACGGTGTGTTAATTCAATGTCTTCGCCACGTTTTTGGGCAACAAAGGCATCAGGCAAAATCTTCAAATCGCCGATGGTAATTTCAGAATTTGATGAAGAAGCATTTTCCTCAGCGACGGCTGATTCGATGTTCTCAGTACGACGAAGGTGTGCTTTGACACGTGCTAACAATTCACGATTTGAGAAAGGTTTTGTAACGTAGTCATCTGCACCGATTTCAAGACCGATAACTTTATCGAACTCGCTATCTTTAGCAGAAAGCATAATAATCGGAATATGACTTGTTTTACGAACTTCTTTTGCAACTTCAAGTCCATCCAATTCTGGCAACATCAAATCCAAGATAATCAAATCAGGATTTTCTTCTTCAAATTTAGCAATTGCTTCACGACCATCAAAAGCCGTAACAGTTTCATAACCTTCTTTAGTTAAGTTAAATTTAATAATATCTGAAATTGGTTTTTCATCATCAACAATAAGAATTTTTTTCATATGTCACCTCTTCAATTCTATGTCAGTAGAATAAAAAATTCTCAAACAACAATTTCTATGTCATTTTATTTACAAAAATGACCTCTATCCTTAATTATATCAAAATTCAAGATTAATTGGAAACCTTGGATACTTTTGAAACCAGAACGTAACAATTGACCTTAAAATTCAATCTATTTTCCCTTATCACTTATTTAAATTTTCTGAAATATTTGACAGTTAACAAAGCAATGTGGTAATATAAACTAACCCATCTTGTTAGATGTTAGAAAACCTAACAAGAAATTCTTATCTTTGAAAAGGAGACAAGTGTGGCACTTATTGAATTTAAAAACGTTGAAAAATACTATGGCGACTATCACGCCCTCAGAAATATTAACCTAGAAATCGAGAAAGGGCAGGTCGTAGTTCTTCTTGGCCCATCAGGTTCTGGTAAATCAACTCTTATCCGAACAATGAACGCACTCGAATCAATCGAAACAGGTAGCTTAAAGGTTAATGGACACGAATTAGCTAACGCTTCTGCCAAAGATTTGGTGCAACTTCGTAAAGAAGTCGGCATGGTTTTCCAACATTTTAACCTCTATCCGCACAAAACCGTGTTAGAAAATGTAACCTTAGCACCTATTAAAGTCCTTGGAAAATCAAAAGAAGAGGCAGAACAAATTGCGGAAAAATTCTTAACTTACGTTAATATGTGGGATCGTAAAGATTCTTATCCAGGCATGCTGTCTGGTGGTCAAAAACAACGTGTGGCAATCGCTCGTGGCCTAGCAATGCAACCAGAGCTCCTTCTCTTTGACGAACCTACATCCGCGCTTGACCCAGAAACTATTGGTGATGTTCTTGCTGTCATGCAAAATCTTGCTAAAGAAGGCATGAATATGGTTGTTGTTACCCACGAAATGGGCTTTGCTCGTGAAGTTGCTGATCGTATTATTTTCATGGCTGAAGGACAAATTCTCGTTGATACAACCGATGTTCAAGGTTTCTTTGATAATCCTACAGAGCCACGTGCTAAACAATTCTTGAGCAAAGTCATTAATCACACCAGTGATAATGTCTCTCAACAATAAGGAGTCTTTTATGAAGAAAAAAATTTGTTTAGCCGTTCTAGCTAGTCTCTCATTGCTCTTTATGAGCTTTTTCACTGCTTCAAAAACTTTTGCTGATACAACATCTGAGCAGATTAAAAAAATCCAAGATACTGGCGTTCTTAAAGTCGGTGTCAAGCAAGACGTCCCAAACTTCGGCTATTATTCAGCTGAGAGCGGCAAATATGAAGGAATGGAAATTGATTTAGCGAAAAAAATCGCTAAGACACTTGGTGTTAAAGTTGCTTACACAGCTGTTACAACTCAAACTCGTGAAGCCCTTCTTGATAACGGACAAATCGATCTTTTGATTGCCACTTATACAATTACTGATGAGCGTAAAGCTTCCTATGCTATTTCAAATCCTTACTATTATGACGAGATTGGCTTTTTAGTTAATACAGGTAAAGGTTTAAAAACAATCTCTGACCTCAATGGTAAGACTATCGGAGTAGCTCAAGGATCAACGACTAAGCTGACAATTGAAGAATACGGAAAAGCACATAACTTGAAATTCAAATTTGTTCAACTTGGTTCTTTCCCAGAACTAGCTATTTCACTTCACGCGAAACGTATCGATGCTTTCTCAGTTGATAAGTCAATCTTGACTGGTTATGTCAGCAAAAAAACTGACATTATCGATGAAGGTTTCAATACTCAAGAATACGGTATCGCAGCTAAAAAATCTAACCAAGCAACCATTGATTATGTCAATGACTTGCTAGCCAAGTGGAAAGCTGACGGTAGCCTGCAAAAGCTTTATGATAAATATGATTTAAAACCTGCAAAAGCAGAGAATAATTAAGAGAGGAGAATTGACATGTTTTTATTAACAACCGCAGCAGCGAGTCCATTTGCCCTCTCACGTTGGGCAGATTTCTTTGCCAACTTTGGTGAATTTGCCAAAGGTTTTCTATACACCTTAGGAATGTCATTTTGTGCTTTGCTTTTAGCCTTTGTCCTCGGTGTGATTTTTGGTGCAATGTCATCATCAAAAAGCAAAGTCTTGAAAGCTATTGCGCGTGTTTATGTAGAAGTCTTTCAAAACACACCACTTTTGGTGCAATTTGTTTTCGTCTATTATGGTCTTGCCATTATGACTAATGGTCTTATCATGATTTCAACATTCTTTACAGCAGTCCTTTGTGTTGGACTTTATCACGGGGCATACATCGCCGAAGTCATTCGCTCAGGTATCGAAGCAGTTCCAAAAGGACAAACAGAAGCCGCACTATCACAAGGATTCACTTATAGTCAGACCATGAGTTTGATTATCCTGCCACAAGCTGTGCGTACTATCTTGCCACCACTAACTAATCAAGTGGTTAACTTGATTAAAAATACTTCTACTGTTGCTATCATTTCAGGAGCAGATATCATGTTCACAGCCAAAGCTTGGGCTTACGAAACAACCAACTATGTTCCTGCATTTGCTGGTGCAGCACTCCTTTACTTCATCATGTGCTTCCCACTAGCAACTTGGGCGCGCCACAAAGAAGAAGAAAACAAAAAATCATATTCACTTTAGGAGGAGAATTAAATGTCAGTATTAACACCGACCAACCTTAGCTTCATCCTCCAAGGATTGTGGCTAACCATTTATATTTCATTTATTTCCATTGTACTCTCAACGCTTATCGGAACAGTGCTTGCCGTCATGCGAAATGGAAAAAATCCTGTACTTCATTTGATTTCAAGTATCTATATTGAATTTGTCCGCAATGTACCAAACTTGCTTTGGATATTCATTATTTTTCTTGTTTTCCAAATGAAGTCAACACCTGCTGGTATCACAGCCTTCACTGTCTTTACCTCTGCTGCTCTTGCAGAAATCATTCGTGGTGGTTTAAATGGTGTTGACCACGGGCAAACCGAAGCTGGTCTAGCTCAAGGAATGACAAACTTCCAGATTTTTATCTACATTGTCTTCCCACAAGCTTTTCGTAAAATGTTGCCAGCTATCATTTCACAATTTGTAACAGTTATTAAAGATACTTCACTTCTTTACTCTGTTATCGCTATTCAAGAATTATTCGGTAAAAGTCAAATCTTGATGGGACGCTATTTTGAAGCCAGTCAAGTCTTTACCCTTTATGCTCTTATCGCTGCCATTTACTTTGTGATTAACTTTAGTATTTCAACGATTTCTCGTCGCTTAGCTAAAAAATGGGAGAAAGCAGCCGAATAAAACAACAAAAAACTCCAGCTTTAAAGCTGGAGCTTTTTTATTGGAATAAAGTAAGCAAATAGCTAAGTCCTTTGTAACCAATAATCGTATAGAGATAGAGTGTGACAGGTTTTGTAATCAGGAAAATCGTAACGAATTTCTTAAACGACATTTTCGATAGCCCAGAAACCATGCAAAGAAAGTCATCTGGGAAACCAGGTAGAGCAAAAGCAGCTCCAAGAATCATCGCATAAGATTTCCCGTTATTCTTATCCAAATAACCAATATACTTATCGTAAGTCTCTTGGGAAACAAAAGCCTTCACAAATGTTTCTCCGTAACGTCTCGCCAAAGCAAAGGCGATAAGAGAACCAATAAAGATACCGGTGAAGTTATAAACGAATCCCCAAATCGGACCAAAAGCAATATAACCAATCACACTGGTCATCCCACCAGGAACAATTGGATAAATCACCTGAACCACTTGCAAAGCCATAAAAATCAGCGGTGCAAAGAGACCAAGATTTCCTAAATAACTTTGGAAAAGCCCGCCAACTTGGAAGTAAGCTGGGTGCTGTTTGAAGAAAATAAACAAAGCAATGGAGATAATAAATCCAATTCCAGTTAAAATCTGAATGTACTTTCTCTGTGATCCTGTTTCTGTCATCGCATCCCCTCCCTTAATTGTCGTAGTCTTATCGTCGCCAACTGATGAGTTTTAACCCAAATACTTCTAATAGGTAACTAATCAAAGCAAGTGGCAAAACGATTAATAGCAATATATACATAATCTTCTTTTTCATTCTGATATTACATTCAATTCAGCAATAAGATTGAATTCCTCTTTCATTTCATTCTTTACCAATACCAAGCCAAGGCTTATTTTTTCTTGTAGTGTCGTTCGATAATAGAACCTGAAGAAGCATTGATAGTATAGGCATATGATTTTGAATTTGTTTCTAGTTTAACCACATAAGTTGCTGCTAAACCAGTTCTACTTTTTACAAATTCTTGTGATTTTATATCCTTACTCTTAATTCCTGCGTTTTGGTAAGCAATTTGTTTGATCTCATTTGTCGTTAACTTATAGCCAAATTGATGATAAGCATAAGTTCCTAAAAGCCCCAAAGCAAGTGAACCAAGTAAGACAAGAATAGCCCAATACTTCTTAATTCCTTTCATCTTTTCCTCGCTTCAATATTGTAACCATATTATAACGAAGATTACTTGAGAAAGCTTGGATAAAGTCTCGAAAAGCTGTGGCAAAAGTGTGGCAAGTTTTGGCCTCAATTTAGTTTATCTTATTTTAAGGAATCTCCCGCTTACAAAAGTGTAAGAAAAGAAAAACACCCATCTAGATACTTAATCTAAATGGGGATTTCTCTAATATTGTCGCAGCGGAAGTCTAATGACAAAGCAAGTTTCTTGGTCATCTGAGGTCACTTGAATGTCACCATGATGACGTTCGATGATTTCCTTAGTGATGGCAAGTCCTATACCAAAATGCCCTCCCTCACCTTTATAAAAACGTTCAAAAAGATGAGCTTTATCCTTATCAGAAATAGCTTTTCCATCATTTGATAAGCGAATTTCAAGCATTTGATTTTCTAACAATTCACAAGAAATGCTAACTGTCTTTTTAGCGTAACGAACCGCATTTGATAAGATATTAGCAATAGCTCGCTCGATAAGCTTTTCATCAGCTTCAATATCTAGATAGTCAGAAGCAAATCTATGTTCAAAGACAAGACCACGCGCATCTGCTTTAGCTTTTAAGTGCCAACTCACATCGTAAAGTAAATCAACCATATTGAAGTTTTCTAGTTTCAAAGGTTGCTGAGCAGATTCCATTTTTGACAAAGTTAAAATATCATCTACCAGCTCTGCCATTTTCCTGCTTTCATCTAAAATTACACTAGCTGCTTCTTGGTCATCCGCAGCCACTCCTTCTTTAATAGCCTCTGCATAACCTTGAATGGACATGAGCGGAGTGCGCAGCTCGTGAGAAGAATTTTGGAAAAAGAGTTGCTGACTGCGCTGGTTAGCATCAATCATGTCATTCATCTTCTCAACGGTCTGACCAACTTCGTTAAATTCACGGTAAGCAAAATTTTCTGGCTGCAAATCACCTTCACGGTTACCGACGCGTAAAATGTAAGATTTCAAAGCACCAAAATGCTTATCTAATTTCCGTGAGGTTAAGAAGATGGTTATGATAGCAATCAAACCAACAATCACCATCAGCGAAAGCAGAAGGTAATTGATATAGGTTTCAAAGTCCGCAATCGGAGTGACATTGGCAAAGACAAAGACATAATAGTTTTGCGACTTACTGTCATCACTATCTTGCTTGATATAACTTTCTGAAAAGGTACCAGGATATTCTTGCATCTTAACCATATAAGTCGAATCATAGACCTTGACCTTCTTAAAATGCTGCGAACTATTATCAAATTCATCATCAAACCAATCAATCGACTTGTTATCTGAAAAGTAATCAACGACTTTCTCAGAAATTTGCTTTTCAGACAAATCATAGGTTGATGCTGAAATATATTTGATGTCAAACTTTTCATCAACGATGGCATAAGTAGTTTCAAAGATGTTACCATCTGAAATTTTTGGCAAATCCTCACCGACATAAAGTGCATCTAAAGTATCGTATTGATTTTGAATCGCTGTAAAAGCTTCTTCAGCCAGAAACAACTTTAACAAACCATTAAAGACTAGCAAAATAATAGCGAAGGAAGTAATCAAAATCGTCAATGGCTGCAAAAACAAGGTCGTTCGAAAACGCGATTGCCATCTTTTTTTCTTCGTCAAGTGATTGTCTTTCTTAATCTTTTTTTGTGAGCTTGAACCCATAGCCCCAAACCGTTTCAATAAGGACATGACTCTCAACCCCTCTCAATTTTTTTCGCAGGCGTTTGATAGTATCATCTGTCACACGTGTTTCAACATCACTTTCATAGCCCCAAACCAGACGCAAAAGGTCATCACGTGAAACAGCCTCCTCGCTGTGCGACAACAATACTTTCAAGAGTTCAAATTCTGTGTTCGTTAGCTTAATCATTTTTCCTTGATAACTAGCTGAGCGTTCTTTATCAGAAATCTCCAAGCCTTCATAAGTGAGTGGTTTATCTTCCTCATTAACATCATCTTTTACGACTGGTTGGCGCGCTAAAATAGCTTTGACGCGCAAGCTTAATTTCAAGGGTGAAAATGGTTTGGTAAAATAATCATCAACCCCAGCTGAAAAGCCCTTCACAAAATCATCATCACTATCACGCGCGGTTAAAAGAATAATCGGCACCTCAGAGCGTTTACGCAACATAGCCGCAATATCAATACCACTTGTTCCTGGCATCATGACATCAAGAATAACCACATCCGCTTCTTCTTCCATAAAACGTAAAAGCAACTGATCACCCGTTTCAAAGGCTTCAACTTCTAAGCCTTGATCGCGCAAAAATGAGGCAATCAACTCACGAATATTCTTCTCATCATCTGCTACATAAACCTTTGCCATAGAACACCTCGACTTGCTTAATTTCTTACCTTCATCATACCATAATTCCTCTCAAAAGCTCCAAAGCTAGCTAAACTTGCCACAAAAATCTTACAATTTGAGACCCCGTTTTTCCTTGATTTCCCTGAAAAAGTAAAGTAGAATTACCCTGACCTAGTAAGAATTATTAGATTTTTTAGTATTAGATTTCAGGAGATAACAAAAATGGATGAAAAAATGATAGCAAATAATATTTCTGGCTTATCAATCAAAGAGGTTGAAGAACGTCTAAAAAATGGTCAAAATAATAAAATGGTCGACGAAAATGCGGCAACAACAAGCTCTATCATTCGCCAAAATATTTTCACCTACTTCAATTTAATCTTTGCCATTATCACCTTATTATTGATTATTGCTGGTTCTTTTAAAAGTTTAACTTTTTTACCTGTTATTATCATTAACATTATCATCGGAATCGCTCAACAACTGCGCTCTAAAAAAGTATTAGACCAGCTGAATGTCATTTCAAAATCATCCTACCAAGTTATCAGAGACGGAAAATACCAGTCTATCCCAATCGATGAATTGGTGCTGGATGACATCATTTTACTAGATGAAGGAAGACAAATTCCTGCCGATGCCACTTTAGTCGATGGGAAAGTCTCTGTCAACGAATCTCTTCTAACAGGTGAAGAAGATGAAATCGAAAAAGTCATCGGCAGTGATTTAAAATCAGGTAGCTCTATTATCTCAGGAAAATGCCTCGCAAAACTAACCGCAGTCGGAAACGATTCATATGCCGCCAAACTAACGCAAAAAGCTAAAGAAGTCAAACACAAAAAAACAGATATGATTCGCGCTATCGAAGGCATCATCAAATTTGCTGGGATTATCATTATTCCCATTGGTATCACCTTATTTAGCCAATCACTGTTTTTAAATCACAAAACATTTAGTGACAGTATCGTGTCGACAGTCGGTGCTTTGATTGGGATGATTCCTGAAGGGCTTTATTTACTGGTAACTGTTGCTCTTGCTATCAGTGCAATGAAATTGGCTAGAAAAAAAGTTCTGTTACACGATATGAAAAGTATTGAATCTTTAGCTCGTGTTGACATTTTATGCGTGGATAAGACAGGAACCATCACAGCCAATAAAATGACCGTAACAGACCTTATCTTACCTGAGCATGTCGCACAAAAAGATTTAACCATTAACCAAGAAATTCTTTCTAAATACATCAATACTATCCCTGATTCTAATATTACAATGTTGGCTTTACGAGAATATTTCACCTCGAAAGAAGTTTTTAAAAATGCTGAAGCAACCCCATTCTCATCCAAAGTCAAATATTCTCAAATCAAAACAGAAAATGCCACTTATCGTTTAGGAGCTCCAGATATCTTACTAAACCAGGACATGCTAGAAGTCAATCAAACCAAACTCACTCAATATGCTTCAGACGGTAAACGCATCTTAGCTTTAGTTGAAATGACCAAAGACCATGCAGTACCACTTCTATTTGTAGCTATAAAAAATGATATCCGAGCAAACGCTAAAGAAATTTTTTCATTCTTCAATGAAAACGACGTTGCCATTAAAGTCATCTCTGGTGATAACCCCCTAACCGTTTCAAGAATTGCTAACCAAGCAGGAATTTTAGATTCAGAAAACTACATCGATGCCAGTATTTTAAAAACTAAGGAAGACATTGAAAAAGCTGCGTTAAGTCATACTATTTTTGGACGAGTGACTCCCGAACAAAAGAAAGATTTGGTGCTTGCCTTCAAAAAGAACAAATACAAAGTCGCAATGACTGGAGACGGTGTCAATGATATTTTAGCGATGAAAGAAGCTGATTGCTCTATTGCAATGGGAAGTGGTAGCGAAGCAGCTCGTCAAGCAGCCCAAGTGGTCTTGCTTGATTCAGATTTTTCAAAAATGAAAGATATTGTCTCTCAAGGTCGCCAAATTATTAACAACATCACTCGTTCAGCAACCTTATTCTTATACAAGAATATCTTTTCAATGTTGCTAGCTATCTTTTCAATCATTACGATTTTTACTTATCCCCTTGCTCCTACTCAAGTCTCTCTCATTTCAATGTTCAATATCGGGATTCCAGCATTCTTACTGTCATTAGAAACAAACACTGTCAAGAAAAATCAGAACTTCCTAAAAGAAACTATTCTGACAGCTCTACCAGCTTCGCTTACTTCATTTTCAGCCATTGCTTGCTTGGTTGTATTCGGTCAATTGTTTGACATTCCGCAAAGCGATATTGGTATTGCTAGTACTTATCTACTTGCTGTTGTCGGTTTCTTGATTTTGAGAAATGTTTCAAGACCTCTCAACAAGTATAAGATTTCTATTTTTATCACTTGCTTTGCTGGTTTCATTATTTGTAGTCTTATTCCATCGCTACGCTCACTATTCATGCTAAATGAATTCAGCAACGAAAGCATGGTGCTTTGCCTTATTTTTGCTCTTGCTGAAGTAACCGTGATGAGAAGCTTGACTTTCTTATTTGAAAATATCCCAAGCGCTCTTTCGAAATGCCGTTTGGCTATTCAAAAACTGTTCGCGGATTAATCCTACGAACAGTTGCGCAAATCTTTTCGAAATCTTTGAATCAATTGTTTTACCATTTGATAGCTGCTACGCCCTTGTCTGGCGTAGTGGCCTTTTTTATTAAAATAGCTGCGCTCCCAATCTATATGACGATGGCGCTTAATCCAGAGCGGTGCTAGAAAAGCATTGCCTTGATTGGCTAAAATGTGTTTTCGAAAGAGGGGGTCATGACGTTTTATCGCTGCAACATCAAGTTCATAGTGTCTCTGGTCGTTACGATTGGCATAGTTAAAACTAGCTCCGTTGATAATGCCATTATGTGTCTGACCTTGCGGGTCAATTTCATTAGCAAAATGTCCCCTGCTATCTAAGATAAATTCTGTGTGAAAAGCCAGCAAAATTTTTAGATTAATTGGCAGCTCAAATCCTAAAACGATACGTTTAGGTGCTTTATTATGGAGCCTAGCTGATTCTGTCAAATCAAAATCAAATCGCCTCCGCCAAAACCGTCGCTCTTTTTTATCTTTTAAGTAAGCTAACATCGATTGCCAATCTGACTTAGCAGGAAATTCTTCTCTGATCCACTGAGCTTGGTAGGCTGAAATCACATAGCGAAATTGATGAACTTGGTGCGCTAATAAATTATCCTCAGCCATGCTCTCTCCTGGGTAAGCTACTTGAACTAGTCTTGCTAACTCACTCCAAAAAAGGTGATTTGGCGAAAGGTTATCCGAAAATTGATTTAAAAGCTTACGAGTCTGGGCAATCTCGCCAGATAATTCTTCTGGCATTTCTAAGATGTCCATTAATTCTTGTAATACAAGTCGTGCTTTGTCACTTGTGCTTGCAGCTTTGCTATTTTCCCAAAAGTAGAAAAAGTCTTTATCTCCGATTTTCATAGGTCAATTATAGCACATTACAGCGCTAACACCTTTTTTAAAGGGGCTTATGATAAAATAGTTATAGATGAAGGGGAATTTATGAAGACATTAACTGAAGAGGCCTTTGCCCGCACTTTAAAAGACATTATGCAGGAAAAATCCTTTGACAAAGTAACTGTGACAGAGTTGGTTCAGCGCATGCATGTCAATCGTCAAACCTTTTACTATCATTTCAATGATTTGTATGACCTGCTTGAAAAGATATATATTTCAGATGGTGAGCAAATGATTGGTGATAACCGAACAGACGATTCTTGGGAAAAAGGCATGCTTGCGATTTTTCAATACATTTTAGCCAACAAAGCGTTTGTCTGCAACACCTATTATTCTATCAATCGTAATTATTTGGAGCATTTTTTATATGACCGAGCTTATGACTTAATCAAACCAGTCCTAAAAGCCAAAAATCCTGACTTAAGTGCCAGTGAACTTGATTTTAGGGTTCATTTTTGCAAATATGGCTTGGTTGGTTTTATCCTTGATTGGATTGATTCAGGATTGCAAGAAAATCCTGATACCTTAGCCAAGCGTATTTATCAACTTTTGAATCACTAGACAAAGTCAGCTAAGTGTCAAAAATTTAGACAGGAAAGATTTCCTGTCTATTTTATTTTCTCAAAGAAAGCGTTTTAATAAAAGTGATTTTAACAAAGGAGTTGACATGTATGTATTATTCAAATGGTAATTATGAAGCATTTGCTCGTCCTAAAAAACCTGAAAACGTCGATGACAAATCAGCCTATATTGTCGGAAGTGGCTTAGCAGCTCTTTCTACAGCAGTCTTTCTTGTCCGTGATGCCCAAATGCCTGGCGATCACATTCATATTCTAGAAGAATTGAGTCTTCCCGGTGGTAGCATGGATGGTATCAAAAACGATCGCTTAGGCTATATTATTCGTGGCGGTCGTGAAATGGAACCTCACTTTGAAGTGCTCTGGGACTTATTCCGCTCCATTCCTTCCCTTGAAAATCCAGAAAACTCCATCTTAGATGAATTTTATTGGTTAAATAAAGAAGACCCTTGTTATGCCAAGACGCGTATCATTTGCAATCGTGGTAAAGCTCTTCCTAACGATGGTCAACTAACCCTTTCTGAAAAAGCTATCAAGGAAATTATTGATTTGATTTTGATGCCTGAAAGCAAACTGGAAAATGTTCAAATCGACCAAGTTTTTGATGACGAATTTTTCAATTCTAATTTCTGGCTCTACTGGTGTACAATGTTTGCCTTTGAACCTTGGTCAAGTGCCATGGAAATGCGTCGTTATCTCATGCGCTTTATTCAACACGTTGGCTGCCTCAAAAATCTTTCTTCTCTTCGCTTCACCAAATACAACCAATACGAATCTTTGATTTTACCAATCGTCCACTACTTATCTGAACATGGTGTTGATTTTAGTTATGATACTACCGTGACAAATATTTTAGTTAACCGCAAAGGCAATAAAAAAGTAGCAAGCAAGCTTGAATTTACAAAAGCAGGTCAAGCAAAAGAACTCTTTTTAAGTGAAAATGATTTGGTCTTTGTCACAAATGGTTCAATCACCGAAAGCACAACTTATGGTGACAACGACCACCCAGCCCCAGTTAAACACGAATTAGGTGCTAGCTGGGAACTCTGGCAAAAATTGGCTGTCCAAGATGAAAGCTTTGGTCACCCAGAAAAATTCTGTCAAAACATTCCAGATGCTAACTGGACTATCTCAGCTACCATCACATTCAAGGACAAACGTATCGCACCTTACATCGAAGCCGTCAACCACAAAGACCCATACAGTGGCTCAATCGTAACCAGCGGTCCAACAAGCATTAAAGATTCTAACTGGCTCCTTGGCTATTCTATCAGCCGTCAACCGCATTTCAAAGTTCAAAAAGATAATGAACTGGTCGTTTGGCTTTACCCTCTTTACACAGATCGTAAGGGTAATTACATTGCAAAACGCCCTGATGAATGTACAGGTAAAGAACTTTGCCAAGAATGGCTCTACCACATGGGAGTTCCTGAAACTGAAATTGCAGAAATTGCTGATACTGCTTCAACTATTCCTTGCCACATGCCTTACATCACTACTTACTTCATGCCACGTGGCTTGAATGACCGTCCATTAGTAGTACCAAAAGATAGTCAAAACTTAGCCTTTATTGGTAACTATGCTGAAACACCACGTGACACTGTCTTTACCACAGAATATTCTGTCAGAACAGCTATGGAAGCCGTCTACACACTACTTGATGTTGACCGCGGTGTTCCTGAAGTCTTCGCGTCAGCCTTTGATGTTCGCATGCTACTCAATGCCCTTTACTATCTAAATGACCAAAAATCACTAACAGAAATTGACATTCCTTGGGCAGAAAAAGCCGTCCTCAAAGAAGCTCTTAAAAAAGTGCACGGCACTTACATCGAAGAATTACTCAAAGAATACCACTTGCTGTAATCATCCATAACAAAGTTTTTATCACTAAAATAGCCCCTCGATTGAGGAGCTATTTTTTTAGATTTTCACAGTGCTATGCCAGATTAATAAATATTAAAGTCGACTTTGCCAGGAATTTTATTGGCTTGGCAACTAGCAATAATTGAGTTTTTAGTATTTTCAACTGACTTGCGAATAGCTGATTGAGTGCCAGATGATGGTGTTGTGACAGAACGGCCACTTGGTAATTTATCACCACTCTTACCAGCAAAGCCTTGAACAGCAGACCATGCTTTAATGGTCAATGGTTGAATGTAATAGTTATAACCATTATCAAATGCCACACAGTGGTCTAAATAAGCTGTAACGGAACTGTTGTTATTATCAAAACCTTTTTTAGCTTCATCAAAAGTAAGACAGTATGACAATTTACGTGTCACACTTGATTTTGAATTGACAGAACCAAGTTTAAAGCCATTTGGATTACCGTCAAATGAATTGCCAGTCCAAGCTGAAAGGCTAACCGTACCAGCATCAGTCTTTATGAAGTTTCCAGATGGCAAAGCAAATTTACCTTTTGCATAATTTGAAGCAAATGAGCCATCCTTAGCTTTGATGAGTTGAACCAGATGAAGATTTTCATCTAAAGCTTTTTTGTGGTCAAAATCATATTTTCCAGTAAAGACATCAGGGTTACCGTTATTCCAAACTGCACAATTCGTGTAAGTAATATCTGGTGTCACATCCCCTGCTTTATCAAAGGAATCCCAACCATCGTCAGAATTATCCCAAGCATAACAGTAAGTAAAGGTATTGCCGCTACCTGCACCGAGTTTTGGTGCAAAGCCGTCAGCATTTCCCCCGCGAGTGTAAACATCGCAGTTACGGTAGCTGTAAACCGCTTCAATCGTATTACGATAAGCACCAGCTGTTACTTGCAAACCAGCATCGTTGTTATATCTGACAATACAATTTGAAACCTTGTTATTACCAGCAGTTTTTCCTTTGATTTGGATACCGTTATCTGGTGCATGCTCAATAATCAGATTTTGAAGAGTGTAGTTTGAGCCAGAAATTCTGACACCAACTGCCGCATCTGATGAAGCTTTACCGATGTATTTTGCCATAAAGTTTGAAAAATCAAGCTCTGGGTAAGAGCCATCCGCATTTTGCACACCGATGATTTGAACATTAGCATTTGCTTTAGACAAAGCAATTTGCCCGTCACAAGCAATCTTGTTTCCCTTCACATAAATCTTGCCGCCACCAGCTTTTTCAGCTTTTGAAATAGCAGAGCGAAGATCGTTGTAAGTTGATACTGTCGCACCATTTGAAGCTGCTAATGAAGAGGAGATTAAGCTTTCATCAGCACTTTCTGTTTGGGACAAATCAACTTCAGTTGTCTCACTTGAACTGCTAGTAGCATCACTTGATTGGCTTTCTGAAACGGCATCATCAGATGACGTTGATTCCACCTGAATACTAAATAAATCAAGGTCAGCATCTTTAGCATATAAATAAAGCTCACCAGCTTCACCTGAATAAGTGTAAGTTACTTCACTGGCTTGCACACCTGCAGTCAGATTGGTTAGGTCTTGACCTTGGCTATCAGCTAAAACGAGATGACCCTCATCAGTCTGTGAAGTACTTTTCAAAACGACTTTAATCACATCGTTATCAGATACGGAAAATTTCAACGAAGCTTTATCCTTACTACCTGTAGCATTTAACTGCAAGGCAGATGTATAATTACTTTCTGAAACATTAGCTTCTTCTGCTTTAATGGACAATGATGACTCTTCATTTGCTAATAAAGTCAACCCATCAATCGTTTTTTCAGAACTTAGCTGACCCAAATCTTTAAATGAATAATCACTAAAATTCCAAGCAACCGAAGAATCGGCTTTAACAATCACTGGACCAGGTCCTAAATGAGACAAAAGCGTAGCTAATGCTATTAAAAGACCAAAGCCAAGCGACAAAAAATGTTGCTTAAAGTTTCGCATATTTTAACTCCCCCTTTTTTGCGAACGCTTTCTTTATTTTAACATTTCATTTTAGCATTCTTAGTTTTTTGCAAATCTGGAAAAATCATCCGTTAAAAAGACACAAAAAGAAGCCCCGCAGGACTTCTTTTTTACCGAATTTATTATGCAAATATAAGGAATTATTCAGCGTCTGGACGTGATTTACGATCGATGTCAGCAAGGATATTTTCTACAAACTCATCGATTGATTCAGTGTGAGTTTGTTTGCTTCCGTAACGACGAACGTTAACAGTCTTATCAGCCATTTCTTTATCACCAACGATTAATTGGTAAGGAATTTTCTTAGTTTGGCTTTGACGAATCTTAAGTTGCATTTTTTCGTTACGTTCATCGACGTCAACACGAACACCTTTGTCGCGAAGAACTTTAGCAACTTCCCAAGCGTAGTCAACGTGAGCTTCGTTAGAAACTGGGATAACAGTTACTTGGTGAGGAGCAAGCCATGTTGGGAATGCACCTTTGTAGTTTTCAATCAAGATAGCTGTGAAGCGTTCCATTGTTGAGATAACACCACGGTGAATCATAACTGGACGGTGTTCTTCACCATCAGCACCGATGTATGTCAAACCAAAGCGTTCTGGAAGAAGGAAGTCAAGTTGGATAGTTGACAATGTTTCTTCATTACCAAGAGCAGTTTTCACTTGGATATCAAGTTTTGGACCGTAGAAGGCAGCTTCACCTTCTGCTTCAAAGTATTCAACACCCATTTCATCCAAGGCAGCTTTCAACATTGATTGTGCATTTTCCCACATTTCATCGTCATCATAGTATTTGTGAGTATCTTTAGGGTCACGAAGTGATAGACGGAAACGATATTCGGTCAAGTTGAAATCTTCGTAAACGTCGATAATCAATTGAAGAGCTTTTTGGAATTCTTCTTGGATTTGTTCAGGAGTTACGAACAAGTGACCATCGTTAAGTGACATTTCACGAACACGTTGAAGACCTGACAAAGCACCAGATTTTTCGTAACGGTGCATCATACCGATTTCAGCGATACGGATTGGCAATTCACGATATGAGTGTACATGGTGTTTGTAAACTTGGATGTGGTGTGGGCAGTTCATTGGACGAAGAACGAATTCTTCACCATCACCCATATCCATTGTTGGGAACATGTCTTCACGGTAGTGATCCCAGTGACCTGAAGTTTTGTAAAGGTCAACTGAAGCCAAAGGTGGAGTGTAAACGTGAAGGTATCCTGATTCAACTTCTTTATCAACGATGTAACGTTCCAAAGTACGACGGATTGTAGCACCATCTGGCAACCAGAATGGAAGACCTTGACCAACTTCTTGAGAAATCATGAACAAATCAAGTTCTTTACCAAGTTTACGGTGGTCACGTTCTTTAGCTTCTTGACGTTGTTTAAGGTAAGCTTTAAGGTCTTTTTTGTCAAACCAAGCAGTACCGTAAACACGTTGCATCATAGCGTTATCGCTATTTCCGCGCCAGTAAGCACCAGCTACGTTCAATAGGTGGAAGACTTGGATACGACCTGTTGAAGGAACGTGTGGGCCACGGCAAAGGTCTGTAAATTCACCTTGTGTGTAAACAGTAAGACCACCTTCGTCTTCACCGTGTTCTTCGATCAATTCAAGTTTGTAAGGATCGTTTTTGAACAATTCACGCGCTTCATCGATAGAGATTTCTTTACGAACACATGGAAGGTTTTCTTTAACGATTTTTTTCATTTCTTCTTCGATACGAGGAAGGTCTTCATCAGTGATTTGACCTGATTTGTTATCAGTATCGTAGTAGAAACCATTTTCGATTGCAGGACCTACACCAAGGCAAAGGTCTGGGAAAAGACGTTTTGCGGCTTGAGCAAATAGGTGAGCTGCTGAGTGACGCAAGATACCAAGAGCATCTTCATGATCAGGTGTTACGACTTCGATGCTACCATCTTCAGTGATTGCACGAGTAGTATCGATCAATTCTCCGTTAAATTTACCAGCCAAAGCTTTTTTAGCTAGTGAATTACTAATACTTTGAGCAATTTCAAAAGTTGTTACTCCAGATTCGAATTCGCGCACAGCGCCATCTGGGAAAGTAATTTTAACCATACTATTCTCCTTTAAAAGATTTACATTGTTGAGAATTCCTTTTTGGGAACCGGGCAAAAGGAATTTGATGAGTTTACAAAAATTTTTCCCCGAGATAAAAGAAAAGCGACGTCCAAAAAGGACGTCGCAACGTGGTTCCACCTTCATTTATCTACGACAAAAAAGAGTCGTAAACCTCAAATCGGCTATATCGTAGCCACCGTTTTATGTTTGCATAAAAAGCAAAGGAAGTAGTATTGAATCAGTCAACCCTGCGCCCTTCTCACCAACCGGCACTCGCTCTAAAGGTTGAACCCTGTTCAACTTGTCTTCGATAGATATTATAACACGAATTTTTTATTTTTCAAGAATTTAATTAAGGAAATCTCGAATCGAATTAATCAAGCGTTTTGGAGCCTTGAAAACTTTCGCTGAGGTCTTAACCGTTGCTTTGGCTGCTTCTGCTGGTAGTTTAATAGCAGAATGTGCTAGCTTCACAGACGTTTTTTCTTTTTGACCACGAACCGTTAAAGAGAATTTTTCTTTTTTCTTGTTCTTAGCTGAAATCAAGACATCAAGATAGAAAGCATAAACCGATTTTCCAAAATGCTCTGCAGAGATAGCATACATTTTTGCTTGATATGCTTTGTCGTCCATAGCAGGTGTGCTTTCAATCGCATCTAAAATAGCATTCGCTAAATCCTCTTCTTGATAGAACAATGTTCCAAACATTTTTTGGTCAATGATGTCATCCAAGTATGGATTTCCATGCGCAATAACTGGTGTTCCGCTGGCAAGACTTTCTGTATAAGTCAAGCCTTGAGTTTCACTAGTTGAGGCTGAAATGAAGAAATCAGCTGCTTTATAATAAATTGCAGTCTCCTCATGGGCAACCATTCCCGTGAAAATCACACTATCTTCGATACCAAGCTCCTCAACCATTTTTTTCAAATCTGATAAATATGGTCCATCACCAACAATAACCAATTTAACAGCTTGATTTTGAGCTAAAACATCTGGAAATTGTTGGACAATAGCTTGAATATTTTTTTCATAAGAGATACGAGACAGACTAAGTAACATTGTCTCATCCTCAGCAATTCCAAGTTTTTCACGAAGTGCTAGCGCATCTTCTCTTGTAATGTCCTTACGTTCATACTCTTCCACACGAATACCTGTCGGAATGACACGTTTTGGAATCTTGATATCATAACCATCAAGCAAATTTAACACAATACGAGATGGACAAATCACGCCGTCCAAGTCATTCATATAACCACGCATGACGTATTTGACCATACCTGGTTTGATGATTTTTCCTTTAGCAATATACCCTACATAGTCTTCATATTGTGTGTGATAAGTGTGGACTACTGGGATACGAAGAGCTGCAGCAATCATTTTTCCAAGCATTCCAACACTAAATTCCGTTTGGGTATGAATAATATCTAGTTTATATTGTTTTGCAATTTTATAAGACGAAATCAATCCACGATAAACAATGCGGCGATCTGTAAATGAAATAAAAGGCACACTAGGAAGTCGGATAATCGTTGGATCTTCATAGCGTTTCACCGCTTTATCTGTGGTTGTAAAAATATAGACCTCGTGTCCTTCTTTTTCCAACTCTTCCTTGAGGGTACAAATACTCGTTGCTACCCCAGAAACTTGAGGAAAATATGTGTCCGTAAAAAGACCAATTCTCATTTTACAACTCCATTACTTTGTGATAAACATCAATTAATTCATGAGCAACTTTATCAATGCTACGACTTTGAGCAATATGATAACCCGCCTCTTGTTTTTCGCTATTTCCTGATAAAACCTTGCGAAGGGCTTTAACAAAACCAGGAACATCTTGTGCTAACTCCGCACAGCTACTGTCAACCCAGCCGTGATAAACAGGAATATCTCGCAAAACCACATGTTGGTGACTAGCAAGCGCTTCAAGCACAACAATACCTTCAGTTTCTTCACGACTTGGGAAGAAGAATGCATCTGCTCCACTCATGGCCCCCTCAAAAACATCCCCTTTAATGTAACCAGCAAAAATCACATTATCAGGATGCTTACGTGTCACAATGCTTCGTACTTTATGAGGAATAACCCATTTATTAGTCTCACCGAACCAAATAAAACGCACATCAGGCATTTGCTCTGCTACTTTAACAAAGTCATCAATACCTTTTCGCATGAAATAAAGCCCAGCACAAATCACAACTTTTTCATCTGGTTTAATACCAAAATGACGTCTAAAAGCTTCTTCTTTAGCTGGATTTGGAACATAACGAGACAAATCAATCCCATTTGAAACGGCATAAATCGGCTTGTCAACGCCATAACCACTAATTAATGATTTTGAGTATTCAGTCGGTGTAATAATAGCATCCGCATTATTATAGAAATGACAAAGATACCATCTAAAAATTGGTGATACTAAATTAGAGCCGATAAAAGAGTCGCGAAAATCTTCCTCGGTAGAATGACCATGCATCAACACTTTTTTACCCGCTTTTTTGGATTTTTTCAATAATTTCCAACTCTTAAAACCATAAGTATTGATATGAACCAAATCATAGTCATCGTTTGGATTTGTTGTATAATCTTGGCCAACCATGCTAAGAGCACGCTCTTGGTGCTTGATGGCACGACCAATTCCTGATTTTCTTAAATAATTTTCGGCTTCCAAATACAGTAAAACTTTCATAAATTCTATTATAGCTTATTTTGTAATTTTTTTCACTAAGACTAAAAAAAATCAGCCCAAAGGCTGATTTTGTCATAGTATCCTTTTTTGGAATTATTGACGTGTAGTACCACGCAATTTAAGACCATGATTAAGAATAATTTCTTTTTCTTCAAGTTCTTCTTTGTTCATGATTTTAGTCAACATACGCATACTTACCGCACCAAGGTCATAAACCGGTTGGCTAATTGAGCTTAGGTTTGGACGAGTGTATGATGTGATTGGTGAATCATTACTTGTAAGAATTTCAAAGTCTTCAGGAACTTTTTTACCTGCGGCAAACAATCCATTCAAAAGACCTGCAGCTAGTTCGTCTTCAGCAACATATGCAGCTGTAGCACCTGAATTCATCACGCGTTGAGCTAGTTCATAACCATCTTTGTAGTTGTAGTTAGCTTCAAATACAAGTCCTTCTTTGAATGATAGGTTGTTCTTTTCAAGTCCTTCTTTGTATCCTGCAAGACGAACTTTACCGTTAATGTCATCAATAAGTGGTCCTGAAACAAAGGCAATATCTTTGTTATTTTTAGCCAAAATATCAACAACATCAGCCACGGCAGCTTTGTAATCAATATTAACACTTGGAAGTTGGTGTTCTAAATCAACTGTTCCTGCTAGAACCACTGGTGTGCGTGAGCGAGAGAACTCTGCACGAATTTTTTCAGTTAAATGGTGTCCCATGAAGATAATACCGTCCACTTGTTTTGCAAACAAAGTGTTAACAACATTAACTTCTTTATCGTCATCTTCATCACTTGACGCAAGAACGATATTGTATTTGTACATTGCAGCAATATCGTCGATACCTTTCGCTAAAATTGAGAAATAGCTATTAGCGATATTTGGAATAACAACACCAACTGTCGTAGTTTTTTTACTTGCCAAACCACGAGCAACTGCATTTGGACGATAGTCTAAACGGTCAATAACTTCAAGGACTTTTTTACGAGTGTTTTCCTTTACATTTTTATTGCCATTTACAACACGACTAACTGTTGCCATTGAGACGCCTGCTTCTCGTGCAACATCATAAATTGTAATCGTATCATCAGTGTTCATTATTGGACTTCCTTTCTATTTGAAAATTTCGCTTTCACAAATATTTTAGCACCTTTTGGAAACACTTTCAAGTGCAAACTTAGAATTTTTGAAAACTTTTCATATTTTGAAAACGTTTAAAGGGTTATTTTTCTCATAAAAGGCTAAAAAAGTCAAAAAGTAGTTATTTTCAGAAAATTTTCTGCTAACTTTTTAGTAAACTTCTGAAACTCTTTCATCTTTTTAAACTTTTTTAGCATGATTTTATGAAAATTAAGTGCATTTAATTTTTTCGACTTCAACTCTTGATTTTTTGTGATTTTTTTGAAAAAATGGGGGTAATTAGAAAGAAGGTTTCTCATGTCTAAATTAGATCAAATCCGCTCATATTTGAATCAAGAAAAAGCAAATATCGCTGTTTTCTCTGATCCAGTAACTGTTAACTATTTGACTGGTTTCTTCTGCGATCCACACGAACGTCAAATGTTCTTGTTTGTTTACGCTGACCGTGAACCAGCACTTTTCGTCCCTGCGCTTGAAGTCGCACGCGCCAGCCAAATCGTCAATTTCCCTGTTTTTGGCTACGTTGATTCAGAAAATCCATGGGAAAAAATTAAAAACGGTCTTCCTTCAACAGATAGCGCCAAAATCTTTGCTGAATTTGATAATTTGAACGTTACTAAATTCCAAGGTTTGCAAACTGTCTTTGATGGACGTTTTGAAGATTTGACACCATTTGTTCAAAAAATGCGTCTTATCAAATCTCAAGATGAAATCGATAAAATGATGGTAGCTGGTCAGTTCGCTGATAAAGCTGTCAAAGTTGGTTTCGATAACATCTCACTTAACAACACTGAAACTGACATTATTGCCATGATTGAATTTGAAATGAAAAAACAAGGTGTTGAAAAAATGAGTTTCGAAACTATGGTCTTGACTGGAGATAACGCTGCAAATCCACATGGTATTCCTGGTACAAATAAAATCGAAAACAATGCTCTACTTTTGTTTGACCTTGGAACAGATATGCATGGTTACGCTAGTGATATGACTCGTACTGTTGCCGTTGGTAAACCTGACCAATTCAAAAAAGACATTTACAACTTATGTTTAGAAGCTCACATGGCAGCTCTAGAGTTCATCAAACCTGGTGTTCTTGCTAGTGAAGTGGATGCTGCTGCTCGTAAAGTCATTGAAAAAGCAGGTTACGGTGAATACTTCAACCACCGTCTTGGACACGGTATTGGAATGACTTGTCACGAATTTCCTTCAATCATGGAAGGTAATGATATGGAAATCCAAGAAGGTATGTGTTTCTCAGTTGAACCTGGTATCTACATTCCTGGCAAAGTTGGTGTTCGTATCGAAGATTGTGGTCACGTCACAAAATCTGGCTTTGAAGTCTTCACACACACACCAAAAGAATTGCTTTATTTTGAAGGATAATTCTCATAAACCTAAAAACTTCCTAGTAGCACTAGGAAGTTTTTTATATTGCAGGAAACCTCAATTACTGCTAAAATGAGCCTAAGAAATCCAAAAAGAGGCTCTTATGTTTTATAAAACAATGACTTATTGTCCCGAATGTGGGCACCCTTTAGAAAAGAAATTCTTAAAAGACGAAGGTGACATTCCTTATTGTTCTCAGTGTAATAGCTTTCGCTTTCCTGTCTTTAATACAGCTATCAGTGCCATTTTATTTAACGAAAGTCATGACAAAATTCTCTTAATCAAACAGTACAAGATGACTGAACACATTTTGCTAGCTGGTTATGTGTCACAAGGCGAAAATGCTGAGGCTACTGTCGCTAGAGAAATCAACGAGGAATTAGGCTTGAAAGTAAAATCCTTAACCTTTAACGCCACTAAATACTACGAACGCAGCAATTCACTCATGATTAATTTTGCCGTAACAGTATCTGGAGCAGTCACTCCCAATCACGAAATTGATGACTGGGACTGGTTTTCAATCGAAGATGCCAAAAAAGCCATCAAAGACGGTTCTCTTGCCGAAAGTTTTTTACTAGAATTTTTAGCTAAAATCGAAAAGGATTGAGAAAAACTCAATCCTTTTTTGCATACTTTTCTTGCATTTCTTGCCAAAATTGTTGGACAGCTTCTGATTTATTTGTCTTTAATTTCATCAAGACCATCAGAGACTCTGTCTCAATATCAAGTGGTCGCCAAATAATCTGCTTACCCTCAAAAGGTCTAACCATCTTTTCCATCATGAGAGAAAGCCCTAAATCATTTTCGATAAAATCAATAATTAAATTAATACGATTCCCTTTATAGGTAATCTTGGGATCAAACTGATAAGCATGACATAATTCTAATAGAGGCTGTAATAGCTGCGTTTTCTCGCTAAGTTGTAAGAATTTTTCTCCTTCTAGCTCTTTAAGATTGATACTTTCTTTTCTTGCTAAAGGATGCTGACTTGGCAAAACAACCACCCAACGGTCTTGATCAATGGTGAGCATTTCAACTTCTTTTGGCAATTTAGCATTAAATTGTCTCGCAAAAATAATATCACACTTGTGTTTAAGGAGATTATCCAATAAGACATCTGCCTCTTCTTCTTCAACACTAACCTCAAAATTCATATGGCTTTTTTTAAAGCCTGCAATTTCAGAGATGATAGCATAAAAAGGCATACTCGGAATACCGTGAAGTAAAAGCTTGTGCTCTTTTACTTCCTGCAACTGCGAAAGCTCGGCAGTCATCTGCTGGTAATTATCTAAAATCCGTCTAGCATAAGTTTCAACCATTTGCCCTTCCTTAGTGATTCTGATGTGACGACGGCTGCGGTCAAATAGCTGCACCCCGAGTTCTTTTTCTAAAGCCATGATTTGCTTTGACACATTTCCTTGGCTAATGTACAAGCGCTCAGCAGTTTCAGTATAATTAAGAGTCTCACACAAGGTTAAAAAAACTTGTAATTTTTGAAGATTCATCAGCAGCCTCCTTTTTATTCCATTTTAGAATATCTCATCACCAAAAGCAAATTGATTTTTGGCTAAATCGTGTTACACTAGTTAATGACCTTATGGTTTCAAGTTAAGTCACTTTGCACAAGTGAGCTTATTTTTTTGTCTTATTTTTACTATCAAAAAGGAGGAATTTTATGCCAACTGGTGTCATCATCAATTCATTTGCCATTATTTTTGGCGGAATTCTCGGTGGAATTTTTGGTCATATCTTGTCCGAGGATTTTAAAAACCAATTAAATCTTATCTTTGGCGTTTGTTCAATGGGAATGGGGATTTCATCCATTGGACTCATGAAATACATGCCTGCAGTCATCTTTGCTATCGTTGTCGGTACAGCTATCGGACTTGCTATTAATCTTGGAGAATGGATTAATAAAGGTGGCTCTTTGATGCAAAAAGCTGTTTCAAAAATCTTGCCACAAAAACACAGCCAACTATCAAACGATGAATTTTTAGCAACTTTACTAACTGTTATCGTTCTTTTCTGCGCTAGCGGTACTGGTATCTATGGTAGTCTTGATTCTGGGATGACTGGTGACTCAACTATCCTGATTTCAAAATCAATTCTTGATTTCTTCACCGCAGCCATCTTTGCTTGTAACCTTGGCTTTGTGGTTTCTTTGATTGCAATTCCACAGTTCGTCATTTTTACCGCTCTTTTCTTACTTGCCGGAATCATTGTGCCATTAACAACACCTGATATGATTGCTGATTTTAAAGCCTGTGGTGGTTTCTTGATGGTCGCAACAGGTTTTCGTATGATTCGTGTCAAAATGTTTCCAACAGCTGATATGATTCCAGCAATGGTCCTTGTTATGCCTTTATCGTGGTTCTGGGTCAATGTCATCATGCCATTATTATAAAATCTAATAATTTTAGAAAAATTAGAAAATGAGTTCCATGTTTTTGGAACTTATTTTTTTAATAAACGTTTTCACATCAACAATTATGAATACATTTTCTTGAGCATATTATTTGTCATTTTATTCTTAGTTTGCTAACATATTGTCCATAATTAAAAATAAAAGGAGAATTCTATGCCCAATTCTGCCCAAGATTACTTGGACTCTTGTTTGTTTTTTACCGTAAAAAAACTAAATCGAGCACTTGATAGATTAACCGAAAATGCCTTTCAAAAAGTCGGTTTAAATCCATCTTACACTTCTATTCTTCTGATTTTAAGTCATGAAAATGGCAAAATTCAAAAAGACTTGGCTAAAATGCTCTGCATTGCAGCCCCATCTATGACAAGACTTATCGAAAAACTTGTCCACAAAGGATTTGTTAAAGTCGTTTGTGAAGGACGTACCAAACGTGTCTACCTCACAGATAAAGGAAAGGCAATAATTCCAGATATTATTCAAGCTCACATTGAGACACAAGAAGAATTCAATCGTTTGGTCAAAACCGGTTTTTCCGATAACCTTCTTACTGAACTAAACCAAATTGCTAACCAATTACAATAATTTTTTAAGGGTCTTGACTGAACATTGTCATGGCCTTTTTTAAATGCCAAAATTATGACAGATTTGTCATCTATCTGCAACTGTGTTAAGATAGTCACTGTAAACTTATTTTCAAGGAGATCATCGTGTCCGATAATATTCAAGAGGTATTGGATGGTTGCCTATTCTTTTCGGTCAAAAGATTGGATCGCGCTCTTGATAAATTTACGGAAGAAGCTTTTAGAAAAATCGGAATGTCACATTCCTATGCTCTCGTTCTTTTTATTTTAAACCAAGAAAATGGTAAACGTTATAAAGACCTAGCTAATATCCTTTGTATTGCTCCGCCTTCTTTAACAAAAATCATCGATAAACTAGCCAGTAGAGATTTTGTCGCTATCGCTCGTGATGGACGAACAAAACGTGTCTATATTACCGATAGAGGAAGAGAAATTATCCCCATCATCGGGGAAGTCTTTCATAAAACGCGACAAGAATTTATGGAAATCTCTCAACCTTGCGATTTTAACAATCTGATTGACCAAATTAATCATCTGACAAATCAACTAAAATAAAAGAGCTTAAGCTCTTTTTCTTATGCCTGAAAACTGGCTAAAACTAGCTGAAAATGCTATGATAGAAAGAAAACTGGGAGGCTAACATGAGTAAAGAAGCTATCAAAAAACAAGTTCTCGATGCCTTTGACCATCGAGTTGCCGTACGTGTCTACAATGACCAAGAGATTTCACGTGAAGATATGGAATTCATCCTTGACACAGCATGGTTAAGTCCTTCTTCAATTGGTTTAGAGGCTTGGCGTTTTGTTGTCCTTAATCGTAAGCAAATCGAAAAACTTCGTGATGACTTAAAAGCTGTTGCTTGGGGAGCACAGTCTCAACTTGATACAGCCAGTCATTTTGTTTTGTTACTTGCAGAAAAAAATGCACGCTATGATTCTGACTCTGTCAAAGATAGCCTCGTTCGACGTGGTCTCGGTGATGGTGACGCTCTCAATAGTCGCCTAGCCACTTACAAGTCATTTCAAAAAAATGATATGAAAACTGCTGAGAATCCACGCGCCCTCTTTGATTGGACCGCTAAGCAAACCTACATTGCTCTTGGAAATATGATGACATCAGCCAGCATGATTGGTATTGATTCTTGCCCAATCGAAGGCTTTAACTATGACAAAGTCAATGCTATTCTTGCCAAAGCAGGCATTATTAATCCTGATAAAGAAGGCATTGCAAGCATGGTATCATTTGGTTATCGACTACGCGATCCAAAACACCCACGCTCACGTAAACCTAAAAATGAAGTCATTACTTGGCTCGAATAAATAGATAAAGCTTGAACACATGTTCAAGCTTTTTTGCTTACATTAATGCCATTTTTACTGCGCTAAGTAATCCACTAGTTGTACCTGGGAAAGCGAAAATCATTTGACTAAGTTCATGTGCTGTGACTTTTTGATTGATCATCAGAGTCAAAAGATTAATCATTTCACCAGCTTCATTACCCAGAAGACTTGCACCGACCAATTCTTTATTCTGATTAATAATCAGTGTCACATGCGCTTCATCTTCCAATTTTGTCTGGAATTTCAATTGTTGTCCAAATGGAATCTCAACAATGCGGTAAGCATCATTCTCACGAGCCTCAGCAACACTCACCCCAACTTGTGCAATACGTGGGAAAGTGTAAACAAGATTTGGAATAGCTGGGTATTTTATAGCTTCCTGATTCAAACCAAGGATGAAAGCAGCAATATAATCCGACTCAAAACTTGCTGTTGGCGTTAAACGTGGGATTGTTTTATCAATGACATCCCCACTAGCAAAAATATTTGGCACAGAAGTTTGCAGGTGATCATTAACAACGATTCCTGAACGATTGTAGGCAATGCCAAGTTCATCAAGGCCAAGATTTTCAACGTTTGGAATGCGTCCTGTTGCATCAAGGACGTAGTCAGTCTCTAATTCCAAACCTTGCGCCGTTGTGACACGTAAACCAGCGGCAGTTTCTTCAACTGCTTGAACTGCTTGGTTGAAATGAAAGTGAACACCCTCTGTTGTCATTTTAGCTACCACACTATCAACATAATTTTCTTGATAAGCCGCTAAAGCTCTGTCGGCGTATTCAATAACATGCACTTCAGAACCAAGTTTAGCAGCCATAGTTGCAAATTCCATAGAAATGATTCCTGCACCGATAAAGGTGATGCGTTTTGGCATCTTATCCAAATCAAGGAAATCACGACTATCATGAAGATATTCTTGCCCTTTAATGGCTAAACGTGCTGGACGTTGACCAGTTCCAAGAACGATATACTCAGCACTGACTTTATCCTCATCCACACTGACCGTGTGAGCGTCGACTAATTTTCCATAACCTTTTAGCAAATCAATCTGCATTTGCGCAAACATACCTTCCATAAGAGGAGCGTAAGTCGGAATTTCAGATTTTTTATAAGCCATAAGCTCTTGCCAGTTAACCTTAGTATTTCCAGTAATACCAGCCTTTTCATAACGTGAAAGAGCATCGATAAACTCAAATGGACTGTCTAATAAAAATTTGGCATTACAGCCATAATTGGTACAAGTACCAGCAGTAACATCTTTTTCAACAATGGCAACCTTTTTGCCGACTTGAGACAAAGTCACTGCTGCATGCCAATTAGCATGTCCTGAGCCAATAAAAACCACATCGTAATCGTAAGTCATGTTTTCTCCTTAAAGCTGTTGTGTTAACCAGTTTTGGTAACCAACAGTATCAATTAAATCTAGTTGTTGTTGTGTCCACTGCAAATCATCATCTTCATCTTTATAATAATCTTTTAACAAATCGTAAGTCACCAAATCATTAGATGCAGCACCAACCAATGGCAATAATTCTTTCAGTCCTTCTTTTGAAACTTCCAAATCATGTCTTAGCCATTCCAAAGGACTAGCTGGCACTCCAAAGCTTACTTGATTTTGATAGCAAATTTTACCACCCAAATCTAAAATGCGATTAAAGAGTTTTTGTGAAAAGTCACGTTCTTCCAAAGCGTGGCTTTTGTATTTGTCACCAAGTTTTGAAAATCCTTGTGCCTCAAAGTTCAAAGCGACAAGATCATGAATATTTGCTTGATTTAAAATTTTATTTCCGATTTTTTGTAATAATTCGATTGTATTTTCCATAATTTCAACCTCTTTTTATAATCAGTCGCGCGCGATTGATTATAGTTTACTACTCCATTTTCAAGTTGTCAACTTTTACATTTATTTTTTTCTATGTTATGATAAGAGCAAGTAAAGACAAAGAAAGGGACGTTATGCCAGAACAACATCCTACCTTAACTAATCAACTATGTTTTGCTATTTACAATGCTAATAGGGTTTTCAATCAATTTTACAAACAAAAACTAGCTAAATTTGATTTAACCTATACACAATATATTGTTCTCTTAGCACTTTGGGAAACTGACAATCTTGCTTTGCGTGAATTAGGAAAACAATTAGACCTTGCTAGCAATACACTGACACCACTTCTCAAGCGTTTAGAAGACAAAGGTTATCTAACACGCATTCGTCCTAAAGAAGACCATCGTCAGCTGATTATTGCCCTTACAGAAGCTGGCAAAGCACTTCAAGCTGATGTTGAACAAGAATTACACACTTGCGTAGGAAGATTTACACCTGCTTTACAGGGAAAGATTGAGGAAATGATTGAAGACAATCACATCTTGATTGAAGAATTGAAAAAAATGCTTTAAAAAAGAGTTTGGATTAAATCCAAACTCCTTTTGTTTTATTATCTTGCGTTGAAATTTTTCATTTGACGTTTGATGTCACGATCTTGTTCACGTCGCTTAATAGTTTCGCGTTTATCATAGTCGTGCTTACCTTTAGCCACGCCTAGTAAGACTTTTGCAAAACCATTTTTCAAATAAACTTTAAGAGGAATAAGGGTCATCCCTGTTCCTTTTAAGTCATTTGATAATTTTTCAATTTCACGTTTTTTAAGCAATAATTTACGTGTACGCTCAGGCTCTTGGTTCCAAATGTTTCCTTGCTCAAATGGAGAAATGTGGACATTGATCAACCAAGCTTCACCATTTTTAATTTGAGCGTAACCGTCTTTTAGCTGAATACGTGCAGCACGAACACTCTTAATTTCAGTTCCTGTCAAGACGATTCCAGCTTCAATGGTATCAACTATATTATAGTCATGACGTGCCTTTTTATTTTGGGCAACGACATTTCCTTCACCTTTTGGCATATTAAGCTACCTCTCTTGTGTCAAAATTTTTGGGTTAGCAATGAGGCTTGTCACCTTTTATTTTTAGCTTTACGAGTTTTTTTCTTAGCTACTTCTTTGTAGAAAGGTTTCTTACCTGATTTTTTAGAAGATGATTTTGACGATTTATGATTGCGTTGTTTATTTGATTTGTGGTCTTTTTTATGGTCTTTGTGATTGTCAGATTTTGGACGACGTTTGTCTTTTCCAGAACGATCTTTTCGTGATTTCTTCACTTTTTCAATCACATCATAATCACTTGGAATGTATTCAAAGTCAATATCACCAGTTTCTTTGTCGGCACGTGTCAATTTAATCTTGATTTGTTGACCAACGCGGAAGACTTTACCTGATTTTTCACCTTGAAGGGTCAAAGTACGCTCATTGTAGTTGTAGAATTCTGGAAGAGTTGTGATGTGGACAAGACCTTCAATAGTATTTGGTAATTCGATAAACATACCAAATTTCACGACACTAGCCACCACACCGTCAAACTCTTGACCAACGTATTCTTCCATGTATTCAGCTTTTTTCATCGCTTCAACCACACGTTCGGCATCAATAGCACGACGTTCGAGAGTTGAAGATGAAGTTGCCAATTCTGGAATCACATTTCTGAAGTGTTCAATCTTCTCATCTGTCACTTGTGTGTATTCACGAATCATACGGTGAACAAGAAGGTCAGGATAACGACGGATTGGACTTGTAAAGTGTGTGTAGTACTCAGCAGCCAAACCATAGTGACCATGATTATGTTCAGAATAACGCGCTTGTTGCATTGAACGTAGCAACATCATATTCAAAACTTCTGCACCTGGTTTACCTTCTACTCTTGCCATGAAATCTTGAAGGGCTTGTTGGCTAATTTTGTTAGCTGTACCATGAATTTGTACTCCAAAAATACTTGCGTAATCAAGGAATTTTTGTAATTTTTCAGCTTTTGGATCTTCGTGGATACGGTAGATAAATGGCAATTTGCGTTTTGCAAAGTGCTCTGCCACTGTTTCGTTAGCTGCTAACATGAATGATTCAATCATGCGTTCTGCAATACCACGCTCACGAATCACGATGTCAACTGGCATTCCTTTGTCATTGACAATGATTTTAGCTTCGCTAGTATCAAAATTAAGTGCCCCACGACGCACGCGCATCTTCTCTAAGATATTGTGAAGGGCAGCCATGTGGTGAATTGACTCAACGATTGGCTGGTATTTTTCAATCAACTCTTCATCGCCAGCAATGATGTCATTGACATCACTATAAGTCATACGGAAAGTTGTTTTAATGACTGATTGACAGATTTGGTGATTAACCACATGACCATTGCGGTCAATTTCCATCAAGCATGATTGTGTCAAACGATCCACATTTGGATTCAACGAACAGATACCATTTGACAAACGTTCTGGCAACATTGGCACTACACGGTCAGTCACATACACAGATGTTCCACGAGCTACCGCTTCACGGTTAAGGGCAGAGCCTTCTGTGACATAGTAAGACACGTCAGCGATGTGAACACCTAACTCAAAGTTACCGTTATCTAAAAGTTTGATATGAACCGCATCATCCAAGTCCTTGGCATCAGCACCATCAATGGTAAAGGTGATTTCATTACGTAAATCAACACGACCAATCAAATCTTTTTCAGATGGCGCATCTGGAACAGCATTGGCTTCTGCCATAACATCTTCTGGAAATTCTGATTTAATATCCATTGATTCAAGGACTTCAAGAACATCAATTCCGACATCACCTTGGTGACCAACGATATCACGAACATGACCAACAAAGTAATCGTGACCACGCGTTGGGTATTTATCGATATCAACCTTGATGATTTCAGTTCCATCTAAAACAACAGGTTCTTTTTTGATGTAGATTTTTTGTTGGATTTTTTGATTTTTAGACTTGATATAACCAGCGTATTTTGGTTTTTCATCGTCTAAGATAAATTTTCCAACGACAGTTTTTAAACTGCGTTCAACGATTCCGACAATACGGACTTCAGCTGCTGTTCCTTTAAGACGGTTAGCAGGTTTCTTAATCACAGCTTCAACTGTATCGCCGTCAACAGCATGACCAACATCATTACGCCCAACAAACATGTCATCTTCGTCCTCATCAACAGACAAGAAACCAAAACCAGCTTTGTTAGCACGAAAGACACCAGTGACTGTAATTTCTTTTTTCTTCTCTACTTTTTTACGAAGGGCGAGGCTACCGCTATCATCAAAACGGAGTTCACCCTGACTTTCTAACTGTGAAATTTCTTTAACAAGCAATGGAAATTTTTCAGCGCCAGTCATATCCAAACCAGCAGCTAAATCATTAATATTAACTTTTCCATGCTCTTTTAAATAAGCAATAATATTTTCATTCATAATTGTGATTATTAGCAAGACTGCTTTGCAAAAAAAAGTCCTGCTATCTTCTATCCTCTCGTTTTCTAGCTTGATGGAAGTTGTGAAAAGTCACTGAATTTCAAATTCCAATCCGCTATTGGACAGACTCCTCACTACTTACTTAATAATAAAAAATGAGCTGAATGACCAGCCCATGAATTTTCGTACAAAATTCAAGATGCGCAGCCAACGTAAGCTATTAAGCAGCTTTATCGTCAGTTGCTATCTATTTACTTGATAAGATTGCTAGCGCTAAAGCAATTGCTAGCCAAAAGAATACTAGAACTGCTGTAAAACGTTGCATAAACGCTTCGAAGCCACGCGCTTTAGTACGTTCAAATAAAGCTTCTGAACCGCTGTTATCAAATACATTGCTACTTGGATTTTTCTGTGGTTGCAAAAAGATGGCAATCACGATAATAACAGATAATACCAGCAAAATTGTCAGTAGTACATTGTACATATTTTTCACTAAGAACGCGTCAGAAGGGCTTAAAATCGGGAAAACATCCACTACATCAACCTTCTGGGTTCTATTCCTTTCCTACACTATGGTCTTGATTATTCTATCATAATTATCCTTAAGATTCAACATGTAAGGTTACTTTTCGCTCTTTAGGACAATATTTCAAAACCTGAATTTTATCGGGATGAGTTGCTTTATTTTTGCTTGTCAAATAGTTTTTACTTCCGCAGCTACTGCATTTTAAATTAATCTTTACTCTCACACGATTTCCTTAACTTTCAAATATTTTCTAAAATTGATAAAGCTCCATGCGAAGTTTACAAAGACAATAAGACTTGTCACGTAGAAGACCGAACGGTACCCCATTCCTGTCGCTACTGCTGAACCGACAAACGGCCCCAAGACTTGTCCAATATTCATAAACATTTGATTATAGCTGAAAATACGTGAAATACCTTCTCGAGGTGTGATTTTAGTCAACAGCGAATTAACACTTGGCATCAAGGCACCCGTACCAAACCCATACAAGAAACGAACAATTCCCAACTGTAATGAATTTTGGGCCATGGCAGACAAGACATACATACCAAAGCTATAAAACAGAGCTATCAAAAGTAGTCTATGATTACCTATTTTATCACCAATTTTACCAAGAGTCGAGCTCGATAACATACTTGAAAACCCAAGAGCAGACACAATCAAACCTGATACAAACATCAAATTCTCAGTTTGTCCGAGATTACGAATGTACAGTGTTAGGATTGGGGAAATTGATTGTGCAGAAATTTGGATAATCATACTCGTTACAAATAAACCAATAAGGATTTGTTTGTCTTTAATTGAAGAAAAGACTTCTCGAGTTGACATCGCATTTGCTTTTGTAACTGGCTGAAATTCTTCCTTAATAAAAAAGACTGTTAGTAAATTACAGATTAATAAAATGAAACCAACTAGTAGAAAAACTTGTCGAATTCCCATGATTTCAGCTAAAACGCCACCTAATAATGGACCAACTAAGCTACCTCCAATAACTCCTGTTGCCAGCGTCCCAAGCGCGTAACCAGAACGACTCTTAGGTGCTTGACTGGCAATTAAGGCATTTGAATTTGGAACATAACCTGAAAACAGACCATTTAAAACGCGTAGCGCTAGCAACCAGAAAACATTAGGAACAAAAGCTAGTCCACCCATGGTAAAAGTCATTGCAAGGCTAGCTCTTACCATCATCGGTTTTCTTCCATAGCGGTCTGCCAAGCGCCCCCAAACTGGGGCAATTAATGCTGAAGCAAGTGCTGATAGGGACACTGCCAACCCAGCATACCATTCAACTTTGTTTTTAGGAGCGCCAAGTTCTTCCACATATAAAGCCATAAATGGCATGACAAGCGAAAAGCTTGCCCCAGTAAAAAAGTTACCAAGCCAAGCTATTCGTAAATTTTGTTTCCAATTAACTTCGTTACTTATGATTGTTCACCTTCTTTTCAAAAAAACGTCAATTGCTATTATAACACATTCCAAAAGAATTACTAAAAACTTGCTACGCAAAACGTTTTCCTGAAAAATATGCAGAAAATCAGACGATTTTCCAATCATTCATCGCCTATAATTCTTGCAAAAGCTGATTGATTTGTGCTTTTAATTCCGTAAGGTCACCACTGTTATCTAGCAATTTGTCAGCATAAGGCTTTTTAGCTTCTGTCGACATTTGGCTAGCCATGCGTTTTTTAGCTTCTTCTTTTGAGAAATGATTACGCATCACCAAACGCTCCAATTGTGTTTTCTCATCAAGATGAACCAACCAAATATCATCAAACCACTCCATATAATCATGCTCAATCAAAAGCGGAATATCCATAAAAAACACATCTTGAGTCTTAGCTAGTTCATCTCGTCTTCTAGCCAACTCTTCTCGGATAATACCATTTTGCAGACGCGACGACTTTTCTAGCATATCTTTACTTGAAAAAATCAGCTGTCCCAATTTTTTACGATCAAGTTCACCATTTTCTTGAAGAATGTCAGTGCCAAGCCAGTTACAAAGGGCTTGATAAAGCTTTCCACCTTTAGCCTGAAGTTCGTGAACCACCTGATCAGCATCAATCACTTGATAGCCATGTTTTCTGATTTCAGCAACAACGGTTGACTTGCCAGAAGCAATACCTCCTGTTATTCCAATTATTTTCGTCATCGTTTTTGACAAGCAGGACAAAAATGCGTCCCGCGACCTCCTACTTTTATTTTTTCAATTGGTGTGGCACAACGCGGGCAGGGCTCATCCGTTTTTCCGTAGACTTGTAAATACTCTTGCATTGTCCCATTTTCACCAAAAGCATTTTGGTAAGTTCGGATAGTTGTTCCACCTTTTTCAATGCCAAGTTGTAAGATACGGATAATCTCATCGTGAAGCAAATTGATTTCAGCTTTTTGAAGACTATTTGCTTGGCGTTCAGGATGAATTTTAGCTGCCCAAAGTACCTCATCCACATAAATATTTCCAAGACCAGCCACCAAAGTCTGGTCTAAAAGATAAGGCTTTATGAGTTTTTTAGAGGTAGATAGTTTTCGAGTAAATTCTGCCACATCAAAATCTTCCTTAGTCGGTTCAGGACCTAATTTCCTTTTTTGAAAATAAGCTGCAACTTGATTTTCGTCTACCAATTCCATGGTTCCAAATTTCCGAACATCCTTATAAACCAAAGTCGCCCCATCATCTAAACCAAAAAAGATATGAAAATGTTTATCCTCAGGAACCTGGTGCTCAAACAGCAAATATTTTCCTTCCATTCTCAGATGAGAAATAATCACTTGCTCATCTAGGTTCAGCAGCAAGTACTTCCCACGTCTACCAATCGACTGAATGGTTTGACCAAGTAAATCAGACTCAAAAGCACTTAAATCCGTTTTAACCATTTTCGGCACACGAACATCAACCGATACAATTTTTCGCCCAACAATCAAACGCTCAAGACCACGACGAACAGTCTCAACCTCAGGTAATTCCGGCATAATAATACGATACCAAGCCGTTAAGCGACTCAAAGAAAAATAGGAAATGGGACGACGGTGATAAACACCTAGTCACCATTTATCTTTTTTCAAAGAGTCGTAGGCGGGTTCTAGTCAACCAACCGCTTGGCGCTCCTTTCTAAATATTATTTGAAAAGAGGAGGTGCTCATCAACAAACACCTCCTAATTAAATGACCTATTAATATTCTTTCTCGTTGTAACCAAAGTCTGCGAGATCAAGTTTTTTATCACGCCAGTTTTTCTTAACTTTAACCCATGTTTCAAGATAAACCTTATCACCGAGCATGATTTCAATATCACGGCGGGCCATTTTACCAATTTTCTTAAGCATAGCGCCTTTTTTACCGATGATAATACCTTTTTGGCTGTCACGTTCAACCATGATTGTTGCACGAATGTGAACCTTGTCTGTCTCTGGATCACGTTTCATTGAATCAACGATAACTGCAACAGAGTGAGGCACTTCTTGTTCTGTCAACTTCAAGATTTTTTCACGAATCATTTCTGATACCAAGAAACGTTCTGGGTGGTCAGTGATTTGGTCTTCAGGGAAATATTGGAAACCTTCTTCCAAGTTATCTTTCAAGATATTAAGAAGTGTTTCAACGTTATTTCCTTGAAGGGCTGAAATTGGCACAATTTCTTTGAAATCCATTTGGCTACGGAAATCATCAATTTGTTCCAAAAGTTGGTCTGGGTGCACTTTATCGATTTTATTGATAACCAAAATAACTGGAATGTTAGCTGCTTTCAAGCGTTCGATAATCATGTCGTCACCTTTACCACGTTTTTCGTCAGCTGGGACCATGAAAAGAACTGTCTCAACTTCACGAAGTGTGCTGTATGCTGACTCAACCATGAAATCACCAAGTGCTGTTTTGGGTTTGTGAATTCCTGGTGTGTCGATAAAGACGATTTGTTCGGTATCTGTTGTATAGATACCCATGATTTTGTTACGAGTTGTTTGAGCTTTGTCGCTCATGATAGCAATTTTTTGCCCCATAACGTGGTTCAAGAATGTCGATTTCCCAACATTTGGGCGACCTAAAATCGCTACAAAACCTGATTTAAACATAAGATATAAAGGACGTTAAACGTCCCTACTCCTTTCATTATTTGCAAAATATTTTATCGATTGCCAAAAATCAAGGCAATAATTTTCGGTACAAAAATAATCAATCCTGTAATCACGGCATAAGTTGATACCACCAATACCGCTCCTGCTGCCATATCCTTGGCATTTTTTGCTAGCATTGAAAAATGATAATCACTAGCCAAGTCAACCACATTTTCAAGAGCAGAATTAACCATTTCTAAAGTGATGACTAAAAAGATGGCTAAAAATAAGAATAACCATTCAATCGCAGATATACGAAAAACAGCTCCTGCTGCAGTTGCTAAAATAGCTGACACCATGTGTTTACGCATATTTCTTTCTTCCTTGAAGGCTGTAACTATTCCAGTGATGGCAAATTCCATACTAGATACCAAGGTGCGATTTTTCCACTTTTTAGGGGAATTATTGTCTCTTAAGTCCATAGGCAGTTAAAATTTCTTCCTGTAAAGTAAACATTTCTTTTTCTTCTTCAGGGGTATAATGGTCGTAGCCATTGATGTGTAGGAAACCATGCACCGCTAAGAATCCCATTTCACGTTCAAAAGAATGACCGTACTCTTCTGCTTGTTCACGCGCTTTATCAACAGAGATAAAGAGCTCACCGATATAAGCATCGAATTCATCGAGCATTTCAGCTAGCTCTGGATTTTCAGCTAAATCTTCTTCTGAGAAAGTCAAATCTGACTCTGGTTTGTACTCTAAGCTGATAACATCCGTTGGACGGTCTGTGTCACGGTATTCTAAGTTCAATTCATGGCTGCGCTCATTAGTCACAAAAGTCACTGCCATTTCTTTATTTTCTTTACCAGTCTTTTCAGCAGCAAATTGTAATAAATCTAAAGTTTGATTTTTAATTTCTTCTGAAACTTGACCAGTTTCATCTATCATTTCAACGTACATATCTATCTTCTTTCAAAACTAATTATATCAAGGATATTATACCATATTAAGGATAACAGCGCCATTTTAGGCACTAAGAAACTTTTTAGTACCATTTAATCATAAAAAAAGAAGTAGCCTGAGGAATGCTACTTCTTTCTGGGAAAAGGAGTTAGAATTGGGTTAAAAAGTTAGTTAATGACCGACTATTTTAGACCATCTTTATTGTAGTTACCAGATTTCACAAGGTCGAATCCGACACTGTAAGGGAATTGGTTGCTAGTACCTGGTTGGTTGAAGATGATTTTGGCGTTTACAGTAGCGTATTCTTCTGGGAGATCAAGGTAGAAGTTACCAGCATCATCTTTAGTCATTTGTGTTCCAGGCCATGCACCAAGAGGGTATTGAACTGGATTACCATAGTAGACATAAGCATTGGCGTTATCCCAACCGCCAGGGTTATCAAATGTTACACGTGTTTTACCAGCAGGAACATCTGGAACTAAGCCAGCTTTAGAATAAACACCTTCAGCTTTGAAATCAAATCCTTCTTTTTGAGGGAATTGAGAACCTTGGTTGTTTGTAAAGATGACTTTTACACCTTCTTCAGCATATGACGCAGGAACTGAGATAGTGTAGCGACCTGTTGAGTCTTTTGTCATCTTAGTTCCAGGCCATGCACCTAGAAGTTTAGTGTCTTTAGCTGAGTACATGTAAGCATAAACGTCTGACCAGTTATCTGGATTTTGGAAGTAAATGCTTGTTTCAGCGCTAGGATCTTTCATTGTGAAAGTATACGTTTTAGTTGTTGCTTGACCATCAGCACCTGTTGCAGTCAATGTAACACTTGTTGATTGTCCTGCTTCAAGCCCTTCACCAACAGTGATTTTATCACCATCTTGGAAAGCTACTTCTTGACCATTGTCAAGTTTGTAAGTAGCAGACTCAGCATTTTTAGCTTTCAATGTTACTTCTGTTGCAGCAGAAATACTGTTATCACCCTCTTTGTAACCATCGATTGAAACTTGTGCAGTACCATCAGGTTTAGCATCATACAAAACAACTGATGAGCGAGATGACACATTACCAGTGATATGACCATTTGAAACGTTAAATTGACGTCCAGAAACTTGGTCTGTATAAGTACCATCTGCCAATTTTGTATCTGAATTCAATTGTTTGTCGCCATTACCAAGGTTAACAATAACAGCACCTTTATTACCACGTTCAATCATAGCCACTTGTTCATCGCCATTAGGGTTGCGAATGTATTCTGATTCACCAACCATGGCATTGTGGAATTTGTTCACCGCTTTGACTGTTGGGTCTTTGTAAAGGTCGCTACCAGCATCACCAATTTGTGATTGACCTGGGAAGCGTGTACCATTACCACCACCTACTGGACGTGAGAAGAACAATGGAGTTCCTTTAGCACGCGCAGTAATCATTGACCAACCAAGACGAATGTCATCATCGCTCATCCAAGTTGACACTTGATCATCATTAGCATAAGTATCATGAGATTCAACCCAAGTGACAAGGTTAGATGGATCAACACCTTGCGCTTGATAATTCATCAAGTTACCAGCAGCAGCACGTTTATCTTTCAAGTCATTACGGATTTGATTACCGTAATTAGAAGCTGTAACACTCATCAATTTAGAGTAATCTGCTTCGTGAGAAATGCTATCTTGAAGAACTTCACCATATTGGAATTCAGATCCATTATTCAAAATAACATTCCAGAAATTACTACCATATTCGCCTGGCAATTCAATATGTTTAGCAGTATCATAACGGAAACCATCAGCACCGTCAGCAACTGCTGTTTTCAAGAAATTCAAAAGATATTGTTGAATTTGTGGATTTTGAGTATTCAAATCATACAAACCTAGAAGAGCATTTTGTGTCACATCATAACGGTCATTCCAGTTTTTAATTTCTTTGTTACCATGTGTCCAATTTGGAATTTTTTTGATTTCTGGGCTGATTTGATTGTAATCAGATGTTGTGTGGTTAAGAACAGCATCAACAATAATTTTAATACCATATTGATCAGCCACACGGTTCATTTCTTTAAATTCTTCTTCAGTACCTAATTGGTAGTTACCAATAGTATGCAATGTTGGTTGATATTGATAGTACCAATTTTTCAAGCTCTTATTACCACCATTTCCAACAACAACTTGGTTAATTGGTGATGTTTGAACACTAGTGTAACCAGCATCCTTAATTGCTTGCATATTATCTTTAATAGTATTGAAAGACCAGCACCATGCGTGAAGTACTGTTCCTTCTTTCATTGAGACTTGTTCATCAGCCTTAACAGCATTAGCTTGTGCAAAAGCACCAGCACTGACTGCTGTCAAAACTAATAGAGAGCCTAAACCTTTTTTCATTTTCTTTTTCAAATTTACTTTATTACGAAGTGACATAAATAATCTCCTATAAAGATAAGTTAAAATACGCAACCGCTTTCAGAAACAAACAAAAAATAAAGCAGTATTATGCGTGAAACCTGTCCAATCAACAACATATACCTGCGTGTCTAGAAAGAATAATTAGCACATCATTTTCTTATAGGCATTCCTCCAATTTTTGTTGCAATCGGTTGCATATTTGTCTATATTATAGCATATTTTTTTGGAATCGCAACCAAAAAATGTCAATTTTTTGATAATTTAACCAAAAAATGTCAATTTTTTGATAATTTAATCAAAAAATTGACAAATCCCTTATGAAACCTTTTATTTTAAATAGTTTACCTTTGTCATTTTAAAATGCTGACTACTTACCCATTGACCATTAAATTGTTTATCATTAGGAATCCGTTCCACTTCTGTCATTCCAATTTTTTCCAACACGCGTGCTGAAGCAGGATTTTCAAGTGCACAAAAAGCATGAATTTCTTCAAAACCTAAAATATCAAAACAAAGTTTTAAAATCTCAGCACTCGCTTCAGTTGCAAAGCCACGTCCCCAAAACTTTTTATTAATAATGTAGCCAATTTCTGCTTCTTTTCCATCCGACCAATTCATCAAATCAATAGTCCCAATGAACTCTGAAGTCTCTTTTAAGACAATTCCATATCGTCCAAGAGGGCTCTTTAGATAAATGTTTTCAATCACCTTTTTAGTTTCTTCAATAGTCCGATTAGCTGGGAAATCCCATTTGGTATTTTCGGTATCTGACGTATAGGCAAACATAGCCTCGGCATCTGCCATTGTTACTGGACGAAGTAACAAGCGCTTTGTCTTAAGCACTCTATGTTCTTTTAATTGTTCTTCTAGCATCTTTTCTTCCTCAAACTCTATTAAAAAAGCGACCTAAAACAGGTCAACTTAGTTATCTTACTTTTCTTTTGGACTCACCATCTCTTCATCAATATGATTTATCAAATCTTGAAAATCACTAGCCAAATGTTTAGCTTGATCTCCTAGATTTTTTAAAACATCAGCTTCAATTTCAGAATCCAAAGCCTTCAAATCACCTTCTAGTCTTTCAGCTTGACTATTGAGCATTTCGCTCATCTTAGTCAACTTTTCAAGTGACGCACGATCACACATAAATCTCCTCCTAGTAATTTTTTCAGATAAGACTTGTACTTTTCTGGAAATTTTTTGAAACTTTCAGGTACAATGTCTATATTTATTTTACCTAAAAAAGAGAATTTTACTAGTTTTTTTAGATAATCTGGCATTTCTGTCCAAAAAATCCTAGAATCCTATCAATTTTGACTAAATTTTCTTAGGAGTCATGTAAGACAACAAAGTTTGAAATTCACAAGCTAAATCTTTGACTTCCTCTCCAAATGTTGCAAAAAACTCTGAGCAATTTTCTTGATTAGATGAAGAATACTGATCAATCAGTTTAAACTTTTGATCCAATTCTTCAGCTTGTTTCGACAATTGACTACTCATTTCTGATAAATTCTCAATCAATTCACGATTATCCATAAAACTTCTCCTTTGATGTGCTTTAACCTATTTCTATTCCTGAAAATATCATGAAAAATTTCAGTATACCTTATTTTACACTAAAAAGCCACCTTAATAGAGAATTCGCAGATATGAAAATCATTTTTTAATCAAAAAAGCCACACCTTGGTGTGACATGAAAATATTATTTTTCTTCTTTGGTGCTAGCTGGTTGACCAATAGTTTCATAGCTTGCAAAACCTGAAGCGCTAGTGCTATCGATAACTTCTTTTTGATGGTGAGCAGTTTTGCGCTCAGCGTCTTTTTCATATGCATTGATAATTTCAGCAACCACAGGGTGGCGAACCACATCGCTCGCTGAGAAATGAACAAAATCAATTTGCTTGATATGTTTTAGTTTTTCCGTCGCATCAATCAAACCAGATTTGACTTTCTTAGGCAAATCAATCTGGCTAGTATCACCATTAATAATCATCTTAGAATTAAATCCAAGACGCGTCAAAAACATCTTCATTTGCATGATGGTTGTATTTTGTGCTTCATCAAGAATCACAAAAGCATCATCAAGTGTTCGACCACGCATATAAGCCAGCGGTGCGATTTCAATAATATCACGCTCCATCAAACGTGTGGTTTGCTCTTTTCCTAAAATTTGGTAAAGAGCATCATAAACAGGACGAAGATAAGGATCAACTTTCTCTTTTAAATCACCTGGCAAAAATCCTAGACTTTCACCTGCTTCAACTGCTGGACGTGTTAAAATGATACGTTTGACCTGACCACGTTTTAAAGCTGTCACTGCCAAAGTCACTGCTAAGAAAGTCTTACCAGTACCTGCAGGACCAATCCCAAAGACCACATCGTGTGATTTAACACTATCCGCATAAACCTTTTGCCCAAGCGTTTTAACACGAATCGGTTTTCCAGAATTATCTTTGATGATTTCTTCTTCATAAAGGGCAACAAATTTGTCAATAGAGCCATTTTGTGCCATTGAAAGAGCCGTTACAACATCAGATGTATTAACCAACATGCCACGAGAAACCAAGACTAACAAAGCTTGAATGGTCACACGCGCTAATTCGACACTTTCTTTATCATCTCCTAAGATCTGCACTCGCTCTGTACGGGCATGAATGATAACCCCTAGATTATCTTCGATTAATTTCAAATGACGTTCATTTGAGCCAAATAGCGCTAGCACATCATCAGGATGACTTAAGGTAATTTCAACAGAATGCTCTTGCAAATAGAGTCCCTCTTTCTTTTGTGTTTGATAAGCCTATTATAGCTTATTTAAAGCAAAAAATCACGACTTACCGTGATTTCCTTTTTTATTTGAATCTAACAATCATTAATGCGCCAAATAATCTTCCCAAATTTTATCAAATTCACTGAGATTAAAAGCAAAGCTAGCCTCATCTTCTAGATAACGACTAATGGTTTCAAAATCATCAGTGTGCTTTGGAAAAGTAGTATCTTCAAAAACAAGGTCAGCTAAAATCGCTACAGGCTCATGACTTTTTGGGTTACGTTGCGTCATCAACCAAGTGTAAAATGACTTTCTCATTTCCAATTTTCCTCCAAAAATGCATGTCTGATAGCGCTGCTTTCAGCGTAGTGCTCAGGATTTTTCTTGTAAAAACCTTGGTGATAATCTTCTGCCACATAAAATGGTTGGACGGGTTCAATAGCAGTTACAATTGGATCTTTGAATCGTCCAGAAGCCTGCAAAGCTGCTTTAGAAGCTTCAGCAATTTCTTTTTGAGATTCATCACTATAAAAAATAACAGGACGATAATTGTCACCACGATCTTCAAATTGCCCAAAAGCATCGGTTGGATCAGTCTGTGCCCAATAAATCTCTACCAAATCACCATAAGAGATTTTTTCTTCATCAAAAATAATCTCAACCGCTTCAGTATGTCCAGTCTCATGCGCTTTAACTTGCTCATAAGTCGGATTTTCCACATGCCCACCAGTATATCCAGAGCGAACTGACAAAATACCATCTTGTTCTTCAAATGGTTGCACCATACACCAGAAACAACCACCCGCAAAAATCGCACGTTCCATTCTATAACCTCCAAAAATCTAGTGAATCTATTATATCAAAAAAATCAAAAATCGAGTTGTCCAGTGAATACTTTTTTCACGTGACTGGAAATCAAAAAAACTTCAATTTTAACTAAAAAAGACCACAGCTTTGCTTAAGGCATCACTGTAATCTTTTTTATATTTAATCCTCGTTTTCGATTAATTCTGTACCGAATTGGTCTTGTTTCACTTTACGTGCTTTCATCAAGCCACCAAGTGCTTTTTTAAATTGACCTTTAGAAATACCAAATGTTGCTTTGATATCTGCTGGAGATGATTTATCGTTTAGTGTCATAAAGCCACCATTTGATTGCAAATAAGTCAAAATCATTTGTGAATCATTTTCAAGCATTTCAAATGAACGTGGTTTTAGTGACAAGTTAAGGGTACGATCAACTTCGCGGAAACCAATCACACGTGCAGTTACTTCTTCACCAAGGCGTGGTTCTGCGTAGCGCTCACTTGGGTGAATAAAACCAAGCATGTTGTTATCTGGTAAGTAAACAAATGTTCCAGATAATTTCAAACGGTAAACAATAGCACGTAATTTTTCATTTTGCATGTTATTGTAAGCTGGTCCAGCCATTTTTTGGAAAACTTCAGGTTGCGCTGGAATTGCCCAGATACGGTCTTTTTTATCCACGTCAAGGTGAACATAAAGTTTATCACCTTTTTTAGGCCAAAGTTCTTTCATATCAGGCAAGACATCAAGTGACACAACAAATTGTTTGTCAGCAAGACCTGTATCCAAAAAGACACCCAAATCGCGGCGAACTTCCGTGACAACACCCCAACCGTAGCTAGTACGAGTTGTGGCAACTTCCGCTGTTGTCATACGAGCTTTTTGGTGCATATCAGTGTAGACAAATCCTTTGACCATATCACCAATTTTATGCTCACCTTCAGCCTTGTCTAACATAAAAGTCACGCCATCTTTTTGTACAAAATACGCTTTCGCATTTTCGTCAATCACAAGTCCTGTGATGACAGTGGCAAGTAAATTATTCATTTATTCTTCCTTTATAAAAGGGCTGAGACAAAAGTGCTCAGCCTCATTATTTATGCAATTGTAATAATCAAGGCGCAGTGGTTGAGTGGATTCTAATGCGCTGATAAATCAGCTTTTACAACCCTACTCAACTGTGCGGGGGTGGGACGACAAAATCGAATTTCTTCGAAATTACCGATTTTTGTCCCACTCCCCCTAACCTTTTTTCTTACTGATTAGACTTCAAGCAATTCTTTTTCTTTGTTTGCTGTCATAGTGTCGATATGTTTAACAGCTTCATCAGTTGCTTTTTGAATGTCTTTTTCAAGAACTTTCAATTCGTCTTCAGTGATTTCTTTAGCTTTTTCTTGTTTTTTAGCTTCGTCCATAGCATCACGACGGATGTTACGGATAGCAACTTTAGCATTTTCACCGACTTTTTTAACGTCTTTAGCAAGTGCTTTACGAGTTTCTTCTGTAAGGGCAGGAATAACCAAGCGGATTACTGAACCGTCATTAGCAGGGTTAATACCAAGGTCTGAAGCGTTGATTGCGTGTTCGATATCTTTCAATGATGATTTATCAAATGGAGAAATCAAAAGAACACGTGCTTCTGGAACTGTGATAGAAGCCAATTGATTAAGTGGTGTCATTGCACCATAGTATTCAACTTGGATACGGTCCAAAAGAGATGCATTTGCACGACCAGCACGAATTGAAGCAAATTCGCGTGCTAATGAGCTGTGTGATTGTTCAAAGCGTTCTTTAGCTTTTTCGATAATAGCATTAGCCATAAATAGTATTAGTCCTCATTTCTTGTTTTTTGGGAAATAGCAGAGCTGACAATTATTTGTCGTGGTGTTCAGCTTTATTTGAAACGGTTGTACCGATAGCTTCACCAAAGACAACACGTTTAATATTACCAGCTTGGTTCATGTTAAAGACAACCAAATCAATATCGTTGTCCATTGAAAGTGTTGATGCAGTTGCGTCCATGATTTTAAGACCACGTTTAATCACTTCACCATGTGTCAATTCATCAAATTTGACAGCATTAGCATCTTTCTTAGGATCGGCGTTGTAAACACCGTCAACACCATTTTTAGCCATCAAGATAGCTTCAGCGTCGATTTCAGCGGCACGAAGAGCAGCTGTTGTATCAGTTGAGAAGTAAGGTGAGCCGATACCAGCAGCAAAAATCACGATGCGATTTTTTTCAAGGTGACGAAGCGCACGACCACGGATGTATGGTTCAGCAACGTTTTGCATTGGGATTGATGTTTGAACACGTGTATCAACACCATTTTGTTGAAGGCTATCAGCCATAACAAGAGCGTTCATAACTGTTCCAAGCATACCTGTGTAGTCAGCTTGAACACGGTCCATACCAGCTGCAGCAGCTGGTTCACCACGCCAAAGGTTTCCACCACCAATAACCAAAGCAATTTCTACACCTGAACTATGTACTTCAGCAATTTCTTTTGCGATAGTTTTAACAGTTTCAATATCGATTCCGACACCTTTTTCACCAGCTAACGCTTCACCAGATAATTTAATTAAAATACGTTTATACTTAGGTTCCACTTCAAGTTACTCCTTTTTTTATCTTTATTATTTTAACATAATTTACCTATTTTACCTAGCAAAATTCGTTGAATTTTGAAAGATTAAAAACAGATCAACTATGTGATTCAAACAGATAAATCATTTCCCTTTTCATTTCATTAGAAAGATCACACAGCCCATAAAAAAATCCGTTTCAAAGAAACGGATTCTTCATTAATGTATCAATCAGAATGAGCTTGGATCTACTTTGATACCTACACCTTGTGTAGTAGTGATTGACAAGTTAGTCATGTAAGTACCTTTAGCAGTAGCTGGTTTAGATTTAACCATAACTTCGTGGATAGCTTTGAAGTTTTCAACCAATTTGTCTGCGTCGAATGATACTTTACCGATGATAGCTTGTACGTTACCTGCTTTGTCAGCACGGTAAGTGATTTTACCACCTTTAGATTCTTCAACTGCTTTAGCAACGTCCATAGTTACTGTACCAGTTTTAGGGTTTGGCATAAGGTTACGAGGTCCAAGGACACGTCCAAGACGTCCAACGATAGCCATCATGTCTGGTGTAGCGATAACTACGTCAAAGTCAAGCCAACCGTCGTTGATTTTAGCAACAAGATCGTCTTCACCAACGAAGTCTGCACCAGCAGCTTTAGCTTCTTCAGCTTTAGCACCACGTGCGAATACAAGAACACGTTGTGTTTTACCAGTACCGTTTGGCAATACCATTGCACCACGGATTTGTTGGTCTGCTTTACGAACGTCAATGTTAAGTTTGTATGCAACTTCTACAGATGCATCAAATTTTGCGAAGTTAGTTTCTTTTGCAAGAGCTACAGCTTCTTCTACGCTGTAAGCTTTAGTGCTGTCGATTTTTTCAAGTGCAGCACGCATTTGTTTGCTTTTTTTAGCCATTTAAAATTCTCCTTGTAATGTGGTCATATCGATTTGATTTAAAATCTCCCACGTCACTCATCAAATTACGATGAAGTCTTGCGGGTCTAGCGTGAATTAATCTCAACGGTACAGTGTGTTTACCTCAATTAATCCACTAATTGGGTTGCTATTGATTAGTCAACAACAGTGAATCCCATAGAACGAGCAGTACCTTCAATCATACGCATTGCAGATTCAACATTTGCAGCGTTTAAGTCTGGCATTTTAGTTTCAGCAATTTCTTGTACTTGTGCACGAGTAACTGTTGCAACTTTAGTTGTGTTAGGTGTTCCTGAACCTTTTTCAACACCTGCAGCTTTTTTCAAAAGAACTGAAGCTGGTGGTGTTTTAGTTACGAAATCAAATGATTTGTCTTCATATACTGAGATAACAACTGGGATGATCATACCAGCTTGATCAGCTGTACGAGCGTTGAATTCTTTAGTGAATCCCATGATGTTGATACCTGCTTGACCAAGAGCTGGTCCAACCGGTGGAGCTGGTGTAGCTTTACCAGCAGGAATTTGAAGTTTAACAACTTTTTCGACTTTTTTAGCCATTTATAAAATCCTCCTGTTGTGGTTTTGGCGGTAATTAAGATTTTTACCTCCCACAGATATGCTCAATAGCATACCCTACCATTATACATTAATTCTAGGAAAAAGCAAGGAATTTACATCAAATATTTCCTAAAAAATGCTTGATGTGACAAGTTTTTAGCTTAGTTTTTAAAAGCAAGCACTTTCAACTTTTTGATTCGGCTAAATTTCCTTTACTAGCTTGATCAAAAATTTAAAAGTATTTTTCAAGAATAATCTTCTAATTATTTACTTCTTCAAACTTTCAGTATAAAATATAAGACATGATGATGTACAAATTATTTTCCTTTTCTTTTATCTTTTTAACACCTATTTTTGCTTATATTCTTGTTAAATTTTTCAATTTAAAACGTTTTGGAATTCTCTTCACTGACCTTGCTTTTCCACTTTTTGCGTTTGAGATTGCTTTGGTCGTTAATAAATTTTTAGATAGCAGTGTTTTCTTTTACTATTTAATCTGTTTATCCTTACTGGCGCTTAGCTTAACCGCATTTTTCTTAAAGAGAAATCACTCATTTTCTTACCGTCGTTTTGGTAAATTTTTCTGGCGTTCAGGTTTTATCGTCACATTTATTTTTTACATTATTGTTTTAATTTTAGTTTTTACACTTGCATAATAAAAACGTTAACCTTCTGGCTAACGTTTTTTTATTATGCTTCTGGAGATGGCTTTGTCATTAAGACTTTGCGAGGTTTTGTTCCTTCTGCTGGTCCGATGACTCCTGCTGCTTCTAGTTCATCCATCAAGCGGGTTGCGCGATTAAAGCCGACTGACAAACGACGTTGGAGCATTGAGGCGCTTGCCTTTTGAATTTCAAGAACCAAAGCTTTAGCATCTTCAAAGAGCGGGTCACCTTCTTGCGAAGCACCGCCTCCACCTGATTTCAAATCAGATTCAGACACTTCACCTGGATCAAAACTATCATCGTAATCTGCGTCAGCTTGATTTTTGATAAAGCCAACAATACGTTCAACATCATCATCTGATATAAATGAACCTTGCAAACGAACAGGGTGATTTTCATCAATTGGTTTAAAGAGCATATCACCACGTCCAAGAAGTTTTTCAGCACCATTTTCATCTAAAATCGTACGACTATCAGTTCCTGATGATACGGCAAAGGCTACACGTGATGGCACGTTTGCCTTAATCAAACCGCTGATGACATCTACAGATGGACGTTGTGTCGCAAGAATCATGTGAATACCTGCTGCACGCGCCTTTTGTCCCAAACGAATAATCGCATCTTCCACTTCTTTGCTGGCAACCATCATCAAGTCAGCAAGTTCATCGACGATAACCACGATAAGTGGCAATGGAATTTGTTTTTGCTCTGACTGTGCATTAAATTCTTCAACCTTGGCATTGTATCCTGCGATATTTCGCACACCAAAATGACTGAAGAGTTCGTAACGATTTTCCATTTCATCAACCACTTTTTGAAGCGCACGCGCTGCTTTTCGTGGATTGATTACCACAGGAATTAGCAAGTGTGGAATGTCATTATAAACAGACAACTCAACCATTTTAGGGTCAATCATCATAAACTTGACTTGGTCTGGGCGTGCTTTCATCAAAATACTTGCAATGATACCGTTGACCGCAACAGATTTACCTGAACCTGTAGAACCTGCCACAAGTAAGTGAGGCATACGAGCGAGGTCAAAGGTACGAGCAGTTCCATTAACAGCCTTACCAAGTGGGACTTCAAGAAGTTTATTTGGATCTGTGTCTGCTTGTTCCCAAAGCTCACGGAAAGTAACTGTAGCAATCTCTGAGTTTGGTACCTCAATACCAACTAATGACTTACCTGGAATCGGTGCTTCAATACGAACGTCTTTTGCTGCAAGAGCCAGCGCTAAATCGTCAGCCAAGTTTGAAATGCGGTTGACACGCACACCAACGGCTGGCTTGACTTCGTATTTTGTAACTGACGGACCGATTTCAGCTCGTTCAACCTTGACATCAATCCCAAAACTATTAAAGGTATCTTCCAAGACTTTGATATTTCTACGGACAATGTTTTTTTCTTTTGACTGATTCTTCGGTTTATCAGGTGCAAATAAATCAATGGTTGGAAGCTTATAAAGAAGATTTGCCTTAGCTGTGAAATCAACTTCCAATGGTTCCCCATCATCTTCTTGATCAATCATTTCTTGCTCAGCTGGTGTCACTTCTGGTTTAAGATTTTCTTCAGAAGCTGTTTCTTCCAAACCTTCTGGTACATGCTCATAAGCCAAAATTTCAGGTTCAACTGCAGCATTTTCGGCTGGAATATTGTCAAATAATGACGCTTCATTGTCATCTGGACCATCTAAAATCTCACCAGTCTCTTGATCAACCGTCAACTGAGCCAAACGTTCTTCTTCGGCTTTTTGAGCTTTTTCTTGACGTTTTTGCTCAGCAAGCGCACGTTTTTCCTCACGTTTGACAAAGCGTTTTTGCTTTCTGATTTCATGTTTGGCAGCCCACTCTTGTGATTTTTCTTTGAAGAAATCAATGAGGTCATAAACTTCCCAAGGACTCATCAAAAAGAGTCCAAGAATGATGAAAAGTCCCCCAATCAAAAATGTGCCAACATTTGAAAAAAGAAAAGCAACGGGTTTGTATAAAACAGCACCAAGCATACCGCCACCAACAAATTTAGTGACTTTGAACTTGACCAAATCGCTAAAAATCAAACTAGCTGTTGTGGAGAAGATTTCCTTATCACGAAAGGCTGATAGTGAAAAAAGGTAAGCATGCCATTCTAACAAGAGACCAATCATGGTCACCACAAAACCGCCAATAAGTCCAGCCTGCTTGTGAAACCACTTAAATCCAAGAAAATAGAGTAGGACTGCAACCATCAACACGTAAGCCAAGCTTCCTACTGCTAGTCTCACAAGATTGTAAACCGTTATCCCAAAGATTCCCAAGCGAGCCATCGCAAAGAAAAAAATAACCGTTGTCACAATTGCTAAAATAAAGCGTTCCAGTGCCTTTTGTCTTTTTATTTCTGCTTTTGTCGGTCGCCGTGTTTTACGACCTTTTCTTCTACTTTTTGATTTTGCCATATCCTTATTATAGCATTTTTTAAGCTTTTAGGTTATTAGCGTAGATTTATGATAAAATGAAATAGCTAAATAACTTCAATAATTTTATTGACACTTTGTCACCATAAGGATTTACTGATATGACAACTATTTGTCAATAAGGAGGTATCATGAAAAAACTATTGTCACTTGGTTTAACCGTCGTCTGCTTGGCTACTTTATCTGGTTGTGGAAACATGACCCGAGCCATTCGTGGAAATGATTATGTCGATGCTAAGACAGCAGCAAGTTCTTCTGCCGCGCAAGCCAGTGCCAGCGCATCATCATCAAAAGCATACCAAAAAGAGATTAAAAAAGCTCTTCAGGCAGATGCATCTGCTTTTCCTCAATTATCAACAGAGGTTGCTCAAAATGAAGCTGAAGTCATCATGCATACCTCTAAAGGTGACATTACCATTAAACTCTTTCCAAAACATGCACCTCTTGCCGTGGAAAATTTCCTAACTCATGCTAAGAAAGGCTACTACGACGGTCTTCTATTTCACCGCGTGATTTCTGATTTTATGATTCAGTCTGGTGACCCTAAAGGAAACGGCACAGGAGGAGAGTCTATCTGGAAAGGTAAAGACAAGAAAATCGATTCTGGTAATGGTTTTGCTAACGAAATCTCACCTTACCTCTATAACATCCGAGGAGCTCTTGCTATGGCAAATGCTGGTGCTGATACCAATGGTAGTCAATTTTTCATCAACCAAAATCCAGCTGACCAATCTAGTCAGCTCTCAAGCGACAGCTATCCAAAAGCAATCATTGACGCTTATACCAAAGGTGGTAACCCAAGCTTAGATAAAAACTATACTGTATTTGGACAAGTTATCGATGGTATGGATGTTGTTGATGCTATCTCTAAAGTAGATACTGATAGCAACGACAAACCAACTAGCGATATTACCATTACTAAGATTGACATTGTCAAAGATTACAACTTTAAATAATCCCTAAAAAATCAAGCTAGGACTTCCTGCCTTGATTTTTTGCTTGTTTTCCTAAAATAATCCTATAATAACAGGCTTTCCACCTCACGGTTAAAAGATTTTTGCTATAATAGAAGAACAGAAAGCGAGATAAGATGACACCAAATAAAGAAGATTATCTAAAATGTATCCATGAACTAGGAGAAACTAAAACTAAGATAACCAATAAAAGAATTGCTGCCTTAATGCAAGTTTCAGCACCAGCTGTAACTGAAATGGTCAAAAAAATGATTGCTGAAGGGCTCATCGTTAAGGATAAAGAGGTTGGCTACTACCTGACTAGAAAAGGCTTATTATTAGTCTCACAACTCTATCGTAAGCACCGCCTCATCGAAGTCTTTTTGGCTAACCACCTTCATTACAATGCCGATGAAATCCACCAAGAAGCTGAAGTCCTTGAACACACGGTCTCAACAATCTTCATTGATCGCCTAGAAGAAAAACTCAATTATCCTGAATTTTGTCCTCACGGTGGAACAATTCCTAAAAAAGGCGAACTCTTGATTGAAGTTCACAACCAAACACTCAGCCAGATTGAAGAACTTGGCACTTATCAAATCAGCCGTACTCACGACGAAGCTCATTTGTTAAACTACCTTGAAGAACACGGCTTAGCAATTAACGATACTGTTGAATTGGTTAAAGTTGATGACTATGCTAAGACACATACTCTTGCCTATCAATCACGACAACTCGTGATTCCTGAACGAATCGCTGAACAAATTTATGTTCAAAAAGTTGACTAAAATTCCATATTAAAAGCCTGAGGTACTTGCCTCAGGCTTTTTCTGACTTAAGCTAATTTTTCAAGAAATGTCATCAAGATTTTTGCTGATTGTTTACCAGCTTCCAAGATAAATTCATCAAATGTAATATTGGCATCATGTGCAGCTGTATCTGACATAGCACGAACAACGATAAATGGTTTGTGCAAATTGTGAGCAGCTTGCGCAATCGCAGCTCCTTCCATTTCAACAGCTTGAACTTCTGGGAAGCGTGCTTTAATCGCATCGATTTTATCTTGCCCAGCAATAAATGAATCACCTGTCGCAATCAAACCAATTTTGCTATCAATGTTAGCTTCCGTTAACACTTGTTCAAATGTTTTAACAAAATTTTGGTCTGATTCAAAATAAAGTGGTTGCGCAGCCATTTGACCGTAATCATAACCAAAAGCTGTCACATCAACGTCGTGGTAGACTAATTTGTCAGCAACAACAACGTCACCAATCTTCAAGCCAGGAGCTACTGCACCTGCTGACCCTGTATTAATCACAGCATCAACACCAAAATGGTCAGAAAGAATAGCAACAGACATAGCTGACATGACTTTACCAATTCCTGATTGAACAAGGACAACTTGATGGTTGCCTAGCTTACCTTCATAGTAAGTGTTTCCCAAAACATCGTGTTCTGTTTTGTCACCAAGATTTTCAACAAGAAGTTTTAGTTCTTCTTCCATTGCGGCAATAATTCCAATTTTCATCTCAAAAATACAAGAGCAATACCAACTGTTATTTCCAAAGTTATTACTCCTGCTTCTCCTTCTAATTTTTATAGATTAAATACTGCGAAAAAGAGTGCAATCAATAAAACAACAACTACAAACATAATCATGTTAAGTTTTCGTTGAAATTTACTGCGTTTCGCATTTTCAATTCGACGACTTTTGTAAACATGCTGATCGTCTTTTTTGCGGTCTTTCCATTTGTCCAAAACACCACGAGAGTCTTCATAATCCTCATAAGGATCATAGCTAGTCAAGGTGTCATACTGGTCTGTTCGGATGACCTTCGTTTCTTCATCATCTTCTAAGTAATTATCATCATAAAAGATTTCACCACGGTTAGCACGTTCGATTATCTCGTCTGTTAAAAGTGGTCTACCCATTTTTTATCCTCCAAAATGCAGAGCATAATATTGAAGGGCTATGATTGTTTTAGCATCTTCGATTGCTCCAGATTTGACCAAATCCATGCATTCTTGATAGCTTAATTCAAGAATTTCTAAAACTTCATCATCATCTTGTGGTCGTGGATTTGGCACTTTTTGCAAATGAGTTGCTTGATAAAGCTTAATTTTTTCATTGCAAAAACCAATGGCAGTGTAAAACTCATGAATTTGTTTTAACTCGCCAGAGTATCCTGTTTCCTCTTCTAATTCACGCGCAGCGGCATCTTTCTCAGAGCCGTTTTCACCAATTTCGAGCTTACCAGCAGGGATTTCATAAGAAACTTTTTCAATAGCCTTACGATATTGTTTAACCAAAATAATTTTATTCTCATCAGTTACAGCTAAAACAGCAACTGCTCCGCGGTGAAAAATCAATTCACGTTTAGCTTGTCCTAGATTATTTGGTAACTCAACATCATCGACAACAACTTTAATCACATGCCCATCAAAAATCTCTGTTCGCTTGAGCGTTTTTTCTTCAAAATCCATACTAAGCAATCTCCCTTAAAATATTTCCACATTAAATTTTACTACAAAGTCCTAAGAATTGCTATTCCAATACGCTTAAACTGCTGAAATATCCGTGAAATCTACTTAATTTTTCTAAAAAATAGAAAAAGAGGGTGAGCTTGTCATCCTCTTTTCAAATGCCAAAAAGTTTAGCAAAAATGATTATTTTTTGTTATTTGGGTGGTGTGGTTTATTAAGAGCATAACCTGCTTTATTAACTTGACGACCACGTCCAATAGCAAGAGCATCTTTTTCAACATCTTGGTAAATTGTTGAACCAGCTGCTGTAAGAGCATTGTCACCCAAAGTTACTGGAGAAATGATTGTTGAGTTACTTCCAACAAAGACATTATTTCCAATAGTTGTGTTGAATTTGTGTTGTCCGTCGTAGTTAGCAATAATAGTACCAGCTCCGAAGTTAACATCGTGTCCAGTTGTTGTATTTCCAATGTAAGTCAAGTGACCTGCTTTTGTTCCTTTACCAACTGTTGATGATTTCACTTCAACGAAGTTACCAACGTGAACTTTTTCTTCAAGTGTTGAATCAGGACGTACGTGAGCAAATGGACCAATGGTAACACCATCTTTAACCACTGATTTTTCAATCATAGAGTTTGTGATAACCACATTTTCACCGATTGTTGAATCAACAAGGTATGTTCCATTTGTCAAAACAGAACCTGCGCCAACTTTTGTATTTCCTTTAAGGGTAACGTTGGCTTCAATCATCACATCAGGAGCGATTTCAACGTCAACATCGATGTAAGTTGCTGCTGGATTTTGGAAAGTAACACCGTTAACCATGTGTTTTTTATTGATGCGATGACGCATGATGTCTTCTGCAGTAGAAAGTGCCACGCGGTCATTAACACCAAGGCTTTCATCAAAATCATGAAGAACATAAGCACCAACTTTTTCACCAGCGTTACGGAAAATTGAGATAACATCTGTCAAGTAGTACTCACCTTGAGCGTTGTTTGTGTTGATGTTTTTAAGAGCTTCAAATAAACGTTTGTTATCAAAAACGTAAGTTCCTGTATTGATTTCTTTAACTTGGCGTTCAAATTCAGAAGCGTCTTTTTGTTCAACGATTTTAAGCACTTCACCATTTTCGTTGCGGATGATACGTCCGTAACCAAATGGATTTTCAGCTGTTGCTGTTAAGATAGTCGCAACGTTTTTGTGGCTAACGTGAAACTCAATCAATTCTTTCAAGCTTTCACCAGTAATAAGTGGTGTGTCACCTGCAATAACAAGTGTTTGCCCTTCAAGACCAGCCAACTCATCTTCTGCCATCATGACAGCATGACCAGTTCCAAGTTGTTCAGTTTGCATGACAAATTCTGATTTGCCAGCTAAAACTTCACGAACCATTTCGGCTTTATGACCAATAACAGTCACATTTTTTTCTGGATTCAAAGCTGATACCGCACGGAAAACGTGTTCTAACATGGTAATGCCAGAAACTTTATGAAGGACCTTAGGAAGGTCAGATTTCATACGTGTTCCTTTACCAGCTGCTAAAATAATTGCATAATTTGACATGACTATAATTCCTTAAAAAAATAGAGTAGATTTGCAAGTTATGAAAGGAAAATTCCTTGCATTAACTTACACAAGCTACTCCATTATATCACATTTATAAGCATTGGGCTCATTTTTATCCGTTAGAGGCTATTAACAGCTGCTTCTAAAACTTCCATTACCAAACGGCTGTGCTCAAGCGCCAGTTTCATGGCTGTCATATCTTGGTGCTCAATGATAGCTTGAAAGGCTACAAACTCATCATGCATGCGGTGATTAAGTGAATTTTCATTAATCATTGTCATGCTTTGACCGTTAAGACTTAACGACAACTCAGGCATACTGTTGGTTGGACCAAGAACGGCAATTGACCCTTTATTTCCTTGAATAGTTGATTTAATATCCGCAGAGCAATCCTTGGCACCAATACAAGCAGCCTTGAAATGTCCATAATCCATAATCAAAATTCCTGAAGTATCCACATCGCGTTCAACATTTGCCAAGTACTGAACTTTTTCAGGTTTACCAAACAAACCAACAACCAAATGAATATTGTAAATATTTAAGTCACGAAGAGCTCCGCCACCTTTTGCTGGGTCAAAAGCTGGTGCAATTTCACCACGTTTAAAGGCATCGTAGCGTGAAGAATATTGAGAATAGTTACACTCAACAATTTTAATATCCCCTAGTTTTGCAAGATTCGCCTTAATCGAAGCAAAATTTCCTAGATATTGGTTGGTGATTGCTTCTAGCAAAATGCGATTTTTTTGCTCTGCAATTTTTGCCAAGTCTTCAAATTCCGCTAATGTTAACGTAAATGGCTTTTCACAAATGACGTGTTTGCCAGCTAGCAAAGCTTTTTTAGCGTAGTCATAATGCAAGTGATTTGGAAGGGCAACATAAACCGTATCCACATCTGGATTTGCCAAAATGCTATCGTAGTCGCTACTAGCTTGACTAATCGCATAAAGCTCAGCTAGCTTTTCAGCCTTTTCAATGCTGCGCGGTGTTGATAAAATCGCTGATAATTCGATTCCATTAATTTCTTTTAAAACTGGTAAAACCTCTTCAACGATTTTTCCTGTTCCTAAAATAGCTAATTTCATGGATTTCCTCCTAATTAATGTCTAAGCACAGTTTAACACAAGTTTGTTTCACAAACTGATACTATAACAAGTATTTCTCATACTATCCTTTGGGATAAACCACTTCAAATTCTTCTAAAACGATGAGACTTCGACCGTTAAAAGTCAAACCATAGTCATCATAATAAGGTTTGAAAAAGTCTTCATGAACTTGCCTCCAGTAGGCAAGAGTTTTATCTCCCTCACCTTCTTTAAAAGCATGTTCCTCAGAAACTTCTTCAAAAGCTACCACAGAAACTTTTTTAATCTGAATAATGCAAACCGCTTGGTCTTTGCTATCTAATACCACATCATAGGAGCCAACTTCAGGTAACGGGTCATTGTCAACTGCGTATAAGTCATAGGCTGAGGCAGTAGCTGTTTTTGTCCTGTCTAAAACCAATTGCGCTAATAAATCTGGTTCAACTCCAAACTGCCAAGCATCAATGTCATCACCAATTGAGGGATTGATTTGCTTGTATTCATTCCATAGTTCTTGTGCGTTCATGTTTATCTCCTATTCTTTTCTGTCTTACTTCTTCTTACAATCTGTATGACAGAAATATCCACTATGGTTTTCTCCTCTTCATTTTGAAGCCTCCTTTTTATGCCTCTACTTCAAACTCCAGCCGCCGTCTATTTTGACAATTTCGCCTTGCATAGATGTGGCTTTTCCTGATGCTAAAAATCCAGTCAGCTCAGCGATTTCCTCAGGATTACTCCAGCGTCCAATTGGTGTTTCTTGGGCGACCCAGTCAGCCAAGCCTCCTGGTTCAAAATCGCTAGCTGTCATGGCTGTCTTAACCGCACCTGGTGCGATACCAAACACTTGAATCTTGTCTTTAGCATAGTCAAGTGCAAGCTGGCGTGTGAAACCTGCAAGTGCATGCTTACTAGCTGTGTAAGCTGCTCCGCCCCCACCTGCAATAAATGAAGCAATCGAGCACATGTTAATGATGATACCTGATTGTCTTTCAACCATTTTAGCTAAATAGTGGCGGGTGATTTTAACTGTCGCAAAGAAATTAGTCTGAAACACGCGTTCTAATTCATCGTCTGATACCTCAAGTAGAGTTTTGTAAGCGTCGAGAATTCCAGCGGTGTTACACAAGATATCCACGTCAGATACAAAATCGTAAAGCGCAACTAAATCCGTCGTCAAATCTAACTGTAGAAAATGAAAGTTATCATTTTGAATCTCAGGCGCTTGCGACTTATCAACACCGTATACCGCGCAGCCATTTTCCAAAAAAAGTCGCGCTTGAGCAAGCCCAATTCCTGAGCTGACACCTGTGATAAGTACCTTAGTCATTTACTTCGACCCAATCAGTAGCTAAGACATCGCAAGGTGTTGGTGACCACATTGAAAAACCTTCGCCCTCACCTGACACATTGATAAGGAAGTATGGTGTCACTGGAAGTGCCACACCATTTTGCTCGATGCTGTCAAAAAGTTGAACATAATTTTCTGCTCCGCCCCAGCCAGTACGCACATATTTTTTCTTAGCCTTCAAACCAGGCAAAATTTCTTCAAAAGTCATTTCTCTCTCCTTGATAATTAATACCACTAGTATACCAAAAAACGAGCACCTAGGCTCGTTTTGGTTATCATGATTATTTAAAATTTATAATATGTGATTGTTTTAAAAATAAAAGTATTCCAACACATATCACAGTGACTGGTAAATAGTCTAAAAAAGTATTCTGAACTCCAGTTAAATTAATAACCAATCTTAATGTTCCAGAAATAAAATACCCCGCTATAATTGGAATAAAAGATTTGAACAAAATCTTTTTGACTGATATATATATCGCAACTATGCTTAAAAATAAAGCTAAAATAACACTAATCATCGGTGAAAGAATTAAACTTCTTACTGTAACAACAGTTTCAAACTCGCTTAATAAGAAAAAAATTCCAACTATAAAAAGTGCTAATAATACATAAATAACTGTATTCAAAATCTTATTTTTTTGGAAAGTGAATTCATAGACACTTTTCTTGTAAAAGGGAACAAGTACAAGTAAAACAATGCCACCAAAAACAATACTACTTAAGTAATCAATTACATTAAATGAAACAATGCCTTTTGATGAATAGTCGCCTAAAAAATGTCCATAACAAATAACTGTGATGAAAAAAGTAAATAATTTTACTATAGACAATTTAGAAGAAACCTTTGAATTTTTAACAAGATCGTCTACCATTTTCTTGGGATTATCTCCAAAAAATTCTTTAGCAGTCAATCCATCCTTTTCAGCATCTCTAAGGTCAAGTGCTAGTTGAAAAATAAGTTCACGAACAGCATCCTCATCACGTAAGATTGTTGAATAACGCATATAATCTTCAACTTTTTTAAAATATTCTTTATCAAACTGCGAAAAATTTTCCACTACTTTTTTGGTTTCTTCAAAATAATTAATTGTCTTTTCCATTATTGTTCACCTCTAATTCTGATACCTTTAATACTAGGTCATGCCACTCATCCCAAAAATCGCTTAAATAAACTGTTCCTTTTTCAGTTATTTTAAAATATTTGCGTGGAGGACCATCTGGAGAAGGTTTCATTTGTGATGAGATCATCCCCTTTTTTTCTAGCTTTTGCAAAAGTGGATAAACAGTACCACCCACAATATTAACAAAACCAGCAGTTTTTAAGCGTTGTACCAGTTCATAGCCGTAAATTTCTTCTTTGGCAATAATCTGTAGAACACAGCCATCTAATACACCCTTTAACAGTTGCGTCTCTCTCATATTTTCTCCTTCACTATTTTGTATTACATACTACATTATACTACAATATTGTAACTCTTCCCTACTACTATGTAAAGCAAAATAGCAAAAAAAGAGAAAATCAACCTATAAAAGGTTGATTCCGAATGTTGATAAATCTACTTCTAACTATAAATAAGTTACAAAGAATTATTATTCTAGTTAATTTAGAGTCGTTAGTATCATATGTTATCGTCTTAAGATTTTCTTGACTAAGGCTACAACTTTATGAAGTAGTGGGCGTGGGTAATAACGGAATGTTCCCATTTTGCGGACAATGTAACCATTAAAATTTTGTTTGAAACGAAGAACACCATCGCTGCCATCAAAAATTCCTTGAATACCAAGGAAAGTATAGAAATTAATGCCACGTTTCAGTGCTTCTGTCATCACGTGTTCTTGCAGAGCAACTGGGGCATAGAATTTGTTAAATTCAGTATATGAACCACTAAAAAGATAAACAGCTTCTTGTGGTGTGTAAACAAAGAGGCTTCCTGCTAAGACCACGTCCTCTGAACCGTGTTTTTCAATCAAGGCTTTGGCTTCTTTTAGACGAACATCAAATGTCGCAATTTGTTTGTCTAACTGAGCTTTTTGCTTATTAACCTTGGCTGAGTTAACGCCATCAGCGATTTTTTGATTTAAAACAGCTAACTCTGCTGCAATCTTATCATGACCAGCTTGCACATTTTTGAGATAATCTTGAAAATTAATACTTGCAATCATGAATTCACATTTATCACCAAAACTATCGTAAAAAGCTTCATAATAATCTAACGGTTTATCTGTATATTCACGGCGTTCAGATGTTGATGCTGTGATTTCTTTAAAGATGTAAAGTTCATCGCGGTTTAATTTGCGCACTTTAATTCCAAATGAATTTGTCTTGTTAACAAGTGGGCGACCTTTTTTACTAAATGATTTACGAAGCGTTTCAGGTGTTAATCCTGACAAATCCTTCACGTAATGCCAGTCAGGCTCACCTCCTGGATAGCCTGTCTGAAGACCGTCATAACTGTATCCCAAATCAGTCAAACAGCTAATCAATTCAGGCTTTTCATCACCGTTTGGATTACCATGACTGTCAAAACTTTGGTAGGTGTCATATGGCTTAACAATCAGTTCGAATGCACCATTTTCCTTAGCATAAGCTTTTAATTCCTTATAGAATTCAGAAAGATAGGCTGTGCTTGTCGAAGCTGGTCCAGAATTGATTTCCATGTGAAGTCCACCAGTCATCGGCATGCTGTAAAGCACACCAGCTACTTGAATAGCCCCATCAGTTTCCAAACCTAAAAATGTGATGTCAAAGCCACGTTTTTCAAGCAAATCAGCCATTTGCACCGATTGCATGAAAGAGCGTTCTTTAAAACGTGTGTCTAGTTTTTCATAATCTTCTCGTGATAAGATTTTTAATATCATTTCTTATTCTCGATTCTAAAAACGTTGTTTAATGCGTCAGTAAATTTATCAAATGAAACTTAATCGAAAATTAACAATCTTTTTTCAGAATTTCCTTTATCTTTTCAATTTTCTTTTCATTTGAGAGCAAGCTAAATACCCAGTTCCTACAGTATAAAACTACTGTGAGAACTGAGTATTTTTAAGTATTTATGCTAATAAAAATTATCCAATTTGGCTTCCATTTGGTACGCTTGGATCAACTGTAAGAACTGTTAAGTTTCCATCATGTTCAGCTGAAAGAATCATACCTTGGCTGACAAGTCCCATCATTTTACGTGGTTTCAAGTTTGCAACGATTTGCAATTTTTTACCAACTAATTCTTGTTCATTTGGATAGAATTTCGCAATTCCTGATAGGATTTGACGGTCTTCGCCATCACCGGCATCAAGACGGAATTTAAGAAGTTTTTCTGAACCTTCAACTTTAGAAACTTCTTTGACTTCAGCAACACGAATTTCAACTTTGTCAAAGTCATCAAATTTGATAGCTTTCTTTTCGTTTTTAAGTTCTACTTGAGTTGGATCCCATTCTTTTTCTTCTGCGACAACAGCACCAGCGCCCATGTTAGCTTTGATGTAATCAATTTCAGCTTCCATGTCAAGACGTGGGAAGATTGGTGTTCCTTTAGCAACCACTTTAACACCTTCTGGGAAACCTGAAAGTACAAGGTTTTCAAGGTCAAAGTTAGCACCAAGACCAAGTTGTTCCATGATAGCATTTGATGTTGTCATCATGAATGGTTGGATAAGGTGAGCAACCACACGAAGGCTAGCTGCCAAGTGAGCCATTACTGCTGCTAATTCGTCACGTTTAGCTTCATCTTTAGCAAGTACCCAAGGAGCTGTTTCGTCGATGTATTTATTTGTACGTGAGATGATACTCCAAACAGCATCAAGAGCGCGTGGGTAATCAACAGCGTTCATTTGTTTGTGGTATTCAGTGATTTTTTCAGCGACTAATGCTGCTAAGTCAGCGTCAAATTCAGTAACGTTTTCAACGTAAGCAGGCACTTCACCACCGAAGTATTTGTTAATCATGGCAACTGTACGGTTAAGAAGGTTACCAAGATCGTTAGCTAATTCATAGTTAATACGTCCAACGTAATCTTCTGGTGTGAATGTACCATCTGAACCAACTGGAAGTGAACGCATGAGGTAATAACGAAGTGGGTCAAGTCCGAAACGTTCAACCAACATTTCTGGGTAAACCACATTACCTTTAGATTTAGACATTTTACCGTCTTTCATGACAAACCAACCGTGGGCAATCAAGCGTTCAGGCAATTTCATGTCAAGCATCATCAACATAATTGGCCAGTAAATTGAGTGGAAACGAAGGATATCTTTACCAACCATGTGGAAGACTGTTCCATTCCAGAATTTATCAAAGTTTGCGTGGTCTTCTTGACCATAACCAAGAGCTGTTGCATAGTTAAGAAGAGCATCAATCCATACGTAAACAACGTGTTTTGGATTTGAAGGGACTTTAACACCCCATGTAAATGATGTACGGCTGACAGCCAAATCTTCAAGACCTGGTTCGATGAAGTTTTTGATAATTTCGTTCATACGACCATCAGGTTGGATGAAGTCTGGGTGTGCGTGGAAGAATTCTACCAAGCGATCAGCGTATTTTCCAAGACGTAGGAAGTAAGACTCTTCAGAAACCCATTCAACTTCGTGTCCAGAAGGAGCAATACCACCGATGACTTTACCATTTTCATCACGGAAAACTTCTTCCAATTGGCTTTCTGTAAAGAATTCTTCATCTGAAACTGAGTACCAACCAGAATACTCACCTAAATAAATGTCATCTTGTGCCAATAATTTTTCAAAAACTTCAGCGACAACTTTTTCATGGTATTCATCAGTTGTACGGATGAATTTATCATATGAGATATCAAGCATTTTCCAAAGTTTTTTAACATCAGCAGCCATACCATCAACGTAAGCTTGTGGTGTGATACCTGCTTCTTCAGCTTTTTGTTGGATTTTTTGACCGTGTTCGTCAAGCCCTGTCAAATAAAAGACATCATAGTTCATCATACGTTTGTAACGTGCTAAAACGTCACAAGCGATTGTTGTATAAGCTGAACCAATGTGAAGCTTACCTGATGGGTAGTAAATTGGTGTTGTAATGTAAAATGGTTGTTTACTAGTCATTTTCTTTCCTTTCAAATAGGAGCTAATGAAACTCCCTTATTGATAACACCTAATTATAACATAAATTTATAGCTGATTATAGGTTAAATGGTCAGGCAATACGAAAAAATCGTATTCAAAAGAGCTTGGAATTTTTATTCCAAACTCTTCACTGTTTATTTTTGATTAGTTACTTCAAACTTAGTCAAGTAATTATCATCTTGAAGTTCACCTTTAAATTCATCTCCAACAGCAAGGAAAGGAAGTTTGTCTGTTGTATCAGTCGTTGCTTTAACTTTGTAAATCTCTCCTGATGATGAGATGTAGTAAACTGTTGAGCCTGAAATCATTTGGCTGGCTAATTTATCCACCACTCCAGTAATCACTTTGACTTTTTTGGATTCGCCAGAATTGTCAACGACACCTGACAAAGCTGAAGTATCTGAATCCGTGAACTTAGCAATCAAAGTCTCGATGTCATTATCAACGGTCACTTGTTGGTAATCTTCTGCATCAACGATAGCGTAAGATTTAACCAAACCAGCAGCATCTTTAAGAGAAACAAGATAATAAGCTTTGCCATCCAATTTCACCAAGGTTGGCGCTGTTGCTTCATAATGTTTTTCTTGTACTTCTCCTTCGGCTGATTCTTGAGCTGCTGTTTCTGTTGCTGAAGCTAACTTGTAATTTGTCACTTCACGAGTACGCATATTAACCAAAATAAAGCCAAGGTTTGAAGAGTCTGCAGTAGCCGATGTGATACCTGTGTAGAGGTAAATATCTGAACCAATTGAGATATAGTTGTAACTATCCGTTGTCTTTTTCACACCTGTTTGGCTAAAGACAGTATTCCAGAAACCTTTTTGATAAGTGTAATAATCATCAACACGGCTAATTACATTATTAGCAGAAAAGACGCGGTCAACCCATTTTGGAACATCTTTAAGGTCATAACGTTTTGTCTCACCCGTAACCGCATTAAGCAAAATAGCTCCCGTTGGGTCGTTAGATGTCAACATGAACTTAGGTTTATAAGTAGTTGCGACGTAGTAAGGATTGCCTTTATCATCAACTTCAAACGATGGGTCCCCAAAAATCACTGTTGGATATTTTAGGCGTAAATAGCGGAGCGTATCATTGAAAAAGTACTCAGAATCTGAATATTTCATTCCTTTATCGAGTTTAACTAGCTCTGCTTTACCAGTTGTTTGGTTGACTTTGACATAGTAACCAATTCCGTCTTTGTGATTAGAAAACCATTTCCAGAAAGATTTGTATTCAAGTGGCGATACACGGTAAGGTTGCTCACCAATTGTCACTTGACGATAATCATCTGAAATACCAAATTGTGAAACTTTATCAATCGTTCCAAGATAAGTGTCACCAATTTTCTTAGCTGATGAACGGTCAAGCAAAGCCAAGTGAGAAATATCAGTCTCTGGGAAATCAGAAGTAAAATCAGCATCTTTGACCTTGATTACATTAGCATAACTTTTTGCTCTAAACAAACGAGAGTTAAGGAAAGTTGACGCGCCAAGAATAAGTAAAATCGCCGCAATAGCAAAGCTGATAGCAGACAAAGCTTTTCCAAAAGCTGGTTTCGGTGCTGAAACTACTTTTCGAGCACGACTACCTGGCACTTGGAATGTTATTTGTTGGACTTTTCCACCAAGAGACAACAAGGCAATGACTCCAAAGGCTAAACATAAGCCCTCTAAAACAAAAAGCCAAAATGCTACGCTAAAAATATTAATGGGCGGTAAAAAAATCCAATAGCTGATTAGCATTACTAAAAACCATAAAGCAATTAACCAATAGGATACCGTCTTTTTCATCACAATATCTCCTTTAATTTTGTTCTATCATTATAACACAATTAAACAATTTTACAGCTAAAAAACTAAGCAAGTCAGTTTTTAGGCTTTTCGACTAAGAAGAAAAGAGTAAATCATCGGCGCAATAATCATAATAGCAATGACTACTCCCATCACATAAGGCATAGCCACCTGAACAAAACTCTCAAGCAAGATAAGCAAACCACCAAGCACCCAAAGTTTACCTGCCATGCGGTGTGTCTTATGCCAATTTTTGTCATCAGACAACGTCCAAGGAATGCGAATACCGATGGTATGATTGCGATGTGTTTTTGGCAAATAATTTCCGAAGATTATAAAAATAATCCCCAAAAAAGCTGTCACAAGAGTCGGACTGCTCTTCACCCAGCCAAGAGCATTCGCATAAATTGACCCTTGAACAATGAAACTTAAAGCTGGAACAATCCAAGCATAGAGCTTTCTCATTTTAGCTGGAACCGTTACTTTCACAGACTCCCTTTCAAGTGAGGCTAAAGCGATGATTTGAAAAAGTACAAATAAAATCGGGAAAGCAACAAGGGTGAAAACTTTACTACTGTAGCCATCAGCTTGCCCATCAATTCCAAAATGAGTTGGTATTTGCTCTGGCAAAGCTTTCCAGAAAAATGCCCCAATCAAAGCTGGCAAAACAATCACAAAACTTGTTAATATAAGTTGTTTTTTATTCATTTTCATCCCCTGATCTCTCCTTTAAATCCGCAAGCCAAGTCATAATATCTTCCAAAACAGAAGTACATAACTCATAATAAATAAAATTCTTCTCACGCCTTTCAACCACTAAACCTGCTTTTTTCAAAATGCTCAGATGGTGCGAAATAGTTGCTCCAGCAAGATCGAAATGACTAGCTATCTCACCAGCTGTCAAAGAATTTTCTTTTAACAAGGTCAAAATCTTTCGGCGAATAGGATGAGAAAGTGCCTTGAATGTCTCTGCAAATACCATAACAATCCTCTACTTATCTAAAAAACTATTTAGAAATTTATCTAAATAGATTATAATCCTTTAAAAAAACAGTCACAAGAAAAAAGCAATAAAATCGCATGCCAGTTCATTTTTTGCTAAAATAGAAACTAACGATTAAACTTTAGAAAGAAGAAAAAAAGCTTTGTTCACCCAAGGCTTTGGGATAAGAATATGAAACTCATTTCATGGAATATTGACTCAATTAATGCTGCTTTAACTAGTGATTCAGCCAGAGCTGTTCTTTCACGCGCCGTCATTGATACTTTGGTAACTGAAGACGCTGACATTATCGCTATCCAAGAAACAAAACTCTCAGCAAAAGGACCTACAAAGAAACACCTGCAAATTTTGGGTGACTACTTCCCAGATTATGACATTTCTTGGCGTTCTTCCGTTGAACCAGCTAGAAAAGGCTACGCTGGGACAATGTTTCTTTATAAAAAAGGGTTAACACCAGAAATCTCTTTTCCAGAAATCGGTGCCCCCGATACTATGGATAGTGAAGGGCGTATTATCACGCTTGAATTCGATAACTTTTACGTCACTCAAGTTTACACACCAAATGCTGGCGACGGGCTTAAACGCTTAGCTGAACGTCAACTTTGGGATGAAAAATACGCCCAATACCTAGCTGAACTTGACCAAAAGAAACCTGTTCTAGCTACTGGTGACTACAACGTTGCCCACCAAGAAATCGACCTTGCCAATCCAAATTCAAACCGCCGTTCTGCTGGATTTACCGATGAAGAACGTGCTGGCTTTACTAACTTGCTGGCTAAAGGGTTCACAGATACTTTCCGTCACCTTCATGGTAACATTCCAAACGTATACAGCTGGTGGGCACAACGTAGTAAGACAAGTAAGATTAATAACACTGGTTGGCGCATTGACTACTGGCTCACTTCAAACCGCATTGCAGATAAAGTAACAAAATCAGAAATGATTGACTCAGGCGCACGCCAAGACCATACACCAATTATCTTGGAAATTGATTTATAAGTAGTGTCATTTACAGTTTCAGCTGCCCACTGGACTTGACTCGCTTTTTAATTTCTTAGCTCGTGAAAAAACTGCCCACTGGGCAGTTTTTTTTACTCAACTCCTTTTAGAGCTTCAACCATATTAATGGTTTTAATTTTATGACTGATAATAAGTGTTGTAACAGCTGATGTCAACCAGACTAGGACACTGGCAATCAAAAGAACTTGCCAAGTGATGTAGGCTGTGTATTCAATACGAATGGTTGAGAAAGTTGCCACGTAGCATCTCAAGAACCAGATTCCCATTGGAATTCCCAGAATCCAACCAATTGATGTTGTCATGAGATTTTCAATCATGGTAATCAATTGTAAATTTTTCTTAGAAAAACCGAGAACTTGAAGCGTTGCATAATCACGCATCCTTTCGACAAAATTCAGAGAACCAAGGTTATAGAGAACAACAATGACAAGTAGCAAAGCAAAACCGATAATCATCAAAAACACACTCATCAAACTATTCACAAAATCATAAGCATTCTTTTCTTGATCTGATTTATTAATGACCGATAAGATATTTTGGTCATTTTTAATATCATCTTTTGAAACGGTCTTATCTACTAGCAATGTTTTCGGAGTGAATTTGCCACCAGCTGCTTCAAATGTTTCTGACCTGATGTAGGCTCCTTGGTTAGTCTCACTTGTGACAATCCCTTTAACTTCAAATGAGTAAGATTTACCGTCTTGATAAGGAGTTACTTTCAGAGTTTCTCCTTTTTTGATACCAGCTAATTCCGCAAAACGATTGGTAACATAAATGCCGCCTTCTTCAATTGCTTTGTTGTCAGCAGTTCTTGCATTAACAAAATCACCATCACTAACAATAATCAAAAGGCGATTATAGCCATCATCTTTTGAAAAATGAGCTCGGTTAATTTGTACCCCTTGACCTTGATAAGTTTTAGCTGCTTGATCGTAATTAGCAACCGTCAAGCGTTTAGCGTATGAAAAATCAGTATTGTACGCTTTATCCACCAAATGATTCATTGAAATTGGCATTCCGACACCAGCAATCAAAAGCATCATACTTCCTGCAACACCAACGATTCCCATGAGCACCCTCACCCTGTTAATAAAGGCATCACGAATCGCCCATTTGCTCTCATCAGAAATACGATTCCAAAAAAGAGGAAGTTTTTCAAGAAACACATGGTGAACTTTCTTCGTTTTTCCACGTAAGAAAACAGCTGGTAATCCTTTAATGACCTGACGAGATGCCAAATAAGCTGACAAGGTACAAATAAAGATGACAAGCAAAATGACAACCAACGATGACCACGAATAAGCAATCTGCCAATCTGGCAAGGTAAACATCGTCTTTTGTGTCTCAAACACAAAAAGCGACATCAAAGGAGAGACAGCCGCGCCAGCCAAAGCTCCAAAACTTCCAACTAATAAGCCAAAAGAAATATAATGCCAAGTGATTTGACCATTTGAATAGCCCAAAGCTTTAATGACTGCAATTTCTTTGGTTTGACTTTCAATCAGGCGTCGAATGGTCGTAAACATAGCAAGGATTGCTAAAAGGATAAAGATGAAAGAGAAAAGATAAGACAGATTTCGAATTTGTCCAACGCGTCCAGTCGCTTCTGACACTTCTGTCAACGTTTTCTGGTTATCATAAGAAAGCAAATGCTCCCCTAAAATCTCTTCAATATCGTGTCTGATGTCATCCTTTTTGGCATAAATATCGAGAGCATTATAAGTTGTGCGACCTCTCGTTACCTTGGCTAAGGCATTTTCTGACACATAGCCGTAAGCATAATTCTTAGAATTTGGTGCTAAATACTCAAGACTTCCCGTAAAATAAATCTTATCTGCTGACTCAACCAAACCTTTAATCGGAAAATGAACGGTTTGATTAGCAATAACAAGACTAACATCATCACCAAGCGTCAAATGATTTTTTTCCGCAAAATTCCTATCTAACCAAATGCCTTCAGAATCATTATCAAAGTTTTTTCCTTTATCAACAGTAATCACTTTTTTAGCCGATTCATCAAACGATTCTAAGGTTAGATACTTTTCTGAATCACTCTTAAGTTCAACCTTAGCTAGAAGCTTTGTCTTGGCATCAACCCTTTCCACAGAAGGTAAAGCTTTGATGTCTTTCATTTGATTGTTGCTAATAGCATCCGCTTGAAGCCAAACCGTAGGCAGGTGTGAATCTGAGATAAAAGTATCTAAACTTTTCTCCAAACCATGCCAAGCCCCCTGCAAACCAACAAAAATCAGCACACTTAACAAGGACATCAAAAACACTGAAAAGAATTGTTGCCAATGACGTCTGATATCCCGTCTGAGTTTTAAATTAAGATATTTCATCATTCTTCCAATCTATCCATTTTGAGCATCTTTGTTAACAATAGCATCAATTTTACCATCTTTTAAATAGATGACTTTATCTGCATATTTTTCAAATTCTGCATTGTGTGTTACCATCACAACTGCTACATCTTTATCAGCAGACGTTTCCTTTAAGAGTTCAATGATTTTCTGACCAGTTTTCGAATCCAAAGCTCCTGTCGGTTCATCACAAAGCAAAAGTTTTGGCTTCTTGGCTAAAGCTCTAGCGATTGACACACGCTGCATTTCTCCACCAGATAGCTGATTTGGAAAGTTATTTTTACGATGACTAAGACCAACTTTTTCTAAATACTGTTCTGATTGCTTTGCATTCTTTGTCAACTGGGCTGCAATGCTAATATTTTCCAAAGCCGTTAAACTTGGAACAAGATTGTAAAATTGAAAAACAAAGCCAACAACATCCTTACGGTAACGTGATAGATCTTTATCATTAAGTCCTGTCACATCAGTATCTTCAAATAAAAATTTACCACTCGTTGCTTGATCCATACCCCCAAGTAGATTTAGCATGGTACTTTTCCCTGAACCAGAAGGCCCTAAGATAATGGTAAATTTACCTTTTTCAATCGAAAATGACACATCATCCAAGGCCTTAACTTCTTGATCTCCGACCTGATAAATCTTGCTAATATTTTGAAATGTAATCATCTTATCTCCTAAAATTCTGTTAAAAACTTAACTTTTTCTTTTAATGACGGTTCTTTGTATTGTTCAATAATACGTTTTGACACCGCTTCTCTGTTGCTTGCAATAATCTCCTCTGCTTTCGCAACAGCTTCTTTAATCGGAACTACGATTGGCAGGTCGTAGTGTTTAATAATTTTTTCCAAGCGTTCTTCTTGGCTGCCTGTTACTAGCTCAGGTTGTTTGCCAATTGCAGCAAAACCTTCTTGAATCTCAAAATCAGATAACGTTCGGTATTTTTCTGATACTGGCCAATGACCATCTGGGGCCATAGCAAACTCTACTGGTAAATGCACCACATCGGTGTACCACATTTTCGAATGCATTTTCGCGACTTGACCATAAGCATCCATGTATTTGCGATAGAAACTTTTCCCAGGAATTCCTAAAATCGCTTTTGATAATCTATGGATGAAACCTGACCCAGGATTCAATCCTATTTTTAATCGAACCGTTCCATAAATCCATTCATTTAGCACCGAACCATCTGAAATAAAGCTAGAATTTTCTTTGTACAGAATTGCCTCTTCTCTTATTCTCTCTTCAAATCTCTTTAATCCCAAAGTCATGAGCTCAGTAGCATTCATGTCTTGAAATCTCCTACCTGGATAAATTTCAGTTAAAATTTCACGAGCAGACAGCGCATTAATCAAAGGTATCCCAGTTGCAATTGACAATGCCGTTGCTGTTGTCGTTTTCCCAGTTGAATAGGTTCCCGAAATAACCAGTCTGATTTCCCTTTTGTACATTTCTTCATTTTCCCATTAAACTAATATCATGATAAACATAATAAAAAACACTTAAGTCAAATTCCTTTCATTACCTTATATCGCATCAAATCATCCATACTCTCCTTTTCCATTTTTCCTTACCTTTCAATCATACAAAAGCGCAAAAAAACAGACATCCGTAATTTACGAATATCTGTTTACCTTTTTGGTTCAAGATTAGACTAATTTTAATTTGACGGCTTCTCGAACAGCACCTACTCGCCCTGTAACGTTTAATTTCGTGCAAATATTTGTCACATGGGTATCAACTGTTCGTCTGCTGATAAATAATTCTTTAGCAATTTGAGCATTGGAATATTCTTCAGCAATCAAGCGTAAAATGCTCAATTCAACCTCTGTCAACAATTGCTTTTTCTGACCTTCTAAAAGACTATCTGGAATGACACAATTCCCATTAGCGACATTGATAATAGTACTCGTTAATTCCGTACAAGATGTCTCTTTCGGCAAAAAAGCTTTGACACCAAGTTCATTGGCACGCTTGTGCAACATCGGCTCATAAAATCCTGAAATGAGAATAATCTTTGGAAAATCAATGTGCATTTGCTTTAATTGTTCAATCAACTCAAAACCATGAATATCCTTCAACATCAAATCCATGATTAGAACATCCACTTTTTTACACAACAAACAGAGTTTCAACTCTTCAACTTCTGTAAATGCACCGACAATGTCAAATTTTTCTTCTTGAGATAATTGTGTACAAATGCCTTGTAAAACCAACTCGTGGTCATCAATCACTGCTATTTTTATCATTCTTATCTCCTTTCGGCAATAGCATTCTGACTTTGGTTGGTGACTTTTCAATTTGCAATTCACCACCTAGAAGTGCCAATTTTTCAGCAATCACATTAAGTCCAAAATGGCTCTTGTGGTCATCTGGCCGTTCAACAAATTTACCATCATCAGAAACTTCAACCACAAGCTGATTGTCAGACTCAAACATAGCTAACTTAATCTGCTTAGCATTACCGTGCAAAATACTATTGGTAATCAATTCCTTTATCGAGCGTAAAATAAAATTACTCACTCGACTTTCAAAATGATAACTGTCAAAAGCCATCTCATGTTCAATCGTTACTGGTTCTTCTTTCTGAAACTTACTCAAGAGTTCCAAAATAGCATTTTTCAAGCCAAGTTCCTTAATCATCAAAGGATAAATGTTAGAGCACAGCTCACGCAGTTCAAAAACAACATCATCCAAAGTATTCAAGACCTCACTTTTGTCGACGTCTCCTGCAGACTCAATTTGTTTCTTATGGTAAATCACCTCTTGAATAATCGTGTCGTGAATAGTGATAGCAATGTCCTCACGCTCCATCTCAACGGCAGAAAAAATTGTTTGCCCATCCAGACGATAATTTAGCTGCTTTGCCATATCCATAAAATCCTTGATCATCGGCAAAGAACACAAAATAAACAAGAAACAGTAAACCACCACAAACCATATCGGCATAAATTTCATCATAACTGTAAAGGAAATCATGACAAAAGTTGACACGATTGCCTCCAAAATGTAAACCACAGGTAAGGGCAAGTGCGTTCTCGTTATCGTTAAACGATTAACAATTAAATGATTCACAGCTCCTATAATCGGAAGAAATAATAGAGGAATGGTACACGAAAACGGAAGGTCATAAGGTAAGGGAAAAACATAACCAATAAATAAAGGAATCAAACTGAGCAACGTCAATAAAATTAGATTAACCTTCTGCAAAAGAAATGATGAATAATCCTTTACCAAAGAAAGGGCAGCTAGTATCAACAAAAACGAGAAGCTGACATAAAAAATACCGCCAGATAAATATTTCACAAAAATCAAAGGAAATGAGAACTCTTGGACCAAAATGAAAATCAAAACGGTCACCAAAGAATACCCCATAACAATCCTTGAAAACAAAGACAATTTTGTTGCCGCTTCTTTAAGAATACTTGCTCGCCAAAAAACATCAATGAAAAAAGGAAGTAAGGTGATATACAAAACCACAAATAAGCGCCCTAAAGTATCTCCCATACTCGAAGGTATCAGGGAGCTAAGAAAGAATGCTGTCGCAATTAGAAACAGGCTATATCGCTTACTTGACCGACTCGTCTTGTCTTTTTTTAAAGGTAAAATCGCCCAAACTAATAACACAAAGGCTATCGCTTCAAAAATAAGAAACAAAGATTTAAATGACTGATTTCCCTTAAAAACAATCCGTTTTTCCTGATGATTACGCTCGACAAGAACAGATTTTGCCTGTTCGACAATTAGCCATTTATTCAGCAAAACGTTTTTTTTACTCTCTTGCTGATCAATTTTTAAAAGAAGATCTCCTTCAGAAAGTTCTGTTTCCTTGGCTAAGCCGCCATTGTGAATATCTGTAACTCGCCAATTACCATTCTTAAAATCAGCTTCAACTCCCAGATAATGGTGATGGCTTGTAAAAGCAAAATAATACACCCCAATCACTAAAAATAACAACAAGGATATTCTCAGCCAAACTTTCTTATTTATCCTAAGCATCTCTCATCTCCTTTTCCATAAAAATCCTCAAATCGTGTGATATGAGATTATTATAGCAAAAAAGGCATCAAAATAAGGTGTAATATTAAATATTCTGATTTTTTAAGGGCTGTAAGGCTAAAAAAATCCTGAGTCAAACTCAGGAAATCATTCTTAGTCTTTCAATAATTCAGCATACGACTTACGGTGACCAAGTTGCAAGACTTTACCATCTTTAACTAAAACAGGACGCTTAATCAACATACCATCAGAAGCAAGCAAATCAGCAGCTTCATCAACCGTTAAGCCATCAACCTTGTCTTTCAAGCCAAGTGCACGATAAGCTTGACCACTAGTGTTGAAAAAGTTTTTAACTGTAAAAGAAGAATTTTCAATCCATGACTTAATTTGATCAGCCTTTGGCGTATCAAGTGTGATATCAATCGCTTCAAAATCAGCCCCTAATTCTTTCAATTCTGCCTTAGCACGACGGCATGTGCTACATTTTGGATATTCGTAAAAAGTTAACATTATTCTTCCTCTTTTCTAAAAATAGCATTTTCATGCTCTAAAAGCCAACGTTTTCGCTCGATGCCTCCAGCATAACCAGTTAACTGCCCTTGACTACCTAAAACACGGTGACAAGGAACAATGATAGATAATGGATTTTTACCAACAGCACAGCCAACGGCTTGCACCGAACTACAGTTAATTTGTTTAGCAATTTCTCCGTAAGTCATTGTTTGACCATAGGGAATTTGTGCTAAAATTGCCCAAACTTTCTTTTGAAAAGCAGTACCTTCTGGCACTAAAGTTAAACGGCTAAGCTCAGGATTTTTTCCTGCAAAATAATCTTCCAGCCAAATTTCTATTTCATCTAAAAAGATATTACCTTCTTCAATTATTTGTTCTGTTTCATAGCCACGCTCAAAGTATTTTTGCCCCTCAAAATAAACACCTAAAATTCCATCATCACCAGCTAGCAACGAAAGATCTCCAATAGGTGACGAAAAAAACTTTCGCTTAATTTTTCCTGACATTTTAACTACCTCTTATAAGCTATTATCTTTCCAACGCTCATTGATTCTAGGAGTTCCATCAGAATTAAGTAAAGGTGTTATCCCTGAAGGATCACCAAGTCCACCAATAACTTCAAGATACTCAACCCCAGTTTCACGGTCAACTAGCAAAGTTAAATTTTGTTTTTTATTATCAAACTGAATACTGAAAAATCGTTCTTTCAACTGCTTTTGATAGTCTCTTAATTCTTTTTTCTCCATGATAAATCTCCTTTAAATCATTTTCCTCATTATATCAAATAAAGACAAAAAGAGCCGAGATTTAATCTCAGCTCATCTTAATTATTTCTTAGCAATTAAACGAACACGTACGATATTGTCGCTCGCTTCAAAGTTAGCTACCAAGTGATCAACTTTGGCTTTATCTGTTTCATCAAGATCAAGAAGGGTATAAGCATAATCACCTTTTGAACGGTTGATGATATTATCAATGTTAATGCCAAGTTCAGATACCGCTGTTGAAATTTTAGCCACGATATTTGGAACATTTTTATTAATAAGAGTAATACGATATGGTGCTGTCAAAGCTTGATGGACATTAGGGAAGTTAACTGAGTTTGTAATTTCACCGGTTTCCATAAATTGACGGATCGTCTTACCAGCCATGATAGCACAATTAAGTTCAGCTTCAGCTGTTGAACCACCCACGTGAGGGAAGACAGTGATTTTATCTTTGTTAAGCAATTCTTCAGTTCCGAAGTCTGTAATGTAACGTTTGACAACACCTGCTTCGATAGCTTCCAAAAGCGCTGCATTATCAACCAACTCACCACGCGCAAAGTTGATAACAACAGTTCCTTTTTGCATCAATCCAAAAGCTTCACTATCAAATGTATTACGAGTTTCATCTGTCAATGGTACGTGAACAGTAATGTAGTCACAGTTAGCAAAAATCTCTTTGACATCATCTACACGTTTGACATGGTGTGAAATATTCCAAGCTGTTTCAATAGAAACATATGGGTCGTAACCCAAAACATTCATCCCTAGACGTTGGGCGTAGTTGGCAATACGACCACCGATTGCTCCAAGTCCGATGACGCCAAGTGTTTTACCAGAAATTTCATTTCCAGCAAATTGTTTTTTGCCAGCTTCGACTTGTTTTGGAACGTCATCACCTGAAAGAGTATTGACCCAAGCGTTAGCTGCGATGTAATCACGTGCTGACATCAAAATTGATGCAAGCACCGCTTCTTTAACCGCATTAGCATTGGCACCCGGAGTGTTGAATACTACAATCCCTGCTGCTGTTGCATCGGCAATCGGAATGTTATTTGTACCCGCACCAGCGCGGGCAATTGCTTTTAGATTTTCTGGAAATTCAATGCCGTGAAGATTTTGACTACGAAGAATAAAAGCATCTGGATTTTCTGCTAAATCCCCATCAACTTGAAACTTATTTCCTAATTCTTTAAGACCTACTTGATTAATATTATTAAATGTTTTAACACTGTATACCATATTTACCCCTTTACACCAAGAGCCTGGGATAAAATCTCAGACTCAAATGGCTTATATCGCTATAAAAGAAAAATCTTGTTTATTCCTAATCAGAATCATTGACAGAAAGCCTTATTTGTTTTCTGCTTCAAATTTTTTCATGAATTCAATCAAATCAAGCACACCTTGACGAGGGAAGGCGTTGTAAAGACTTGCACGCATACCACCAACTGAACGGTGACCTTTAATATTTTTGAAACCAAGTGGTGTTGCTTCTGCAACAAACTTAGCATCAAGTTCTTTACTTGGTGTCACGAATGGAATATTCGCTACTGAACGTTCTGCTGGGTTCTTAACAGGATTTGTATAGAAGTCTGATTGGTCGATGAAGTCATACAAAAGACCTGATTTTTCACGGTTAGCAGCCTCCATCTTGTCAACACCACCGAAAGCTTTCACCCATTCAAAGACAAGTTTTGCAATGTAGATGCTGTATGCAGGTGGTGTATTATAAAGTGAACCCGCTTCAGCTTGGATACGATAATCAAGCATTGCAGAAAGTGTTGGCTCATCATTCAAGAAATCTTCACGAACAATAACAACAGTCACACCAGCAGGACCAATATTTTTTTGAGCGCCTGCATAAATCAATGCAAAATCTTCAACATTATAGCGAACCGCTAAAATATTAGAAGACATATCTGCCACAATTGGTACACCATTAGTGTCTGGAAGGTCATAAATAGAAGTTCCTTCAATAGTGTTATTTGTTGTGATGTGAACGTACGCAGCTTCAGGGTCAATATCTTTTGGATCAAATGTAGGAATATGATCATATACAGTATCTTCTGACGAGGCTAGGAGCAAGGGTTCAAAAGGAACGGATTTGGACAATTTAACAGCTTCAGCATAAGCTTTTTTACCCCATGATCCACCAACTAGATAATATGCCTTACGTCCCTTAGCTAGGTTTAAAGGAAGCATAGTGAATTGTGTAGATGCTCCGCCTTGAAGGAACATTACTTTGTAATTATCAGGAATTGCCATCAATTCACGCAATAATTTTTCAGCTTCTTTAATGATATTATCAAACTCTTTGGAACGGTGGGACATTTCTAAAACACTCATGCCGCTACCTTGGTAGTCAAGCATTTCACGCTGTGCTTGTTCAAGCACTGGTTTTGGTAACACTGCAGGACCTGCAGAGAAATTGTAAATTGTCATAAAAATACCTCCGTATAATGGTATAAATTATATCACAATTTTCTGAATTTTGTAAAGATTTTTACGGATTTTTATCCAAAATATTTATGAATAACCATGTTATAATAGTAAATAACAAACATTAAGGAGAAAAAATGATTATCAAAGAATTTTGTGCTGAAAACACAACTTTGCTCAGCCAACTTGACTCATCTGTTAAACGCGTCGAACTTTGTGACAATTTAGCCGTTGGTGGAACAACTCCTTCATACGGTGTCATCAAAGAAGCTGCGCGCTATCTTCACGAAAAAGAAATCTCACTCGCTACAATGATTCGTCCACGTGGTGGTAACTTTGTTTATAACGATAGCGAACTTCGAATCATGGAAGATGATATTCTTCGTGCAGCAGAATTAGAAAGTGACAACCTAGTTCTTGGGCTTTTAACTGAAGATAACCACATCGATGTTGAAGGGATTGAACAACTTCTTCCATCAACTCAAGGCTTGCCACTAGTCTTTCATATGGCATTTGACCAAATTCCTCTTGCTGATCAAAAAGAAGCTATTGACCAACTTGTCGACCTTGGTTTTGTACGTATCCTAACTCATGGTTCTTCAGAAAATAATGATATTTTTGAAAATGTTGACCATCTTAAAGAACTGGTTGATTACGCCGACGGACGTATTGAAATCATGATTGGCGGTGGTGTCACAGCTGACAATTACCAAGAATTGATTGAAAAAACAGGTGCCCAAGCTGCACACGGAACTAAGATTCGTTAATAACCCTATAGCACTTTGTGATGACAAGGTGCTTTTTTTATACCAAAAAATCCGAATTCATTTGAACTCGGATTTTCCATCACATTTATGTTAATTTTGGAGATATTTTTGTCACCTAAACGGCGTCTCCTCCACGTTCACCTGTACGAATTCGGATGACTTCTTCAATGGGAAGAATGAAGATTTTCCCATCTCCGACTTCTCCAGTGTGAACAGCTTTGCAGATAATATCTACAATTTCGTCAACCGCTGCATCATGAGTAACGATTTCAACTTTGACTTTTGCAAGCAATGTTGGAACAATTTTTTGACCACGAACATATTCTGCAAAACCTCGTTGGTTACCATACCCTAAAACTTGGCTGACGGTCATCCCTTTTGTAAAACCAGCCTTTGATAAGGCATCTTTCAGATCTTCCAAGCGATCTGGACGAATAATAGCCTCGATTTTTTTCATAATGTACACCCTTTCTAAACGTCTCTATTGCAACTTAGTTTAACTCAGTTTTTTATTTTCGACAAGCCAAACGTTGCTGCTTATGAATCCAATCCCATGAAAGTTGGGTAAGCTGTTTCTTCATGTTCGCTGTCATCAAGACCAATAGCTTCGGCACGGTCTTCAACTCGAATACTTGTAAAGATTGAGATAATCTTAACAATGATGAATGTAGCAACTGCTGACCAAACGATTGTGAAAATAATAGCTGCGATTGTTACTAGGAAAAGATGTGCATTTCCGTAAATCAAACCAATATTGTGTTTATCAAGAGCAAGTTCTGGTGTTGTGAAAAGTCCTGTTACCAATCCACCAAAGATACCACCGATACCGTGACAACCAAAAGCATCAAGTGCGTCGTCGTAACCAAATTTGCTTTTAAGAACTGAAATAGCGAAATAACAAATTGGGCTTACACAAAGACCAATTAGAAGTGAACTCCAAGTTGAAACAAAACCTGCACCAGGTGTGATAGCGACAAGTCCTGCAACCAAACCAGTTGAAGCACCTACAAGTGAGAATTTACCAGTCAATGTTTTTTCAATAAGCAACCAAGAAAGCATTGCTGCCGCTGCTGAAATATGAGTTGTTACAAAGGCATGAACAGCAAGTCCATCAGCTGCTAAAGCTGAACCTGCGTTAAATCCAAACCAACCGAACCATAGTAGACCAGCACCTAAGAAAACAAATGGAACATTGTGAGGACGGTATTCTAAACGATCATAATCACGACGTTTACCAAGAAGAATGGCTAATACCAAACCAGAAACCCCTGAAGTAATATGAACTACATCACCACCGGCAAAGTCAATCGTACCCCATTGAGCCAAAAGCCCTTCGTCCCAAACCATATGAGCAAATGGGAAGTAAACCAACAACAACCAGAAAATAACAAAGATAACTAATGGTGTGAATCGCATGCGCCCTGCTGCCGCTCCTGTTAAAATGGCAACAGTAATGATTGGAAACATCATTTGGAAAGCTGCGAACAAAGCATCTGGAATAGCTAAGCCACGCGTACTAGCTGATTCACTAACACCTTTGAAGAATAGATGAGAGAAGTTACCAATAAGACTTCCGTTCCCGCCAAATGAAAGGGAGTAACCACAAACCATCCACATTACTGAGGCAACTGCAATAGGAATCGCACACATCATCATAGTGTTGATGACATTTTTACGTCTTCCTAAACCACCGTAGAAGAAGGCTAAGCCAGGTGTCATTAAGAAGACTAGGCCAGCACAGATAATCATAAAAGCAATACTTCCTGCATCCATATCAAAAACTCCTTTTATTTTCTAAGGTTTTAGTTTTTAAAACCAAATTTCAAATCTCTAACTATGTGTTAGATTTTTATGTTAGATAATATAACACTATTTTTTGGACAAGTAAAGGGTTTTTGGATAAATTTTCTAAATTTTCTAATTTTATAACAAGTGATGTCAGAGCTGAATTTCAGTAAAAAATGTTCATTCAGCCTTATTTTAAAAGCTTTTAGCAATATTTCAAAAATACACAAGATGTTAGTTTTTAGTTCGTTTTCTTTATAACCATATATGTTATGTTTTCTGACATATGATTGTAAACAAACTAAAAAATCGGGGAAAAATCCCGATTTTTAATGTTTTTTATGAAATACCGTGATAAGCGTTATAAACTTCTTGGCGATTTAAACCATAAGTTTTGGCAACTTTTTTAATGGCTTGGTTAGGTTTGTCTCCAGCTTCGACTAAACTAGCTACAAGTTCTGCTGGATTTAAGTCTTCAGCTGCTTTTTCAGCCTGTGCCTCTTCATCTTGACCAGACACGATTAACAAACATTCACCTTTTAATGGATTTTCAGCAATGTAATCCAAAAGTTCTGAAATTGCGCCGCGTTGGTATTCTTCATAGAGTTTTGTCAATTCACGGACTAAAACAACTTGTCTGTCACCATAGACAGCTAACATGTTCTCCAACGTATCTGACACACGATAAGGTGATTCATAGAAGATTTGAGTCTCAGGATAAGCTTTTTTGCTTTCAAAAAAGTCTTTTTGCTGTCCTGATTTTCGTGGCAAGAAACCATAAAAGATGTGAGGCTGCGGTGCTAGACCACTTGCAATCAAAGCTGTAATCCCCGCTGAAGCACCAGGAAGAGCAACTACTGTAATGTCTTCAGCAATCGCCGCTTTCACCAAATCATGACCTGGATCTGAAATTGATGGCATACCAGCATCTGATACTTGTGCCAAGTTTTTTCCAGCTTTCAAAAGCTCGATTAACTCTGGGATTTTTTCATAAGCATTATGCTCATGAAAACTAATTTGCTTAACAGCAATATCAAAGTGCTTCAACAAGAGACCTGTATTACGAGTATCTTCTGCGCAAATAAAATCAGCTGTTTTAAGGGTCTCCACAGCACGAAAAGTCATATCTTGTAAGTTACCAATAGGTGTTGGAACAAGATACAGTGTCCCGTAGTCGCTCTGACCTTTGAAACTTTTTTGTACTTTCATATCAGATAACTACTCCCTATCTAAGACTTCCATACAGAACATGCATTCTTCGTCATTTTCACGACGTTGTCCGTAATAGTCATTACAAATATGGAAACCATCATGGTAAATACTTTCAATATATTTCTTACCTTGTTTAGAAGATTTTACAGGAGCTTCTTGTTCTAATTGAGAAAGACGAGTGCGTAATTTGTCATTCTCAAGTCGAAGAGCCGTATTTTCTTCTAACAAAGATTGTACTTGTTTTTTCATGGCTTCAATTTCAGCCAAGGTAATCATTAAATTTTGTGAAAAGCCATCAAAGGCATCAAATAATTCTTTTTTATCCACGTACTTTGACCTCCTCTAAAGCATAAGTTAAAAGAGTATGTCGTTCAGGTAATCTCACCTTAACAGTATCAGAAAAGACATCGATTCCTGCAATAACTCCTAATCCATCAACTGTTTCAATTTCTGTCCCCAAATCAGGGAATTTCTCCTTAGAGGTTTTATAAAACTCATCTTCAAAGCTCAAGCAGCACATCAAACGACCACAGATACCAGCCGTTTTTCCAGTGCTAAGTGACATGCCTTGATTTTTTACCATTTTGATTGATACCGGTGGAAATTCTCCTAAGAAACTAGCGCAACAAAGGGCACGGCCACAAGGGCCAACACCACCATAAACTTGTGCTTCTTCACGACTATTGATTTGGCGAAGTTCAATACGTGTTTTGAAGTGGGCCGCTAAATCACGCAAAAGCTGACGGAAATCCACACGGTCTTCCGCACAAAATGTAATCAAGACATAACTTCTTTCCAAAGGAAAGACAATGTCGATGACTTTCATTTTAAGCTGATTAGCCTCAATCAACTCATTTACTTTGTCAAATGAATTCATCGCCAAAGTTATATTCTCTTGATAAGCTTGAAAATCTTTATCATTTGCTTGACGAAGGACGCTATCCATTTCAGCAGGTAATTTAACCTCGTCCATATCTTCATTAGCTGTCACAACTTGAGCTAAGCGACAACCTTTTTTATTCTTGATGACTAAATAATCACCAACTTGATAGTTTTGGTTTGGCAAAACATAGACAACTTTGCCTGTTTCTTCGTATTTTACACTCAATACTTCTGTCATGAAATCACCATATATTCTAGCACATTTTGGAAGCTAACATTACTTCTCCACATTTGCTGTGCCTTATAACTTTTCTCTAAATAAGTTAGACTCTCTTTTTGATTAAACTGCTTTGCTAAGAACAAAGGGAGCAGTTGAAAAACTAGTTCTTGCTCAGACTTTTCAGGTGCCGCCTGAACCAAGCGTCCTGTTTCCAAATACGCTGTTGCTTTATCTTTAAAGAGAATTGAGATAAAGCGTTCAATCGTCTGAAGCAAGTCTAAAATCTTTTTGTCAGCCATCAAATCATCTAAATGAGCTGGGGTTTTAGCCAATTCACCTAAGATATCTGCCTGAGTTTTCAGAATGCCAGCTTTCTCAGCTTGTTCGACCAAAAGCTTTTTGTTTTTTGGAAAACGAAAGACTTGTGTACGACTCTTAATCGTCGGAAGCACCTTGCTTTCATCACTAGTCAATAGAATCATGTAAGAAGAACTTTGAGGTTCTTCAATGAATTTCAAAAGACTGTTAGCAGCGTTGACGTGCATCTTTTCACAGTCTTGAATAATGAAAACCTGTGATTTTCCTTCAAATCCTGAACGTGAAAAGTCACGCATCATTTCACGAATCGTCTCTGTCTTGATAATCTGTCCAGTCGGTTTAACCACCTTAACGTCTGAGAAATCATTGTCATCTATCAATTGACATTCACGGCATTTCCCACAAGGTCTACCGTCATGCAAATTCTCACAGAAACGACTTTTGGCAAGATAGAGTGCAAAATCAAAGCTGGCAAAATCCCCTGAAAAAAGATAGGCGTGGTTCATCCTATCTGATTTTAAAATCTGATTAAAGTCTTTAAAAAGTTGGGGTTGCAAGCACTCTAAATCCATTTTAATTCCTTTACTTTTTTTAGCTTAAATACTCAAGAATCACTTGTGTTGCTTCTGCAACAACTTGATCAAGATCACGAGACGCATCAATGGTTACAATACGTTCTTCTGTCTGAGCCAAAGCTAGATATCCTTGTCTAACACGCTTGTGCATGTCTAATTTTTCCAAATCAAGACGATTGACTTCACGATCAGCATTTTTAGCAATGCGAGCCAATCCGATTTCCGATTCAACGTCAAAATAAAGCGTCAAATCAGGTTCTCTACCGTCAGTTGAGAATTCATTTAACTTAGCGATAATATCCTTATCAAGTCCACGTCCTGCGCCTTGATAAGCTACTGAGCTATCAATAAAACGGTCAATCAAGACCACCTTACCAGCTTCTAAAGCCGGCAAAACCTTTTCAACATAGTGTTGACGTCTAGCTGCCATATAAAGAAGCAGCTCTGTTTTACTATCCATCGCAACATGCTTAACATCTAAAATAACATCACGAATGCGTTCTGCAATTTCAACACCACCAGGCTCACGCGTGGTTACAATATCATAGCCCTTCTCTTGCAAAACTGGAAGCACTTTTTCAAGAACTGTTGTTTTTCCAGCACCGTCTGGACCTTCAAATGTAATGATTATACCGTTTTTCATGAAAATTCCTTAATACTATTTTCTTTACTTCTATTTTATCAAAAATCATACAAAAAAGCACTGCAAATCTTAGCAATGCTTCTATATATTCCTTAGTCAATAACTTTAGCTGATGTCAATTCAATCGCATCAACTTGAATCCCCTGCTTAATCAATTTTTCACGCAAATCTGTTACATCTGCTTTGCCATCGATTTGAATCTCAATAGCTACCTTGCCTGATCTACGTGTCGCAACTACTGTACGCTTGATATTAAGGTTATCAGCAGAAATCGTGTCAACAATTTTAGCTAGAGTCCCAACAGTATCATCTGCCGTTATGATAACACGAACCCCTTCTTCACCATATCCTGATACTTCCAAGAATGCTTTAAAAACGTCTTTCTCAGTAATCACACCGAAAACTTGACCTGCCTCAACAACTGGGAGAATTCCAACTTGATTCTTCATCATGGCATAGACAGCATCTTCAAGGCTAGCATAAGGTGAAACTGTGACAACATCACGAATCATAATGTCACGAATTTTTGTTTTATTTAACAAATAATTCATTTCATAAATAGAAAGTGTTGTCGCTTTTGAAGGACTTGCTTCAGCCATTGTTCTTTCAGTAACAACACCAACAAGTCTATCATTTTCAATAACTGGCAAGCGGCGCAATCCTTGTTCTCGCATCATATCCGCTGTATGAGCGACCGTTGTATCTGGTGATACGTAGACAACTTTTCTCGTCATAAAATCTTTAACTGCCATAATTAATCTCCGCTTATTTTTCTTATATTTATTATATCACAAACTGCAAACGATTCCTAAAAAGGTGAAAAAGGCTGAAACAAGAAAGGGCAGACCTTTGTCCACCCTGTCATCAAGAACCGTTAAAAGTCTATTCTTATCCACCAAGATAAGCTTTACGGACTTCTTCAGATTCCAATAGTTCTTTACCTGTTCCAGAAAGAACAACTTTACCTGTTTCTAACACATAGCCACGGTCAGCAATCGCTAGAGCTTTATTGGCATTTTGTTCAATCAGCAAAACAGTTGTTCCTTGTTTTTGAATATCTTGAATGATATCAAAAATTTCTTGAATAAAGATTGGCGCAAGCCCCATTGAAGGTTCATCAAGAAGCAACAATTTAGGTTGGCTCATCAAAGCACGTCCCATAGCAAGCATTTGTTGTTCACCACCTGAAAGTGTGGCTGCATCTTGCATTTTACGTTCTTCAAGGCGTGGGAAGCGGTCAAAAACTTTCTTCAAATTCTTTTGATTTTCTTCACGATCATTGCGCAAGAAAGCTCCCAATTCAAGGTTTTCAAGAACAGTCAAGCCAGGAAAAACATGGCGTCCTTCAGGAACTTGTGATAAGCCACTAGCAACAATCTTACGAGCTGGCTCTTTTTGAATTTCCTGACCAAGAAATTCAATTTTTCCCGCACTTGGACGAACCAAGCCTGAAATTGTACGAAGAATAGATGTTTTCCCTGCACCATTAGCACCGATAAGGGTAACCACTTCACCTTCATTAACTTCAAAAGAAACATCTTTTACAGCCTGGATAACGCCGTAATGTACTGATAAATTATCAACTTTTAACATTGCCATTACCCTTCACCTCCAAGATATGCTTCAATGACACGTTGATTTGTTTTAATTTCATCTGGTGTTCCATGAGCGATTAAACGTCCATATTCAAGAACATAAATGCGCTCTGTAACTTCCATAACAAGACTCATATCATGTTCGATAAGCATGATTGTAATATCAAATTCTTCTTTAATACGACGAATCAATTGTGTTAATTCCGCTGTTTCTTGTGGGTTCATCCCTGCTGCGGGTTCATCCAAGAAAAGAATTTTAGGTTCTGTCGCAAGGGCACGAACAATTTCCAAACGACGTTGTTGTCCATAAGGAAGGTTTTTAGCCAAAGTTTCTGCATCCCCATCAAGGTCAAAAATAGCAAGAAGTTCCATTGCTTTTTGACGAAGTTTTGCTTCACTATGATAGAACTTAGGCAAACGAAGGAAACTTGCCAAAAGATGTGGATTATTTTGATTAGCCATACCAACAAGTACATTTTCCAAAACTGTCATATCCTTAAAGAGACGAATATTTTGAAAAGTACGTGAAAGCCCAAGCGATGCAATTTTATAAGGTTTCTTACCATTTAATAATGTACCGTCAAGAGAAACTGACCCTTCACTTGGCTCATAAACACCTGTCAAAAGATTGAAAAGCGTTGTTTTACCAGCACCGTTTGGTCCGATAAGCCCAACTAACTCACCTTTATCAAGGTGCATTGTCACATCACCAACAGCTGTCAAACCACCGAAATTTTTAGTTAGATTTTTAACATCAAGCAATGCCATTAGTGATTACCTCCTTTGCCTTTATTAAAGAATCGAGACAAGGTAAATTCTTTTGTCCCTAAAAGTCCACCTGGACGGAAAATCATGACTAAAATCAAAGCAAGTGAGTAGATAATCATACGGAGGTTTGAAACATTTTGCAAGAACATGTTCAAAATACCTAAGACAATAGCCGCAAGGATAGTACCTGTAATTGATCCAAGGCCACCAAGAACAGCAATGATCAAATAATCAATTGATTTCATAATCGTAAAATCTTTTGGAACGACTGTTCCGATGTAACCAACGTAAAGAGACCCTGCAATAGCAGAAATAATTGCCCCCATAACGAAAATCATGACTTTCATTTTCGTTACGTTAACTCCCATTGACTCTGCTGCAATTTCATCTTCGCGCACAGCAATGACTTGACGCCCAGTAGATGATCGCAAGAAATTCAAAATCAAAACGGTAACTCCTGCTACAAAGATAAAGATAACTGGCCATGATGTGTATGGCAAAATTCCAGTTAAACCAGCCGCACCATTTGTTAAATCACCACCATTAACGATAACAATACGGATGATTTCAGCCATACCAAGTGTTGCGATGGCAAGATAGTCACCTTTCAAACGAAGTGTTGGCACACCAAAGACAAGAGCTACAAGAACCGCAACCACTACCCCAACAAGCATTGAGAAGTAAAAGCCACCGTATGTTGGATTTTGCTGCGTGATAATGGCTGTCGCATAAGCACCGATTGCCATGAAACCAGCTTGTCCAAGAGTAAACTGACCTGAGAAACCAAGCACCAAGTTAGTCCCAAGTCCCATCAAAATACTAATACCAATTCCCATTAAGATTTGGATATAGTAAAGGTTTAAAATATTGGTTTTGGTTAATAATTCAATGATTCCAAAAAGAACCACAATAATCGCAAGCCAAGAAAGGTTAAGTTTTAGATTCTTTTTCATTTTCTACACCTTCTCTTTCACATTTTTACCGAGGATACCAGCAGGTCTTACCAAAAGAATAATGATTAAGACAGCGTAAACAATAGCATCACGGTAGCTTGAGAGGTTAACCGAAATTGATAAAGTCTCTAAAATACCAATCACAAATCCACCAAGAGCAGCACCTGGAATGATTCCAATACCACCAAGAACGGCAGCGACAAAGGCTTTAATACCAGGCGTCATCCCCATAAGCGGCTCGATTGAATTATAGTAAAGTCCAATCAAAACACCAGCAGCTCCAGCAAGTGCTGAACCAAGGGCAAAGGTAAAACTAATTGTCGAATTAACATTAATCCCCATCAACTCAGCTGCATCACTATCGACTGATACCGCACGCATGGCTTTACCCATTTTTGTCTTTTGAACAATCAATTGCAAAGCAACCATCAAAACAAGTGAGACAAGCAAAATCAACAATTGAATGTTAGTCACCGTCACAGGACCAAGCTTATAGCTAACAATATCAATAGCTTGCGGGAATGAACGTGTATTGGCTCCCACAAAGAAAACCATACCGTATTCAAGCAAGAAAGAAACACCGATAGCTGTAATCAAGGCAGCAATACGAGTTGAGTGACGCAAAGGACGATAAGCCAAGAATTCAATAACCATTCCGATAAAGGCTGTCACAATCATTGTCACAATCAGCGCAAGCCAAAAATTCATATGAAGTGTGCTAATCGCATAGTATCCAATAAAAGCACCCAACATGTAAATATCGCCATGTGCAAAGTTAATTAATTTAATAATCCCATAAACCATGGTATAACCCAAGGCAAGCAAAGCATAAATACTTCCTAGAATAATACCATTAACCAGTTGTTGGGGAAGTTGTTCTAAAAACATAAAATACCAAACTTTCTAGTCATGTGATATAAAAACAAATAACAAATCAAACGAGTTTTATTTTTTAATTTCAACGGCGTCTGCTGAAGCCTCAGCTCCATCTTTCATGGCAACCATCAAAGCGGTTTTGATTGGATTGTGTTTTTTATCAATGGTCATTGTACCAGTCACACCATCAAAATCTTTCAAGCTAGCAAGGTTATCAGCAATGTCAATTGATGTTTTAGCACCTTCTGCTGCTTTTGCAATCATGTAAACAGAATCATAAGAAAGCGCCGCAAACATATTTGGTTCTGAACCGTATTTAGCTTTATAAGCTTTAATAAAATCTGTCGCCTTAGCTGAAAGTGCTGTTTTGGTTGAATAACCAGATACGTAGTAGACACCGTTTGTGTTTGCTTTACCAGCCAAATCACCAAAACTATCATCATTGAAACCATCAGGTCCAAGAATTGGAACACTGATGCCCATATCACGCGCTTGTTTTGTGATAATACCAGTTTCAGTGTAATAACCAGGCATTACAATAGCATCATAATCCAAGTTTTTGATTTTTGTTAAAGCAGATTGGAAATCTTTATCTCCTGAAGCAAACGTAGCTGTTGTGACAATATCACCTTGATATTTTTTCTTAAACTCTTCTGCAATCCCTTTAGCATAATCACTTGAATTGTCATAATAAAGGACAACTTTTTTAGCATTCAAATTACTATAAGCATACTGAGCTAAAACCTGACCTTGGAAACTATCTTGGAAAGTTGTACGGAAAACATATTTTTTAACACCATCAACCGTATCAAGCGTTAGGTCATCTTGAGTTCCACTTGGTGTCAACAAAGGAACTCCTGTTTTTTGGGCATTCAAACTTGCTGCAGCAACCGCACCTGAAGTCGCTGGGCCAATCATGGCATTTACTTGACTCTGGATAGCTAAGTTAGTTGCAGCTGTTGAAGCTTCTGCATTTTCTGACTTGTTGTCTTTTGTCACAAGTTCAATTTTTTTCCCATCAACTCCGCCAGCTTTATTAATCTCTTGAACAGCAAGTTTAACCCCGTTGTTTTCTGCATTACCATAAGCAGCAACTGTACCAGTCAATTCAAGATTAACACCGACTTTAATCGTATCACCAATTGTTGTACCAGTAGCATTTGCAGTCACATCTGGAGACTTACTGCAAGCCGCTAAAGCGATTGAGGCTAAAAAAGTTAGCGCTGTTAGCGCAATCTTTTTATGCATAAGACGTTATCTCCTTATTTTATAATAAAAAGTTTATTCAAAGAATACTGATTTTTCTGAAAATTTAAACTATTCTTTGACCACTTCTAAGTTATTCAAGATAGTATTATATCAGAAATGAGCCAAGTTGCCCACAAAATCTTGATCAATATTATCAATTTCTGATAAAGAAACGGCTTTCACAAATTTTAAGGCTGAAATTTCTTCAACAATATCCGCTGCTTCTTCTTTGTTAACATATAAAACTTGATAATGTAATTTTCGTGAATGGTAAAGAACATCGCCGTATTTGTTTAATTTTCTAGCATCACGGTTATAGTACAAATAAACGATAATTCCCTGACGTTCCTGCTTTTCAAACATCTCTCTTTCCTCCCTTACTACAATTCTGATGGTGTGATTTATGTGGTGCCAAAGGCAAGCCAGTATCGACAAAAATCGTTGGTGAAATCACTGATGAAATTTCTTGAGTCAACTCTGCTAGAATCGTTTGAACAGCAACTTCATTTTGTCTTAATAAGCTAACCGTACGATTCAGATCAAGTTCTCTTTTTTTCTGCAATAGCTGACGACGTATCTCTTTTACTTCTGGACGAAAGGCTGCGTAATCTTTCACTTCCTCATAAGACTGCTTTAAGTCCTGAAATTCCGAAATACTTTCTTGTAAAGCCGTATTAGCTAAAAAAATCTTTTTAATCTCTAGATATGCCTGAACAGCGTCTAAAGCTAAAAAAGCTTTCGCAACCTCATCGATTGCCTCATCAATTTCAAATAAGTGTTCATCAATTGCCAACATAAATCGATTATACCACAATTAGCCGCAAATGTATCCCTGCTCTGCTTGCACAAAAAAAGGCCAAGATTTTTTATCTCAGCCTATACTTTGTCTATAAACAAATTAGTTCAATTCGTTGTTAACCATGATTTCATCGATGAAGCCATATTCAAGAGTTTCTTGAGCGCTCATCCAGTTATCACGTTCAGCATCAGCGTGAACTTTTTCCAAACTTTGACCTGAATTGTCAGCCAAAATTTGTTCCAAGTTTTGACGTGTTTTCAAAAGGTGTTCAGCAGCAATAGCCATATCGCTTTGTTGAGTACCGCCACCAGTACCACCCATTGGTTGGTGAATCATATATTCAGCGTTTGGTAACATGAATCGTTTACCTTTTGTACCTGATGAAGCAATGATTGTTCCCATTGATGCTGCCATACCCATAACGATAGTTTGAACATCTGATTTAATGAAGTTCATTGTATCTACAATAGCAAGACCAGCTGAAACTGATCCACCAGGTGTATTAACATAAAGGTAAATATCTTTTGTATTATCTTGTGCATCAAGGAATAGAAGTTGAGCAATGATAGAGTTTGCCATATTGTCCTCAACTGGTCCAGTCAACATGATGATACGATCTTTCAAAAGACGTGAGTAAATATCATATGAGCGTTCACCGCGGCTTGTTTGTTCAATAACTACAGGAATCATATCGTTTCTCCTTTACTAGGCTAGAAAACATAGACATAACATCTCGGTGCTACTTTTTCTTGCCCTTGTTTTAAATATTAACCTGAGACTATTATAGTCAAATGGTCAAAAAAGGTCAAATGAAAAATTTTAATATTCGACTTTTTCCTGAAGTAAAACAATAGAACGGCTTTTTTTCGGTTGATAAATGGTCAAAAGGACACCGACAAAAATCAAAATCGTTCCCAAAAAAGCTAAACCACTCAGCCATTCTCCAAAGAAAATAAAAGCAAAAATAGCTGTGAAAATAGGTTCCAGTGTAAACATGATACTAGTAAACTCAGCGCTGACATACGATTGAACGATTGTCTGCATCACCCAACCATATGCTGAACAAATAAGAGCCAAGCCTATTACTGAAAACCAAACAATATTTGAATGTGGCAAAACAGGTGCCTCAAAAGCAAATGTTCCTATTAAAGCATACAAACTAGAAAAACCTAATTGCCAAATTCCTAGGCTCATCGGATCTACCTTCTCGACAAAGTGTTTAGAAAGAATAATGTAAACAGCATATAAAGTCGCAGATACCAAGCACATCACAGCACCAAGATTGAATTGTGACAAGTCAGCACCTGTTAAAAGATAAAGCCCTGATAAAACAATCAAAATCGCTATTATCGTTTTTGCATCAGGCATTTTTCGTGTCACAATAGCTCGTAAAGTAGGGACAATGACTACTGTTGTCGAAGCTAAAAATCCAGCAGTTGATGCTGAGGTAGCAACAACTCCAATAATCAAAAAATAAAAAACAGCAAATAATAATATTCCTGCAAAAGCACTATAAGCCATCAATTTCCAAGAAAATGTTTCTTTCAAATGGCGATAAAAAATTAATACTAAAGCCAAAAAAGCTAACCCACAACGCAGAGCTACTAATTCAATGGCTGGAATTTCAGAAGCCCCAAGCGCCATAAATAGATAAGACATCCCCCACGCAAGAGGAACGGTCACTGAAAAAAGTTTAGCATGTTTTTGAACCATGAATTTCACCTCTCACTTCCTAATATCTTGTTTTATTATAAGGTGATATTGGATATAAGTAAAATTAAAGTATATAATAGAAACATAAGTTTTACTTATCGAAAGGCATTAATATGATTTCAAAATACGCTATTTTCTGCTCAGTTATTGAATTAGGGTCATTTACCAAAACCGCAGAGCAACTAAACTACTCACAAAGTGCTGTCAGCCAGACCATCAAAAATCTTGAAAAAGAAATTGGGACTTGCTTATTAACACGTGGTCATGAGGGGGTCAAATTAACCAAAGACGGCCAAGCTCTCTATCCCTACTTCCAGCAAATTGTTCAGGGGGAAAAGCAACTAACCAAAAAAATCGAGGAATTACAAGGGCTCAATAAAGCTGAAATCCGTATTGGCATCTTCACCTCTGCTAGTCGAAATTTTATTTTACCCTTTATCAAAGACTTCAAAGCCAAACACCCTGCAGTCAATTTCGTTCTTAAGCAAGGGGATTATACCAGTATTCACCAGTGGCTAGATACTGGACAAGTTGATTTAGGATTCACGCATATTGACTATGTTGGACAACTTCAGTCGCATATCCTTTACCAGGATTGCCTTTACGCCGTTTTACCTAGTAAGCACCCATTGGCAAAACAAAATGAAGTTTCTCTTGCTGACTTAGCTAAAACTGAACTAATTCTTCTTGATGAAGGGGAAAACAGTTTGACACGTGCGGCCTTTGAAAAAGCCAAAATAACCCCAACATTCGCTTACGAAATTTATGACGACTACACTATTTTGGAGATGATTCGACAAGATTTAGGAGTTAGTCTTCTTTATGAAAATTTCCTTGACGGTTTAACACTTCAAGATTTAACCATTCGTCATATTACCGAAAAACCATTTAGAACTATCGTACTAGCATGGAAGAACCGACAAACTCTTCCTTTGGCAGCTCAGGAATTCGCTAAAACCATTTCAAGTAAAATGAACGATTAACTTATTAAAAAAGAAAAGGCTTGTGTTCCTTAAATAGAACGCAAACCTTTTTTATTAAGCCTTCAACTTATTATTTTGTACCAAACAAACGGTCACCAGCGTCACCAAGACCTGGTACGATGTAACCATTTTCGTTAAGTTTTTCATCAAGAGCAGCTGTGTAGATATCGATATCTGGGTGAGCTTCTTGAAGAGCTTTAACACCTTCTGGAGCAGCTACTAAACAGATAAATTTGATGTTAGCTGCACCGCGTTTTTTAAGAGAGTCAACTGCCAAGATTGCAGAACCACCAGTTGCAAGCATTGGGTCTACAACAAAGATTTGACGTTGATCGATATCTTCTGGTAATTTCACAAGATACTCAACTGGTTGCAAAGTTTCTTCGTCACGGTACATACCAATGTGACCAACTTTAGCCGCTGGAATAAGGCTCAAGAAACCATCAACCATACCGATACCAGCACGTAGGATAGGAACAATCGCTAATTTTTTACCAGTCAATTGTTTTTGAGTTGTTTTTGTGATAGGTGTTTCAATTTCAACATCTTCCAAAGGAAGGTCGCGAGAAACTTCATAACCCATAAGCATTGCGATTTCGTTAACCAATTCGCGGAAATCTTTAGTTGAAGTTGTTGTACGACGTAAAATTGACAATTTGTGTTGGATTAGCGGATGTGAGATAACTTGGAATTTTCCCATGATTGTACTCCTTTATACTGAATTTAGTTTAACCTTACCAATTATAGCAGAAAATAAGGAAATTTGCTAAAATTTTATGACGAATGTCACATTTTTTAGCAAAAATTGCCAAAAGCATCACAAAAAAGCAGGCGTCAGCCCGCTTTTTCTTATTTTCCAAAAGCCTTAGCAATGCGCTCGCTAGCTTCCTTAATGGTTTCAAAAGGCGTTGCTACATTTAAGCGTGCAAAAGTCTTGCCTTCTTTACCAAAATGCGCCCCATCATTTAAGACCACTTTGGCTTCTTTTTGCAATTTTTCCCCAAGTTCAGGTTGCTCGATATCATAAGCGGAGAAATCTAACCAGACCAGATAGGTCCCTTCTGGCTTCATAACCTTGATTTTAGTGTGTTCTTCTAGGTAATCTGTTAAATAGTCCACATTTTTTTCAATCACTTTTTTCAGTTCTTCTAACCAAGGTTTGCCATAGCTAAAAGCAGTTTCTGTGGTAATCATACCAATGGTTGGAACTTCATGTTGGTTATTAGCCAACTGCACACGTTGAAATTTTCGACGAAGGTCTGGATTTTGGATAATGGCAAAGCTGTTTTTGGTACCAGCAATATTAAAAGTTTTTGTAGCTGAGGCCAAAATAATCGCAAAATCTTTAAAGACGTCATCAACAGTATTGAAGGAATGATGCTTGTGACCAAACAGTGTCAAATCTTGATGAATCTCATCCGAAATTAAAATCACACCGTGTTTGCGACAGAGGTCTCCAAGTTTTTGCAACTCATCACTTGACCAAACGCGTCCGCCAGGATTATGTGGACTACAAAAAACATAAAGTTTAACTTGATTGTCCACGATATCTTTTTCCAATTGGTCAAAATCAATCTCAAAATGCCCATTTTTAATCTGCAAAGAATTTTCAACTAATTTACGATCGTTAAGACGGATAGTTCTAGCAAAAGGATAATAGACAGGTGAGTTAATCAACACTGCATCACTTTTTTCAGTAAATGCCTGAATGGCTACCGAAATGGCAGGTACTACACCATCAATAAAAGAAATCTCTTCCTTTTTAATCCCATAGCCGTGCTCTTCTTTTTCCCAATCAATGACAGCTTGGTAAAGAGAATCTTTAAAATAATTATAGCCAAAAATGTGTTCTTGACCGTAATCGATAATAGCTTGTTTGATTTCTGGAACTGGCAAGAAATCCATATCTGCTACCCATAACTGAAGCAAATCAGGATTGTTTTCTGAGCTCTGCCATTTGTAAGTAAATTGTTTCAAACGATTTGGTCTAGTTGTAAAATCATATTTTTCCATACTATCCCTCCAAGGCATTTTTTAAGTCGTCAATCAAATCCTCAACATCTTCGATACCGATTGACAAGCGCAGCAAATCATTCGTCAAGCCATAAGATAAGCGAACATCTTCTGGAATATCAGCATGGGTTTGTGTTCTTGGGTAGGTAATCAAACTTTCCACACCACCAAGACTTTCTGCAAAAGTGATGATTTGAAGGCTATTAATGATATAAGGAATTTTTTCTTCATCAACTACTTTAAAAGAAATCATACCACCTTTTCCAGTATAAAGCACCTCTTTAACAGCTGGTGAGTTTTTCAAATACTTCACAATAGCATGAGCATTCTCAGTAGCTTTTTCCATGCGAAGTTTGAGCGTCTTAAGTCCTCGCATCAGCATGTAAGAGTCAAAAGGAGATAGGGTTGGGCCTGTCGTATTAAGGTTATAAAAGAGCTTATCATAAATGACTTGGTCGCTGGTAATCACCACACCAGCCAATACGTCGTTATGCCCTGCTAAATATTTTGTCGCAGAATGCACCACAATATCCGCACCAAGCTCAATCGGATTTTGATAAATCGGACTATAAAAGGTGTTATCAACCACTAACTTAGCCCCATTTTTATGTGCAACTTCTGCTACTTTTGCAATGTCAAATTCAATCATCAAGGGATTAGTTGGTGTTTCAAGGTAGACAATGTCAGTCTCTTCAGTAATTGCAGCTAGAAGCTTCTCTTGTGTGTTGGCATATGTAAAAACAAAGCGTCCTTCTTTTTCTTTGTCATTAAACCAACGGAAGGAACCGCCATACAAATCACGCGCAGCAACCACCTTTGCTCCAACAGGAAAAATTTCAAGCGCTAAAACAATAGCACTCATGCCTGATGAAGTTGCTAAGGCATAATCAGCTTTTTCAATTGCTGCAAGAGTCTTTTCAAGGGTTGCGCGTGTCGGATTTTTAGTTCTCGTGTAATCAAAGCCCGTTGATTTTCCAAACTCTGGATGCTGATAGGTTGTTGAAAAATGAATCGGTGCTGCAAGAGCTCCCGTTGCTTCATCCGACTTAATACCAGCATGGGCTAAAATCGTAGCCAATCGACAGTCACTTGTCATAATAATCCCCCTTCTCATCTCAAAACATAGTTTTCTTTCAAAAATTTATAGACCTTATTCTAACATTTATTCACAAAAATGCATGCCTTTTTGCTATTCTAATTCCTAATAGTTAGCTATAAGAAAAAACTATATCTTATTAAATTAAAAACAGCCCAATGGGCTTGATTCGCTTTTCTATTTTCAAGCTCATGAAAAAACAGCCCAATGGGCTTGATTCACTTTTCTATTTTCAGGCTCATGAAAAAACAGCCCACTGGGCTGTTTTTTTATTCTAAATGGAATTTTTTACGTAGTGTTTTTGCTTTACTGCCAATTAATTTATCAAGAAGGTGTGTTGCTAAGGCTAGAAATCCATAGACAGCAACCCCAAGTGCTCCCATAAGAACAAGGTAAATCACACTACCAAGACGAGTAGTTGGACTGATGATAAAGTGAAGTCCAAATGTTCCTAGTGCAACAACAATTCCCATGATAGCCGTCAAAATGCAAACTAATAGAATGCCACGCCACAAGGCTTTACGATTAAACTGTGTTACGGCATGAATTTGATTGAACATCAAAATAATTGGAATCATCAATCCAATTGCTGTTGATAAAAGTGGTCCATATGCTTTGAATAAAAAGATAAATGGCACTTGTAAAACAATCTTAACTACCAAACCATAAGCAAAATAATTGATGGCTTTGCGATTTTCAAAAAGAGCTTGTAACATTGGTGCTAACAAACTATAAAGAGCTAAGAAAATAACTTGAATCAAAGCTACAACAAATAGCCATAGGGCATCATTATTTGGTGCACCATAGAAAAGAGTGTAAAGTGGCTGTGCCAAAATAATAGCTCCCATCATTGCCGGCAAAAGCACCATGCACAACATCTGCAAACTATTAATCACCAAATGAGCAGCAGCTTTTTTATCTTTATTAACAAAATTCTCTGTCAAAAGCGGAATCCCTGCACCACCAATCGCAGTCGCAAGCGAGATTAAAATCATTGTTACCTTGTTTGGGTTACTTGATAAGTAAGCATACAAGATTTGCAATTCTTTCAAACTATGTGAAGTGAAAAGTTTCATTGAGTTAATGAAAGACCATTGGTCAACCAATTGGAATAATTGGATGGCTGCACCCGTAATGATAAATGGGATAGCTTCTTTTACGGTTTCAATGATAATGGCATTAGCATCAATGTCAATTTCCTCAGTTTCCTTCGCTAAAATAGCTTGAAGTTTTCCTTCCTTCCAAAGGAAGAAAATCAAAACCATGACGCTGGCAATCATTCCAATGAAAGCTGCAAATGTTGATTGAACAACCGCTGAAACGTAATCTCCAGAACCAATTTTCATAATCATGAAGGCTGTCAATAACATCCAAATCACTCGGATGACTTGTTCAGCGATTTGGCTCATGGCATACGGTTTTAAATTATTAAACCCTTGGAAGAAACCACGAAGCACACTCATTGATGGAAAAAGTAAAACTGCCCAAGACAGACTCTTCATGACGCGAATCAAATCGTCGCCACCACCACTCCAAGCTGCTTGAATTGGTGCTCCAAGATACATAATAGCCGCAAAAATAAAGCCGAGTACCAAGGTTAATTTTAAAATTTTACGTAAGAGATAATAGCTTGTCTCTTCCTGACCAAGCGTATTATACTTAGACACTTGCTTAGCTATTGCCACGGGAATCCCTGCTGTTGAAATAAGTAGGAATACCGCATAAATATTGTAGCCCATTCCAAAAAGCGCATTGGCTTGTTCAGCATGAGTCCCCATCCAAGCATACCAAGGAATAATGTAGAAGGCACCCAAAAGACGGCTGATGAAGTTTGAAGCTGTTAACCAAGCAGCTCCACGCACCATCTGCTGTTGCTGTGTCACGTTTGTTTTGTTTTCAGACATAGTATTCTTCCTAATTTTAAAAATAAGCGTTACATTTTATTATAAACTTTTGCTTGTGACTTGTAAAACATAGACATTAAGTCTAAAATAGAGTGTATGATTACACTTGAAAAAACCTTCGAAATTCTGAAAAAAGACCATAATTTCCGCGAAATCATCTTCCACAATCAATACAGCCTGACTTGGAAAGAAAATCCTAGTTTTTCAAAAATCAGTTTTGACAGTCGTGATGTCGACAGTTCAACCCTTTTCTTTGCTAAAGGGGCAACTTTTAAAAAAGAATACCTTGAACAAGCTATCCAAAAAGGCTTACCTTTTTATGTCAGCCAAGTTGATTACGAACTTGATATTCCTGCGATTATCGTAACAGATATCAAAAAAGCCATGAGCTTGATTGCTATGGAATTCTACGGTCACCCTGAAGAAAAACTAAAAATCATTGCCTTTACTGGAACTAAAGGGAAAACAACTGCGGCTTACTTTACTTACAACATTTTGAAACAAAGCCACAAACCAGCCATGTTTTCAACAATGAACACAACACTTGATGGTAAGACATTCTTCAAATCAAAATTAACCACACCTGAAAGTCTTGACCTCTTCAAGATGATGGCAACTGCTGTTGATAATGGCATGACTCACCTCATCATGGAAGTATCTAGCCAAGCTTATCTTGTTGATCGTGTTTACGGCTTAACTTTTGATGTAGGAGCATTTCTCAATATCAGCCCAGACCACATTGGACCGATTGAACACCCAACATTTGAAGATTACTTCTATCACAAACGTCTATTGATGGCAAATAGCAAAGCTGTTGTTGTCAATGCTGGTATGGATCATTTTAAAGTCGTTGCTGAGCAAGTGGCTGACCTTCCACATGATTTTTACGGTAAGGATTCTGATAATACTATCGAAAATGGCAGAGCTTTTGACTTTGACGTGACAGGAAAACTGGCTGGACACTATGACATCCAACTCATTGGTTCCTTTAACCAAGAAAATGCACTAGCTGCAGGTCTTGCTTGTCTTCGTTTAGGAACAAGCCCTGAAGACATCAAAAAAGGAATCGCTGAGACAAGCGTACCAGGTCGTATGGAAGTCATTACTCAGGCAAATGGCGCTAAAGTTTTCGTTGACTATGCTCACAACGGTGATAGCCTTGAAAAATTATTATCTGTTGTTGAAGAACATCAAACTGGAAACCTTCACCTCATTCTTGGTGCTACTGGTAATAAAGGTGAAAGTCGCCGCGCTGACTTTGCTCGTGTGATTAACGCTCATCCAAATCTTCAAGTCATCCTAACTGCTGACGACCCTAACTACGAAGACCCTAAAGCTATTGCAGAGGAAATTGCCAGCCAAGTCAATCGACCACTTGAAATCGAAGTCGACCGTGAAAAAGCTATCGTAAAAGCTATGTCACTCACTCAAACCGCTGATGATGCCGTTATCATTGCTGGTAAAGGAGCTGACGCTTACCAAATCGTTAACGGTGAACGCACAGCTTATGCTGGTGATATGAACATCGCTAAAAAATACCTTAACTAAAACGATTACAATTACTAATTAAAATAATTCTAATTAATTAAGGTTATATGTGATTTTTGTAAAAATATTTCGAAAAAGGCTTTTCAGAGGTCTTTTTTCTTGTTACAATGAAAAAACAATTCTCAATTTTTTTGAGACTTGTAACCATATTCATTTTTTACGAGAAAGGAGGCCACTATGTCAGAAATTCGTGCTAAACATATCACTATCGCTTATGATGATAAAACGGTTATTCAAAATTTATCAACCAAGATAGCTGACGGAAAAATCACCACAATCATCGGTGCTAATGGCTGTGGCAAATCCACTTTGCTAAAAGCCCTGACACGGATTCAAGCAGTTAAAGCTGGGCAAATTTTGATTGATGGTAAAGCTATTGCTGATTTACCGACCAAGGAAATTGCTAAAAAAATAGCTTTGCTCCCACAAGTACTTGAAGCTACTGAAGGCATTACCGTTTATGAGCTCGTGTCTTACGGACGTTTTCCTCATCAAAGTTATTTTGGACAACTAACCGATGACGATAAAGCTAAAATCAAGTGGGCAATGGAAATGACAAGAATCACTAGCCTTGCTAATGAAAAAGTTGATGCCTTATCCGGTGGACAACGCCAACGCGTTTGGATTGCCATGGCGCTAGCGCAAGACACCGATACGATTTTCCTTGATGAACCGACAACTTACCTAGATATGAATCATCAATTGGAAATTTTGGAATTGCTGAAAAAACTTAACCAAGAAGCCCATAAAACCATCATCATGGTTTTGCACGATTTGAATTTATCAGCGCGTTTTTCTGATAACTTAATTGCCATGAAAAACGGTGCTATTTGCTATCACGGTCAGGTTGAAGAGGTTATGACAACTGACATTTTAAGAGATATTTTTAGCATCGAGGCACAGATCGTTCAAGATCCGATTCATAACTGTCCTATTTTGCTGACTTATCAGCTCACATAAATTTCAGGAGATCTTAGACATGAAAAAGTTTTTTGTCACTTTAACAACATTTCTAGCAACGCTTATGTTGGTTGCTTGTCAAAACAACGCATCAACTTCAGATAACACTGAGCTATCAAGCATGCCTAAAATAACAGGATTTTCTTACCAAGGCGATATTCCTAAAAATCCTAAAAAAGTCGTTAACTTTGCTTACTCTTACACTGGCTACCTTCTTGAACTGGGTGTCAATGTGTCTAGTTACTCACTAGATTTAGAAAAAAATAGTCCTGCTTTTGGAAATGAATTAGCTGACGCGGTGAAATTAACCTCAGATGATACCGAAGCAATCGCTGCGCAAGAGCCAGACCTTATCATTGCTTTTTCAACTGATGAACACCTCAAAGAGTTAAAAGATATTGCTCCCGTCTTAGTTATTGAATATGGTAAGAGCGATTATCTTGAAATGATGACTAATCTTGGAAAAGTCTTTGGCAAAGAAGACAAAGCTCAGAAATGGCTTGATAGTTGGAAAACGAAAACGGCTAAAGCTAAAGAAGAGCTTTCACCATACCTTGATGCCTCAACAAGCTTCACTGTTATGGATTTTTATGACAAAGCTATCTACCTCTATGGTAATAACTGGGGGCGCGGAGGTGAATTAATTTACGATTCACTTGGCTTTTCTGCTCCAGAAACTGTTAAAAAAGATGTCTTCTCAGCTGGTTGGTTTGGCATTTCACAAGAAGTACTTGCTGATTATGTCGGCGACTACCTTGTGCTCAATGTCAGCAAAGACACCAAAGACGCTGCTGCTTCTCTAAAAGAAAGTGATGTTTGGAAAAATATTCCAGCGGTTAAAAATCAAAAAGTACTTGAAGTTGATGAAAATCTCTTCTACTTCTCTGACCCAATGTCACTTGATAAACAATTAGAAACTTTCACAGCAGCCATTAAAAAAGCCAACAGCTGATGATTATGACTCCCTTCTCTGAAAAAGGAAATCTCATGAAAGAAACTAACTTTCTTATTCAGAAAAATAAGCCAAGTCGACCTTGGCTTGTTTTTTTCAGCATTGCAATACTTTTTATTCTGGGCTGTTATTTAAGCCTGCGTTTTGGGGCGGTTGCTTACACTAATCAGCAAGTCTTTAGTGTTTTAAGAGCACCGTTAACTGATTCAAACCTACAGGACGTGATTTTTGATTTGCGGTTGCCAAGAATCCTTGCTGCTATTTTAGTTGGGGCGGCTATGGCTCAATCTGGTAGCATCATCCAAGGGGTGACAAGAAATCCCATTGCTGACCCTGGACTTCTTGGAATTAATGCAGGAGCAGGGCTAGCCTTGATTGCTGGTTATGCCATTTTTGGCAGCATGCACTACAGCATGACGCTTTTGCTTTGTCTGATTGGTGCTAGTCTTTCTGCTTGCTTGATTTTTGGGATTAGCTACCATCCTAAAAAAGGCTACCAGCAAACCCGACTCATTTTAGCGGGAGCTATGATTTCGACTCTCTTTTCATCTTTAGGTCAAGCTTTCAGCTTGTATTTTGATTTGTCAAAAGCTGTGATTGGCTGGCAAGCTGGTGGACTCGCTCAGACCAATTGGAAAATGCTTGCCATCATTGCCCCTTTTATCCTAATTGGTCTGGTCTTAGCGCAGCTAATGGCTCATCAATTGACCATTCTCTGCCTTGATGAAACCGTCGCTAAAGCTTTAGGACAAAAAACGCTAGCTACTACCATTAGTCTGCTCAGCATTGTTCTTATTCTATCAGCAGCTGCTGTTGCTTTGGTGGGAAGTCTTGCATTTCTTGGTTTGATTATTCCTCATTTTATAAAACTCTTTGTCGCTAAAGATTATCGTATTATTCTTCCACTTACGGCATTTGCTGGCGCGACTTTCATGGTTTGGGTTGATTTGCTTAGTCGAGTCATCAATCCTCCAGCCGAAACACCTCTTAGCGCCATTATCAGCATTGTTGGGCTTCCTTGCTTTCTTTGGTTGGTCAGAAAGGGGGAAAATCTATGACGTCTAAGCAAAAACGAACAAGCCAATTCCTTCTTCTTCTTCTTTGCTTGCTAATTGTTTTCCTGCTTTCTTTATCCATTGGTTACGCTAACACATCCTTTTTCAAAGTCCTTCAAGTCTTTTTGGGGCAAGCTGATACCACAATGTCTTTGATTGTTTTCAAAATCAGGCTTCCTCGTATCTTAGCTTGTATGCTTGGTGGGGCTTCTCTTGCCATGTCAGGAGTCTTGTTGCAAACCCTAACTAAAAATCCTCTAGCCGATTCTGGTATCTTGGGAATTAATGCGGGAGCTGGCTTAGTCATTGCTATGATGGTTGGCATGCTAGATATCACAAATCTTACTAACCTAACACTCATGCCTTTCTTAGCCATGCTTGGTGGTTTCTTAACAATCAGCATTGTCTACGCAGTTTCTCACCGTAAAAATCAGCCAATTCAACCAACACGCTTAATCATCTCAGGTGTAGGGATATCAAGTTTGCTTTCAGGTGTTATGGTGTCTGTCGTTGCCAATCTTGATGTCGGGAAAACCGATTATGTCGTCTCATGGTTAAGTGGCAAGGTAAGCGGCGGAAACTGGCAATTACTGGCTATCATGTCACCTCTTCTAGGGATTATTTGGGGAGTGACTTTATGGCGCAGCTACCGTCTAAACATGATGATGTTTAGCCAAGAAACGAGCATCACTCTCGGTCTTGACCTAAAAAAAGAACGACTTTGGGCTCTTACGCTCTCAACATCTTTAGCCGCATTTAGCGTTGTGCTGGTGGGGAACATTACTTTTGTCGGCTTACTTTCTGGTCACATCACGCGCCGCTTATTTGGAAATGACCACCGAATCGTCCTACCTGCTAGCATGCTGATTGGTATGATTTTAATGCTGATTGCAGATACCATCGGACGAAGCCTACTTGTCGGGACAGGTATTCCAACAGGACTGATTATTTCAGTTATCGGAGCCCCTTATTTCCTTTATCTCATGATAAAAACAGCAACATAAAAATCTGGGCACTCCCCAGATTTTTTTGCTTTATTTACTTGTAAAAATCAACGTCTCTTTATCAAATGTCATGTTCAATTGGTATTTGCCTTGGTCATTTTTGCGAATGTAATCCAATTTTTCCAAAGCTTCCACAAAAATATCTGGTCGTTTTTGAGCGACTTCGTCTTTTCTTGCAAATTTCAATAGAAAAGTTGTCATGTATTTCAAAGCGTATTGCGGATTAACATCTCCAAGCAAATCAAACAGAACTTCTTGTTCTTTAGACATTGGCAAATTCTCAGCTAGTTTGAAAAAGTAGTTAGAAAGCGTCAATTCATCTCGAGCAATGCTTGTTTTTTCAACAAGAACCAAATCATTCGTCTCATTATCTAGACGTGTTTCAAAAGAAAGTTTCATCAAGTCAGTGTAAATTTGGCTCTCATCATCCACAAAAATCTGACTGTCTAAACTGATATTTTCAAGAGAGTTAAGTAATTCAAAACCAAGCGTGTAGCGTTTGTTATCACGGATAATATAACCTGCTTGGACATATTCCTCAATCAAACGATCAATTTTTGGCACTTCTTGAAATTTAGCTTTGATTTGACGCAAGGTTACATCATCTGTCTGATACAAAAAGTTAATTAAATCCTTAAAAAAAGTTTGTCGTGTTAATTTATCTGGATTAAAAATGATAATCATGTAATTCTCCTAAATATTGTAAATCCTCTGATTGCGATAGCTGGCTGGGATTGGTTCCTGCTTGATTTAAAGGCACAGCAAGTCCCAATTTATCGTAATAGGTCTGCCAAAAGTCTAAAATCACGTGCTGATCATCGCCAAATTGCATGGGAACGGTCTTAAAAATTGGCAGAATTTCTGCAATATATTGCGAACAATAATAAGTGCCATTACCTGGATAAAAACTATCATTATAAGGTTTTCCAAGTAAGGCCTTTGCTGCCACCAGAACTTGGTCTGGATTGATTTTGGGATAGCGATAAACCGAGACAAGCTGTTCATGTGTAAGCAAAAACTCTCTAAGATTTTCTCTGACAACACCTTTATCTCTTGTCGCGTGGTAAATCATTTGATTAAAATAAATCGCAACATGGCTGTACTGTCCTGTCGCCTGCTGGATTGCCTGGGACATGGCTTGATTATCGCGCATAAAAAGCAAGTCACCAGCTTGCAAGTCTTGTAGTTTCATATGTTAATTGTAACAAAAAACAAAGTGTCCTGCTATAAGAAGATTTGCTACGACATTTATGAGGACTTATCTTTAAAGAAATTTTTAAGTCTGTGCTATAATGCCAGTATGAAATTACTTATCCCTAACGCTAAAGAATTAAATACTAATCAAGACGCTTTTGCCAACCAAGCCTTAGGAACTAAAAGCAAAGATATTCTTGAGACCATGCTAGATTACTCTGTAGAAGATTTGGCTAATTTTTACAAAATCAATCCAGTCAAGGCTGACCAGGAATGGCTGCGCTGGCAACGAATGGCTAACAAAGATGCCAGATATTACCCAGCTTGGATGCTTTACGACGGCCTCATGTACCGTTACTTAAAGCGTCAAAATGTCAGCCAGACTGAGAAAGATTATCTCGATAAGCACCTTCGCATTGCAACAGCATTTTATGGCCTTGTCAAACCAACAGACTTAATTGCCCCACATCGGCTAGATTTTCAAGGCAATCTCAAAATCAACAATACCTCATTAAAACAATTCTGGCGAGAAGATTATGACAAAGACGTTCAAGATGATGACCTTATCATCTCACTTCTATCATCAGAATTTGAGCAAGTCTTTTCACCAAATATTCGTAAACGCATGATAAAAGTCATCTTTATGGAAAATCGATCTGGCAAACTCAAAATCCACTCAACCATTTCTAAAAAAGGAAGAGGACGTTTGGTTTCACTCATGGCTGAAAAGCAAATTGAAACCATCGAAGATATCAAAAACTTAACTTTCGACGGTTTCTCATTTGCCAAAGACCATTCAGACGACAAAACACTCACCTTTATCCGAGAAGAAGAATAAAAAGCAAACAAGAGAACTTGTTTGCTTTTTGTTTTGCTATTTTCTATAATAATATGCTTCTGCAGGAAAATCGACAAATTGCTGACCTGCTACTAATCTTGGTTTAGAAATGTCTGAATAATCTCCTAATGGATTTTCTACACCAATCGGAAATAATCCAATAGCAATTCCTCCCGGTGTTCCATCTATAGAACCCGCAGCCAAAAATACTAGTCCTTGATTATTTCTTGACATTGAAAATATCTTAGCATCATCACCAAGCATACCGTCAGAACTTATATTCAAAATCTGTCCTCTACCATTAACCCATATCCCCGCAATTGATTCATAATTTCCATTGAGGATTTGTTCGATATCAATATCATCCGCAGATTGAGTTTTATTTGGTGATAGTTCCTGCCAATCCAAAATACTAAAATCAAACTCTTTTTTCCCCTTGATGTCAAAGTAATCCGACAACTCTACATCTCTCCCAATAGGTACATTAGCATTTTTTATTACATCAACACCGCTATTGTCTGCTCTCAGTTGATATTGAGTGTCTTCCATTTGAGTTCCTGTTGACATCCACTTAGCTGTAATAACCGTTCCATCTGTATAAATATTTGCAGCTTCTCTATAACCACCAGCTGACGCAACATAACTTTGTGCCAAATAATCAGCAACACCGTTATTATCATAATAAAGAGCAGCGAATTCAATTGTTCCCGTAGACTCCCAATACCGTCCAGAAAATAGTTCATCCTGTCCATTTCCATCAATATCATAATAAGCATAATGTGTTGCTGGGGTATCACTTGTATCAGTTCTAAGTTTTTCTAACACAACATCATAAATACTATTATCACTAGTTTCTTTTTTATCAGATGCCGAAGTGGATGAAGATGAGCCAGTGTACCAATTTCCTGGTACTTTCTGATTTTTATTCTTATGAGAACATGCGCTTAAAACTAGCAGAGCAAGAATAATTAATAAAATTCTCTTTTTCATTTTTATTTACTTTCTATATTATTGACGATAATAATAGTAATCATTAGATAAATGATAAACACCATTCTGTGTTGGTACAATTCGTGGTTTAGAAGTATCCGAATTATCTCCTGTTGTCTTAAAACCAACCTTAAGCAATGCTAATAAACCTCCAGTATACCCATTACTGACTCCAATATAAGGAACACCATCACTTTCGTACCTAAAAGCACCACCCAAACTTTCTTTACCTGACCTTCCATCTACTGTGCTAACGATTGAGCCATCACTTTGGATAACAAGAGTATCACCTTTTCCGTTACGCCATGTTCCGGCAAGCGATTCGTAGTTTTCATCCTTTATCTCTTCCAAATTAATATCATTGGCTGATTCTAGTTCAGCATCATAAGCTAATTGTGTTTTAAGAGCACCAGACCAAGCATAACATTTCTGGCCATCAATATTAACTTCCCACCAAGTTGAGTTATTATCAACTGATTCTCCACTAACATAATCTAATACTTGAAGAATATCACCCTTTTGTTTTTTAGTAACAACATCAGCTGATAAGCTTGGTTTTAAACGTAAGTTCAATACATCTACACTAACAACGTAGTTAGCTTTTTCAGGTTTAGCATGAAAATAAACTTGTAATGCTGATTTTACCTCTTCATCTGTTGTTAATACTTTATTACCATCATCATTAGTATAACCATAAAGCACTACCTTGGTTTCATCTTTTACAGAATTAACGTTGCCATTAACACGTTGAAGTTCTTGAACAGGAATATCTATCGTGATTTTAACACTTGGAACAAGTTCTACTCGACTAGGTTCTTCTCCATTTACAGTCATATTACCTGATGTAACATAAGTTTGTACAGTATTAGAATCCTCATAATCTTCAATTGTGTACTGTCCTTTTAAAGGATTCCCAGCATTGAATGCCATCAATTCTGCGCCAGCTCTACATAAAGTTGCAGTACCATCATTATTTAAGCTTATCCCACATGTCATCAAGGTTGAAGTATTTGATGCAACATAATAATAACGATAATTTAAAAACCAATCAGAATAATCTTTTTTCTCTTTTGTTACATTCTTAGAATCGACAACTTCTCTTGTGCCATGGCTTGTTTTTCCTTTACTATCATTTGATTGTTGATGACACCCAATTAAAATAAAGCAACAAAATAAAAAGATGACTTTTTTCATATTAATATCTTTAATTTTTTATCTCCTCAATATACAAAGCATACAAAAAGGCGACTTGCATCGCCTTTTGTGTTATCATTATCGACATTAATTAAGCGTTGAAGCTTTCTGTCAATTGTGGAACAACTTGTTTTTTACGTGAAACAGCACCAGCAAGGAATGCGTGGTTGTTTTCAAGTTTGAAGTTGAAGGCAGCTTCAACTTTATCCATGTTAGCACCAAGTGCCAAGATTTCTGAGTTTGAGTTAAGGATATCTGTAATCATAAGAACAAAGTCAGAGTATCCGTTAGCAGAGATAGCAGCAGTCATTGCAGCTTCGATTTCTGCTTGACGTTCAAGAACTTCGTTGATGTCAACTGTGTTAACTTGTGCAACACGAACTTGGTTTCCGTTAAGTTCAAATGATTTTGCATCGATATCAATCAATTCTTCAGCAGATTTTGTTGCCAAGTTTGTACCAGCTTTAAGCAATGCTAAACCATATTCTTCAAGGTTAACACCTGCGATTTCTGCCAAGTCAGCAGCAACAGCTGGGTCAGTTGCGTGAGTTGTTGGTGATTTAAGAAGAAGTGTATCTGAAATCAAACCAGACAAAAGCAAACCAGCCATTTCTTTAGGAATAGCAACACCGTTTTCTTTGTATAGACGGTAAACGATTGATGAAGCTGAACCAACTGGTTCTAAACGCATGTAAAGTGGGTTAGCAGTTTCAAAGTTAGAGACACGGTGGTGGTCAATCACTTCAACAACTTCAACGTCACGGATATCTGAGATTGATTGTTGGAATTCGTTGTGGTCTGTCAAAATAACTTGGTCAGCACCTTCAGCTTTTGCTGATTCAACAACGCGTGGTGCTTCTACACCAAAGTAGTTCAATGCAAAAGTTGTTTCTTCGTTTGGAGTTCCAAGAGCAACAGCTTCAGCATCTACACCAAGTTCACGTTTCAAGTATGCGTATGCGATTGATGAACCAAGCGCATCAGAGTCTGGATTTTGGTGACCAAAAACTAAAATTTTAGACATGTTCTTTACCTCATAATAATTATTTATTCTTATTTTAGCAAAATTTAAAGGAGATAGCAAAGCTAGCAGGCTCTTTTAAGCCATTATTCCAACAAAAAAGCACCTTTATCAACAAGCTCTAGTACTTAATGATAAAAGTGCTTTCTTTTTTAGTCTATTTCTTTCGTTTCTTTTACAGAATCTTCCTGAGTATTTTCTGAATCTGTCGTAAGAGTTTCTGATGTTTTTTCAGAAACATGGTCTTTTTTATCTAACTTTTCCTGTTCTAAAGCAAGACGTAAAAGACGTTCTTCTTCCTCACGATTTTCTTGATTGCGAATAGCTTCTTGGCGTTTGCGGTAAGCCATATATTTTCGGCTATTATCCACAATGTGCAAATTCTTAATGCCTTTAACTAGTAAGCGCCAGATAACGGAAATCAAGGATTCTAGTAAAAGTAATAATTCAATCACAACCACACCAAGCAAACTCCATGCCATAAAAAGTGTGACCAAAAGTTGTGAAAAAATCTTCTTTAGATTTCCTAAGTCGTTGTTATGAATGGATAAAGTTTCCAAGAAAAGATTAAGAATGCCTTGTAAAAGCCCAGACTTAACAGATTTATCACTGCTTATGTCCATTTCTCCTTGGCTCGGCATCACTAAGACAATATCACCATCTTGGATATAATCAACTCTATCCCCTAGTGCGATATCAAAATCAAATAAGTCACGCGCTAATTTTTTAATCTTGCCATCTTGCGTCAAATAAACGAAGTGATCGTCAAATTTTAAAACTTTGTAACTGTTCATAGTGTCCACCTTGTGATAGAGCTTATCAAAGATTCATCTCAATGTCAATAGTCAACCTGTCTAGTGATGAATGCGTTTCATGTAGTCTGTGTAAGACTCTGTATGCATAAGCTTTTTAGCATTTTGGACACGTTCTCTAGTCGGTGGTTTAACCCCTTCAAGGGTATAAGGAATTCCCAATTCACGCCACTTGAATTCACCCAAGGTATGATAAGGCAAAATTTCAAATTTATCCACGTTTTTTAACGTTTCAACAAATTTCCCTAGCTCAATTAAGTCTTCATCAAAATCGGTCAATCCTGGAACCAAGACATGACGAATCCAGACTGGAACACCCTTATCAGACAAATAACGAGCAAAAGCTAGAATATTAGTATTGGGTTGACGTGTTACAACAATGTGTTGTTTAGGATTGATTTCTTTTAAATCTAAAAGAACTAAATCCGTCACAGCTAGTAACTTATCCACAATTTCGTGATATTCAGGCGTATCTCGGAACGTAAAACCACACGTATCAAGCGTGCAATGAATTCCTAATTCTTTAGCCTTGGTAAAAAGGGCTGTTACAAACTCAATTTGCAACATGGCTTCACCACCTGAAACGGTAATCCCACCATTTTCACCCCAGAAATGTCGATAACGCAAGGCTTCTGCTAAAACATCATCAACAGTGCGTTCACGAGAATTATTTGTTTCTAATGCCCAAGTATCTGGATTGTGACAATATTGGCAACGCATCTTGCAGCCTTGCATAAAAATGACAAAGCGAACACCAGGACCATCCACAGAACCAAAACTTTCTGTTGAATGAATCATTCCTGTCACTTTTCCGTAATCTATTTCAGTCATTTTCTAACATCCTTTGTAACCGTTTTTCTAATTTTCATTATACCATTTTCCAGAGAAAAGATGGTGATAAAAAAGCCAGTAAAACAGCTCTTATATATCAGTTTTTAAGTCAATCAAGGCTTTTAGCCATCACGTCAACCCACTAAAAAAGACTAAGCTTTTAGCTTAATCTTCCTCAGGGGTCTGTTCTATATCAGAAATGACAACTTTCAATTTCGTCACACGACCATCTTTTACTTTATCATTTGTTAAAACAAGGTGTTTTTCTTTTGAATCAACTTCAAAGCTTTCACGACTATCCTGACTTGGAATGTTACCAACCCCTGTCAAATAGAATCCAGCAATAGTATCGACATCATCACTATCTAAATCAAGGTCAAAGTAATCATTGAAATCATTCAAGGTCATTGTACCAAGGACAATATAAGTATCTTCACCAATTTCACGAACACATTGTTCTGCTTTATCGGTTTCGTCATCAATTTCACCGACAATTTCTTCAAGCAAATCTTCAAGGGTTACAATTCCTGCAACACCACCGTATTCATCAAGCAAGATTGCCATTTGATTTTGAGTGTTTCGCAATTGACGCAACAAATCATCAACAAAAATCGTTTCAGGAACAAACAAAGGTTCTTGCAAGATTTTACGCAAAACAATATTATCAAAACCTTCGCTGAAACCAGCAGCTAACAAACGTTTAGTGTGAAGGACACCAATAATCTTATCCTTGTCATCATCATAGACGGGAATACGTGAAAAGTGTCTTTTCAGAATTTCTTGAATGTTTTCTTGCGTGTCATCATTGATGTCAATCATGAAAGCATCTGTACGTGGTACCATGACTTCACGCGCCATCAATTCATCAAGTGAGAAGACACCTTGAAGCATTTCAATCTCCTCTGCATCCAAAGTCTCTTCGCTATTTGTCAGCATGTATTCAATTTCATCACGTGTCATTTTTTCATCGGCATCGTCAAATGTCATTGGTGTGATGCGTGACAAAAGATTAGTTGAAGCTGATAATAACCAGACAAATGGGCTAACCAATTTCCCAATAAGGATAATGACTGGAGCTGAAATAACCGCCAAGTTTTCCTTAAGGTTCATGGCAATACGTTTTGGATAAAGTTCTCCAAGAACGATTGAAATATAAGTCAAAAAGACAAGTGAAATCACGCTACCAGCTGTTTTTGCCCAGACATAATTTCCAAACCAAGAGGCAATCACACCACCAAGTGAAGCAGACAAACTAGCCCCTTGTAAAAGTCCGATAAAAGTAATCCCAACTTGAATCGTTGATAAAAAGTTATTTGGTTTTTCTAGGACAGACAAAAGACGGATATATTTTTTATTTCCTTCTTCTGCTTTTTGTTCAACACGTGAACGATTTAAAGACACTAAAGCCATCTCAGAAGCTGAGAAAAAGGCGTTTAATAAGGTCAAAATTAACAATAAAATAAATTGCAATACTAAATTCTGACTCGGGTCTTCCATATAAATCTTACTCCTCTTCTATCTCAAATAGGTTTTAATCACCTATATTCTATTCTTAATACAGTGACTACATTATAGCATATTTTCGAATTAAAGTGCCAAACAAATACTGCAAGCATCGACTATCTTTCTTCTATATAAAAGACCCAGTTACATAAACTGAGTCCTTTTCATATTTCCTTAGTTCAAGGTCAACACATCATCACCAGCTTGTACGTTTGTACCAGCAGGAGCTTTCATCACAAAGTCATTAAAGACATGTGAATTTGTGACAGTGACAATAACCGTATCATCAAGTCCAGCTTTTTTAATTGCTGGATCCCAGAATTCAATCAATTTATCACCTTTTTTAACATGCTCTCCTTCAACCACATAAGAAACAAATCCTGTTCCTTTTAGTTTCACGGTTCCAATACCAATGTGAATCAATAAGACAATACCATCTTCAGAAACCAAACCAACAGCGTGGCGAGTGGTAAAGACTTGACGAACCATTGCATCAAACGGCGCATAAACACAACCATCGCTTGGTTTAATGGCGAATCCTTTACCAAGTCCTTCTTTTGCAAAGATTGGGTCATCTACATCTGACAAGGCAATCAGTTGACCTGAAATTGGAGCTGAGATGTTCAGACCACCATCTGTTTCAACCTCATCTTCGATGTATTCGTGTCCCCAAGTACGTTCAAGTTCTTCAACAATTTCAGCGTGTTTTTCTTCAGTTAATTTAACACGGAAGAAGAAAACCAAACTACTTAAAATAATCAAAGCAAATGGTAAAGCAAAGACATGAAGTTTGAAAGAAATGATTCCTGCTTTTGTAATGGAATCAGCTGTCGCACCTGTTGTCATCCCAGCAGCAACCGCTGCTGCACCAATGACAAGATTTGAAATAGCACCACCAAATTTATCCAACAAAGGACGAACTGACAAGGTCAAAGCTTCATCACGGTGACCAAGTTTCCATTGACCATATTCCACACAGTCTGTGATAATCATCAAGACCACAAGGAAAACAAGAGGTTGAGGAATAAAGAATAATTCAGCAGCAAGTAAAACAAGAGCTAGTGATGTTCCAGCTACTGAAAAGAGACCAATACCGCAAAGCATTACAGCGATACAAGCAAAGAACAAATTACGACGATTCAATTTTCCAGCTAATTGTGGGAAAAGAGAAACTGAAAGCAAACCGACAACTGTATTAATCGTACCTAAGATTGAAAATTGAGCTGCGTGTCCCATGATGTAAGTGAAGTAATACAATTCAGAAGCATTTAAAATACTAATCCCAGTTGTATACAAGACATATGACAAAGCAATCGCCATTAATTGGTCGTTTTTAGTTAAGACTTTAAGAACATCTTTGAAGCCTGTTTTTTCAGTATTTCTACGAAGGTCGGACTCAATTTCATGTGTACCAAAGGCTACAGCCAAAACAGTTAACACACCCAACAAAGCCACAATAAAGGCAAACCAGAACCAACCACGATTATCACCAGCACCGCCATTACGATGAAGTGAGAAGAAAAGAACGATTGGCATAATCACAACACTAACAATATTACCACCAATAGTTGAACCAATACGAGCAAAAGTTGCTGTTTTTTCACGTTCTTCAGAGCTAAATGATAGTGCTGGAACCATTGACCAAAAACCAATATCTTTAAAAGAATAAAAAATATCCATCATGATATAGATGAAAGCAAAGATAATCAAGTAAAGCACTGGATTTGTCTTGTTAAGTCCACCCATATCAGTAAATAAAATCAATAAAGCAAGTGAGCTGATTGTACCACCAGCTACTACCCATGGTTTGAATTTTCCCCAGCGTGTCTTTGTATTGTCAATCATATTTCCAATAAAAGGGTCAATAATCAATTCAACAATACGCAAACCTGCGATAATCTGAGTGATATACAAAACCATGCGATTATTTTGTGCTGCATCACCAGTATTAAATAAGTGTGAGGTAATAAAAGTGATGAAGTATGTTGACAAGGTCGCATAAAAAATATCGTGACCAAATGCCCCAAAAGCATATGAAATGCGTGAAGTAGCTGCAGATTTTTTCAAATCTTTGCTTGCATGAGTCGTTTGATTCATAGAACTCTCCTTCTTCTAACAACTTTGTTTTTTGATTACATGATTATAGTAAACGCTTTCCTAAACAAAGTCAATAAGTTTTAGTAAAGTTTTACTAATTTTTAGTTTTATTTATCAAACTATTTCAGAAATAAATATCTAAATTTTCTGAAAAATGATATAATAACTATCAAATACTTGACGGAGGTTCTCCTATGATTCAACTTTCTTTAACCAATGTTAGTCTAGAACGACAGAATAAAAAACTCTTAAATAATGTCACTTGGCAGGTCAACAAGGGCGAACACTGGGCAATTCTTGGGCTTAACGGTTCTGGCAAAACATCCCTTCTAAAACTCATCACCGCTGAATATTGGACAAGTCAAGGCAGTGTTGAGGTGCTGGGAAATAAATTTGGTGGGACTGATATCAGCAATATGCGTACCAAAATTGGTATCGTTGGCTCTTTCATCGCCGAACGATTATCCCCACACATGCTAGCTGAAAAAATCGTCCTAACCGGAAAATACAAATCAAGTATCCTTTATACTGAATACGGCGAAAAAGAACTTGAAGAAGCTAGACAAATGCTCATCTCAATTGGCGGTGAACATCTTCTTGGTCGTATTTATGCCAGTCTTTCACAAGGTGAAAAGCAACTTCTTCTTATCGCAAGGAGCTTAATGGAAAGTCCAGAAATCTTAATTCTCGATGAAGCAACTAGTGGACTTGACCTTTTTGCACGTGAAAAATTGCTGACGCAAATTGAGCAAATCACTAGCTTGCCAAATGCGCCAACTATTATCTATGTTACTCACCATGCTGAAGAAATCACACGTTCTTTTACCCACGTTCTTCTCCTCAAAAAAGGGCAAATCATTGCTCAAGGTCCAAAAGACCAAGTCTTAACAGAAGATATTTTATCTAACTTTTATGATCAAACCGTATCAATTGTCCCTCTTGGAGATGACCGCATTTACATCAAACCTGAATTTAAATAACGAAAAACCTCTATGACCTTAATCATAGAGGTTTTATTATTAACGTAATTTTTCAATCATAACCAAGAAAGGTGGTTGGTGAATTTGGTTCAAAGGTTTATATAGCATTGTTGCAAACTCTTTTTGGTCAAGAGCTGACACGTAATCAAGCACTGCATCTTTTTCCATGTCTCCACCTTCGTGACCATAATAAATCATGATAGCTAGACGACCACCGATTTCAAGACGTTCTAAGATTTTTTCAATAGCCACTAAAGTGGTATCGGGTTTTGTAATGACTGTCTTATCGGCACTTGGTAAATAGCCAAGGTTGAAAATAGCTGTGCGAATTGGCTCACTGACGTATTTATCAAGATTTTGATGCCCATCTAAAATCAACTGCGCATTTGAAATTGCCTGTTTTTCTAGGCGTTCTTGTGTGCTTTTTAGTGCTTGTTCTTGCACATCAAAAGCGTAAACTTTTTTAGCATGCTGAGCGAGAAAAGCTGTGTCATTGCCATTTCCCATGGTTGCATCAACAGCTACTGCACCATCATCTAGCACCTCAGCCAAAAAATCATGTGATAAGTGTAAGGGACGTTTTATCACGATTCAACCTCCTCTAATTTACATCCTTGATAAGAACCTCGACGTTCCATTTCTTTGTCAATGGCGTTTAAAACTTCCCATTTCTTGAGGCTCCACATTGGTCCAATCAACATATCACGTGGAGCATCTCCAGTGATGCGGTGAATAACAATATTTTTAGGGATAATTTCCAACTGGTCGCAGATAATATTGACGTATTCGTCCATACTGAGCAATTTCAAACGCCCTTCATGGTAATCACGTTGCATTTTGGTACTTGTCATCAAGTGAAGCAAATGAAGTTTGATTCCGTCAATCTCGTTATCGCTCACACAACGTCTAACGTTCTCAACCATCATCTCATGTGTTTCCCCTGGAAGGCCATTAATCAAGTGAGAAACAATCTCAACCTTAGGAGCCAATTCACGAAGACGTTTCACAGTTTTGACGTAAAGGTCATAAGTGTGAGCTCGGTTAATGATTTTAGAAGTTTCATCATAAGTGGTCTGCAACCCAAGCTCAACAGTCACATGCATACGCTCAGATAATTCAGCAATGTAGGCAATGGTTTCATCTGGCAGACAGTCGGGACGTGTCCCGATATTAATCCCAACAACACCAGGTTCGTTAATAGCTTGTTCATAGCGTTCACGAATCACATCAACCGTGTCATGCGTATTGGTGAAGTTTTGGAAATAAACCAAGTATTTCTTAACTTCTGGCCATTTACGGTGCATGAAATCTATTTCTTTATAAAATTGGTCACGAATTGGAGCGTCTGGAGCCACGATAGCATCACCAGAACCTGATACCGTACAGAAAGTACAGCCACCATGCGCTACCGTTCCATCACGGTTTGGGCAGTCAAATCCTGCATCAATAGGAACTTTAAATATTTTTTCTCCAAAAATCTCGCGATAGTAATCATTTAGAGTATTGTAACGTTTTTTCATAGCTTTTATTATAACACTTTCTAAGCACGAGACAAACTCAAGTCACCTTAAAAAGACGACCTATCGGTCGCCTCTTTAATACTTAATCTTGTTTTCCTTGGAAACGCCATTCAAAACGCTTCTTATCATAAATTGGGTATACAGCTAGAGAGATAGCAAGAGCTAGCAACCAGCCACCCAAAATATCTGTTGGGTAATGGACACCTAAGTAGATACGAGAAACAGCTGTTAAAAGAGCAAGTACAACAACCAATACTTGTAGCAGACGCTTAGCCACTGTTTTTGTCAAATGTTGCTCGATAATAATCATCAAACTAATAGCCACAATCATACTGGATGCCGCATGCCAACTTGGGAACGATGGCCCCATTGGTCGTTTAACCAAGAATTCCAAACTTGGTCTTGGACGATTATAAAGATACTTAAAGACTGTTGAAAAAGCCCCCATTAAAACCAAATTGCCAGCTAAAAGGAGGCCTTCCGTTTTCCAATTTTTTCGGAAATAGAAAAAGGCTGCAATGGCAAATGTATAGACAAAGACAAGCGCTTCATGACCAAAATTTGTGATGACTTTAAAGAAAGCAGTCAGATGAGCTGGTAAATCTCCACGAACGCTTAATTGAATACTTGAATCAAGTCCTGTTACAGCTTCAGGATAAAATTTTACAACATAGCCCAACATCATAAAAATCACGAGAAAGGTTGAGCCAAGTGTAAAATAGGTTTGTTTATGTTTCATGTTAATACCTTTCACAAGAATTTAGTGCAACAGTATTATTATAACGCAGTTCATTTTTTAAGCCTAGCCAAAGCCTCTAAATTCTGTGGCAAAACTGTGGCAGTTTAAACAAATGTTAAGTTCATTAGAAGATTAACTAAAAAGCCTAGGACTATGTCCCAGACCTGTCATGTATTTATTTTGTTAAAATCGGTTTTAGGCATGTCCATAAGATAAAGAAGGAAATAGAGAAAATCACTCCTTCAATCAAGTTAAATGGGACAACCATTGCAAAAAGGTAATTTCCTAAACCTAGAATAGCTGAAATATCAAAGTTTGCAAATTGAGCATAAAGTGGCACCGCATAGATATAATTTAATACCAACATAGCCACGGTCAAACCAATCGTTCCCACAACTGAAGCCAAAACAAAAGTTTTCAAACTTGGTTTTCGATTCCAAATGAAAGCCATCGCTAACAAGAAAACTCCTAAAGCGACCACATTCATTGGCATACCAATCAAGGTGGTAACACCACCATTATTTAACATGAGTTTTAGAAGTGTTCGCAAAATCAAAATTCCAAGCGCGCTTTGCAAGTCAATCATCACAAGACCAACTAAGACTGGTAAGATTGAAAAATCAAATTGCAAGAAGCTAGCTGATGGAATCAGCGGAAATTGCAAATACATCAACAAGAACGAAAGCGTCGATAAAATGGCAATATGCGCCAATTTACGTGTGTTAGTCATAGTTTCAGGCATAAAAAAGTTCCTCCAATTTTCTCAAATTGAAAGAAGGCGTTCGAGTATATTGCTGTAGCCAAAAAGCCTAAGCAAACTCTTGGTCTTCTCCCATCCAGACTTTACTGTCGGTTCTGGAATCTCACCAGATCAACTGCCAAGCAGCTCGCGGACTTTTACATTGCTCTCGTTCTCTTAGCAAACAACGAGAGGCAACACCGCCGGTCGGGAATTGCACCCTGCCCTGAAGACACCCTTAGAATATCAAAAAAAATCAAGCTCTGCAATGTTTTTGGCTGAAAAAGCTTGATTTTATGCCGATTCTCCTCACTTTTTGGACTTTTATACGTCAAAAAGCAGTCCTAAAGGACTACTTTTCTTTTATTTTAGTTTATCATGCTCGTAAGTGTGGCTGAGTTCCAAATTTGGAAATGCTTGTTGGCGAAGAGCTTCATAGACAATCATGCAGACGGTATTTGACAAATTCAAGCTGCGCACGTGTTCATCATTCATCGGAATACGAAGAGCTTTCTCTGGATTTTCTCGCATGAAGTCTTCAGGAAGTCCTTTATCTTCACGACCGAAAAGGAAATAATGATGGTTGCCATCATTGTAGTTTTCGTCAGAATAAACTTTTTCAGCGAATTTACTAATCAAGTGAACTTTCCCATCACATTTTTCCATAAATTCTTCAATGCTATCATAGAATGTCACATCAAGTTTGTCCCAGTAATCAAGCCCTGCACGTTTCATTTTGCGGTCGTCAATTGGGAATCCCATCGGACGAATGATGTGTAGTGGTGTATTGGTTGCAGCACATGTTCTAGCAATATTTCCTGTATTTTGTGGAATTTGTGGTTGAAAAAGAACGACATGATTGACAGCCTTAGTAGCTTCTTCTTGGTAATCAAGTTCTTCGATATTCATAACTATTCCTCTCCGTTTTTTGACATAAAAATAAACCACACTGCCCGGAGTCAAGCTCAGCAAACAGCGTGGTTGGCGGCGATTCATTAACTTAAATCATAACAGGTTTGATTTAAACTAACGAATTCTTGTAAATTATTATAACACTTTAACATGCAAAGTCAACGTATTTAACGCGAAAATGTCACGTTTTTACAGCTTTTTTCAATGTTTTTTCGATGTAAGCCTTTTCTTTTAAAAAATTAAAAGAAGCCTTGATATGAAAGGCTTCTTAAAGATTTATTATTTCTTCAAATGATATGAATAAGTTGCAATGATAATGTCTTCATACCAACGTAAACGCGCACGGATACGTAGGCTCATTTGGTTGTGAAGCATGTTTTGCCAACTGTGTTTTGGAATGAATTTTGGAATAATAACCGTCATCGTGTGATTATTTTTCTTAGCTTCATGATTCATTTTTTGAACAAACATCATGGTTGGTTTCACAATATCACGGTAGTTTGATTCAATATTGACAAAGGTAACATCTGGGAAATAGTGTTTGAATTCTTCTTCAACTTCTAAGTCTTTTTCACGTGTTTCCAAGGTTGATACGTGCATGGCAACAACCGTTTGTCCAATGCTTTTAGCATAGTTGATAGCACGAATACTTGCTTGTGTCATATTACCGACCAAAATCAAAACCGTATTACCATCATAATGGATATTCTTAACATCATCTGTCAAACGAAGTTGCATGGCAACATTCTTGTAGTGATTCTTAATAGAATGGAACAAGAACATCAAGACAAAGATGATTGGGAAGAATGGCCAGATTTCACCAATTCTAAAAATCAATAAAATCAAAATGATGAGGTAACAAATAATTGCTCCCAAGATATTAGCCACAGAATGTTTCAAATAGCCTTGACCAAATTTGCGTTTCCAGTGAATGACCATCCCCGTTTGTGAAAGGGCAAATGGGATAAATACCCCAATGGTATAAAGCGGAATAAGGCGTTCAGTCGACCCATTAAAGATACAAAGAAGCGCAATTGCTCCAACTGCTAGGGTGATGATACCATTTGAATAGCCAAGACGTGCCCCTTTTTCCATAAAGAGGTGAGGCATGTATTTGTTCTTAGCCATGTTGAAAGATAACATTGGAAAGGCAGAAAAGCCAGTATTTGCAGCAACCGCCAAGATTAAGGCTGTTGATAATTGGAAAATGTAGAACAAAGCATTTCCGATTGTTGAATCACCAAAGATACGTTGCGCAATTTGAGCCAAAATGGTTACATGAGCTGATGGTGTAATTCCCAGCCAATAGTTTAGGAAAGTAATCCCTGCAAACATAATCCCAAGAATTAGTGACATGATGGCAAGGGTGCCAGCTGCGTTTTTTTCTTTTGGTTTCTTGAAAAATGGCACCGCATTTGAAATAGCTTCAACACCAGTAAGTGAAGCTGAACCGCTGGTAAAAGCTCTCAGCAAAAGAATGATAGACACTCCTGGAACCACTTTACCAATGTGTGCTGTTGCCGTATAAGCCAAATGCCCAGTCAGAATTTGAAAAGCACCATATGCAATCAAGAATAAGATACTTACAATGAACAAATAAACTGGAATCATCAAAGATTTTGCCGATTCGCGCAAACCACGCAAATTCATAAACATCAAAGCCAAAACCAGAACAATCGAAATTTCTAAATTAAATTCCTTAATGGCTGGAAAAGCTGATGTAATCGCATCGGCACCAGATGACACCGAAACAGCTACTGTCAACATATAGTCAACCAACAAACTACCACCTGCAATTAATCCCATACTTGGTGATAAATTTTCCGTAGATACCATGTAGGCACCACCACCTTTAGGGTAAGCATGGATAACTTGTTGGTAAGAAATCGTTAGGCTTGCTAACAATACCAAAACCAAAAGTCCAATTGGTAAAGACCACCAAATTGCCGCCGCAGAAATAGTTGTCAAAACTAAGATAACTTGTTCTGGACCATAAGCAATAGATGAAAGGGCATCGCTGGACAACATGGCCAAGGCTTGTGATTTGGATAGCAGATGATCCTCGTCAGTCTCGCCAGCTGATTCCAGGGGATTACCAATAAAAACATTTCGTAACTTTTCAAGCATTGAAATTTCTCCCTAAAATTAGATAACGATTCATTATAGTTCTCTCACTGACATTTCGCAAGCGTTTTGATGATTTGTAACCTAATTTTAACAATCATTGTTAGCTTTGATAAATCAAGCTTAATCCCTTGTTAGCAGTTGGAATGGCTAGTATTTTTAGGAAAAATAGAGTAATATAGATACGATACATTTCGGAGGTTAAAATGAAAATAATTGTTGTCGGCGGAGGTAAGGTTGGTACCGCACTTTGTCGCTCTCTTGTTGAAGAAAAACACAATGTCGTCTTAATTGAAGAAAAAGAAGCTGTTTTAAAAAATATTACCAAACGTCACGATATCATGGGAATCGTTGGTAATGGTGCTAACTTTAAAATTCTTGAGCAAGCTGATGTTGCTAACTGCGATATCTTCATTGCTCTGACTGATAAAGACGAAGTTAATATGATTTCAGCCGTTCTTGCCAAACAAATGGGTGCCAAAGAAACGGTTGTCCGTGTTCGTAATCCAGAATACTCAAACGCTTATTTCAAAGATAAAAATTTCCTTGGCTTTTCTTTGGTGGTCAATCCAGAATTGTTAACTGCACGTTATATTGCTAATACTGTTGACTTTCCAAATGCCCTTTCTGTTGAGCACTTTGTCAATGGACGTGTCATGTTAATGGAATTTGTGATTTCTGATGGCAGCAAACTTTGCCACATGAGCTTGAGCCAATTCCGTAAAAAATTTGGTAACTTAGTTATCTGTGCTATCGAACGTCGTGGAAAATTGATTATTCCAGACGGTGATGCCACACTCCAAACAGCTGATAAGATTTTCGTTACAGGAAATCGTATTGACATGATTCTTTTCCACAATTCTGTAAAAACCAAATCTATCAAGAACATGATGATTATTGGTGCTGGACGAATTGCCTACTACTTGCTCAACATTCTTAAGAACACTAAGATGAATCTTAAGGTCATTGAAAATAATCCTGAGCAAGCTCAGATGTTCAGCCAAGAATTTCCAAACGTCCATGTCGTCCAAGGTGACGGTACGGCTAAAAGTGTGCTTTTGGAAGAATGTGTGGAAAACTTTGATGCAGTCGCAACACTAACAGGGGTGGATGAAGAAAACATCATCACTTCTATGTTCCTTGAAACACTTGGTGTACGAAAAAATATCACCAAAGTTAACCGTACTAGCTTGCTTGAGATTATCGATACTAGCCAATTTTCAAGTATTGTCACACCAAAAAGTATTGCGGTTGATAGCATGATGCACTTCATTCGTGGTCGTGTGAACGCCCAAGACTCAAACCTTGATGCCATGCACCACGTCGCTAATGGTCGTATCGAGACCTTGCAATTTGAAATTCGTGAAAACAATAAAATGGCAGGTAAGAGTCTGTCATCACTAAAATTCAAGGAAAATATTCTTATCGCCGCGATTATCCGCAAAGGTAAAACCATTTATCCAACCGGTGAGGATGTCTTTGAAGTTGGTGATAAGATTGTTGTCGTAACCTTCTTGAAAAACATCACGCGCATCTATGATTTGTTAGCGAGGTAAGTTATGAATAAAAGTATGGTTCGTTACCTCCTAGCAAAACTCCTATTGATTGAAGCTTCTTTGATGTTAGTGCCTGTGATTGTGGCTTTCATTTATCATGAAGATATGCGCGTGATTAACAGCCTGGTCATCACGATTGGAATGCTTGTCATCATTGGACTTCTTGGGGTTGCTTTCAAGCCAAAGAATTACCATGTTTACACCAAAGAGGGACTCTTAATCGTTGCTCTATGTTGGATACTCTGGTCATTCTTTGGAGCGCTGCCATTTGTACTTTCAGGACAAATTCCAAGTATCATTGACGCTTTCTTTGAAATGGTTTCTGGATTTACCACGACTGGTGCTACTATTTTACCTGATGTTGCGGTGCTATCACACTCGCTACTCTTCTGGCGAAGTTTCGCCCACCTTATCGGTGGTATGGGAGTGCTGGTGTTTGCGCTAGCCATTATGGAAAATAGTAAAAATAGCCACTTGGAAGTCATGCGTGCTGAAGTGCCTGGTCCTGTCTTTGGTAAAGTGGTTTCTAAACTGAAAGAAACAGCGCAAATTCTTTATGTCATTTACCTCAGTATGTTTGCCATTTTAATGGTTATTTTGATGGTAGCTGGCATGCCTGCCTTTGACAGTATTATCACTGCAATGGGTTGTGCTGGTACTGGTGGTTTTGGAGTCTATAATGATTCTATTGCTCATTACAACAGTTCACTAATCACAAATATTATCTCAATTGCTGTACTCCTTTTTGGGATTAACTTTAACTTGTACTACTTCTTATTACTTCGTAAGTTTAAAGCATTCTTTAAAGACGAAGAACTAAGAACTTATATTGGGATTGTTGTGATTGCAACAGCTCTAATCTGGTTGAATGTCAGTGGCCTTTACCCAAGCGCTGGTAAGGCTTTGGAAAATTCATTATTTGAAGTGGCTAACATCATGACAACAACAGGATTTGGAGTAACTGATTTGACCGTTTGGCCTTTGTTTGCTCAGGTTATTCTACTCTTTCTCATGTTTGTCGGAGGATCTGCTGGATCAACTGCAGGTGGTATTAAGGTCATGCGTACACTTATCTTGACAAAAATTGCAAGGAATCAAGTGCTCTCAACCCTTTACCCAAATCGTATCATGACTATTCATATCAACGAGCAACCACTTGATAAGGTAATTCAACACGGTGTCCTTAAGTATTTGACATTATATGTTTTCTTACTTTTAGGACTAACCTTAATGCTATCACTAGATAATAATAATTTTATGGTTGTGGTCAGCGCAGCAACATCAACCTTTAACAACATCGGACCAATGCTCGGCACAAGCCAAACCTTTGCCATCTTTAGTCCATTTTCAAAATTACTCATGTCATTTGCCATGATTGCAGGACGCTTGGAAATTTACCCAATGCTACTCCTCTTCATTCCAAAAACATGGTCAAAATATTAATACACAAAAAGAGGAAAACTTAGCTTTCCTCTTTCTTTTTACGATAATCTTTATTGCGTCGAAGCGTAAAATAATCAGGCACTGGATCATCCCCACCCTCTACAAATGGATGGCAACGTAAAATACGTGCAATTCCCATAAGAACACCTTTTATCCCATGCTTTTCAATCGCCACAATCATGTAATTCGAACAGCTTGGTCGATAGCGACATGATGGAGGGGTCATGGGGGAAATCCGTTTTTGATACCATTTAACAAGCGCAATAAGCAGTTTTTTTATCATTTTTGTTTGTTAACAGCTAAATTATGTAACTGGCTGATTTCTTTTTTGCTCAAACGACGTGATTCACCTGGGCGAAGACCTGATAGATCCAAAGTCCCAAAGTTCGTACGAGACAATTTATCTACCAAAAGTCCAACTGATTCGAACATTTTCTTAACTTGGTGGTTACGTCCCTCATGGATAGTCAATTCAACCACTGAACGATTTTTTTCAGGATCTACTTTGATGATATTGTAACGAGCTGGTTTTGTCTTTTTACCATCGATAACAACACCACGTGTCAAGGGACGAAGATTTTCTTTTGTCGCAAGTCCTTTAACACGAGCTAAGTAGACTTTGTCGATTTCGTTACGTGGGTGAATCATTTCATCTGTGAAATCACCATCATTTGTCAAAATCAAAAGTCCAGTAGTATCCCAGTCCAAACGTCCAACAGGGTAAATACGTTCTGTAACGTTTGGTAGCAAGTCAACAACCGTTTTACGGCCTTTGTCATCTGATACACTTGAAATCACACCACGAGGTTTATTAAGAAGGTAATAAACTTTTTCTTCGTTATAGATTGGTGTCCCTTCAACTTCAACAACATCACCAGCTTTAACCGTTGTAGCTAGTTCTGTGACAACTTTACCGTTGATGGTTACCAAACCTCTTTTAATCAAATCTTCAGCTTTACGACGGCTGGCAATTCCCGCATGGGCAATGTATTTATTAATTCTCATATTCTTTCCTTTAACTGCTTTTTAGCTATTTTACATCATTTCGTCAGTTTTAGCGAGTTCTGTTTCTTCTTGGACTAATTCTGGCTCTTCAAAAAGGGTCATTTCTTCATCAACCACTTCGATATTTGACACGTCAATCAGTTCACTTAGGTCATTGATTCCCATAAAATCTAGGAAATAATCCGTTGTCGCATAAATATTTGGTCGACCAATTACTTCTTTTTTACCAGCTTCGCAAATTAAACCTAGAGCCATTAATTTACTGATAGCACTGCTAGAATTAACACCACGAATATCATCAACTTCAATACGTGTTATCGGTTGTTTGTAAGCAATAATGGATAAAACTTCCAAACTGGCACGTGATAAACTTTGATTGACTGGAGCTTTTGCAAAATCACGAAGCAAATCAGCAAAAATCTCTTTAGTCACAATTTTATAACAACCTGCTGTCTCAATCAAACAAAGACTTGATGAGTCGTCAGCTTTATATTTCTGCGCTAATTTTTCCAGTTGTTGTTGGAGCGCCGTTGGTGTTAAATTAACCATACTAGCCAAATGACGTAAGCTCAAGCCTTCTTCACCTGCTACAAAAAGAAGGGCTTCAATCTGAGCTAAATAGTTCATATAACTTCCTTTCTTAAGTTTGTTTACCAAGGGTTATCGTTTTTTCACTCAACTAACACTTCGTAAAACAATATCTCCAAAGTTTTCTTCTTGTTCCACTTCAACTTCATGAACTTTTATCAATTCTAAAGTCGCCAAAAATAAGGTAATCATCTCTGGAATAGATTGACATTCTTTGAAAACCTTGTTCAAAACAAGTTTTTTAGACTGACTAAGACGTTCTGAAATAACCGTCATCATGTCTTCAATACGATAATCATCACGCTCAACAACCGTATGACTATTTTTCAATTCTCTTTGCTTTTCAGCCATAACATGTGAAAATGACAAGAAAAGATCCATAATCGTCTTGTCATGAGCTAAAACCGCATCTTCAAAAATTAATTCTTGTTTTGGTTTTGAGTAAAATTTAGCACGTTCATCGTGCTGGGCTGACATTTCCTCACTAATCGCCTTGAAGCGACGATATTCTTCGATTTGTGTCAACAATTCTTGTTCAGGGTCATCTTCTTCTGGCTCTGCTTCAACAATTTTTGGAAGTAGCTTACGGCTTTTAATCAGCATGAGCTGACTGGCCATAACCATATATTCACCTGCCACTTCTAATTTCATGGCTTGTAAGGTTGAGATATAAGTCAAATACTGCTCGATAACTTCCACGATTGGAACATCGTAAATATCCATCTGATATTTAGAGACCAAGTGCAAAAGCAAATCCAGAGGCCCTTCAAAATCTTTTAATTTAATATCCATTAGTTATAAAATTTCTCTAAAGTCACTGGACTCTTAAGCCCTAAATTGCGACTAACTTCTAATAAAGATTTTCCTGCTGCTTTTTGATGTAAAACATATTGACGACGCATATCCTGCGCTGATAAGTCTTCCAAACCCAAAGAAGCCAAAAATGCTTTTAATTGATTGAAGAACCATTGTCTTGAATAAGATTTACCTTGATTATCAAAAAGATAAATCTGTTCTTCAGACAAATTGGCAGTCATGTAATCAAGCAATTTTGCAGGAACTTCTAGCACTCTGACCAAGCCAGCTTTTTGCACGCGCAAAACAGCAAAAGTCCTATCCAAATCAGCAACTTTTAAGCCTTGAAGGTCACTAGACGACAGGCCCAGTTCAATCATCAAAAGCGCAATCAACTGACCAGCTTGATAAGAACTTTCTTGATAAAAAGCCGAATAATCCAGCAACTCCTTACTAACCGGTTTCGTGGCCAATTTTTCTTTATTGCTTAATTTATAAAAACGATCTAAGCGCTCAGTATCATACAAAAAATACAAAAACTGATTTACCGCTGAAATCTTACGCTTTTTGGCTGAGGTTTTTAAAGGTGCCAATGAATGCTCATAAAGCGCCAGCTTTTCTTTGCTGACTTTGCCATCAACAGCCTCAACAAACTGCTGCAAATCATAAAAATAAGCATTTCTAGAATTCTCTGAGAGAGACTTACTGTCAATAAATTCTTGGATAAAATCAATCATCTTTCGGGGTAATCGTATAATAATCAGTGAAATCGTGTAAGAGACTATTAACAGCCTTTAGAATCGATTTACGTGTAATAATGCCTAGGAAGTGGTTATTTTTATCTAAGACTGGCAAGAAAGGATAGTCCACTAACAAATGCATAATATCCGTTAAGCTTGAAGTATCACTAATGGTTTGTAATTTGGTATTAACCATCTTACCAATATCAGTCTGAGCCAATTCCCAATCGGTCAATTGATTTTTAGCTTGATAAGACATAATGTCAGCAATGCTGATAGTTCCAACGTATTCTTTATCTTTGGTGATAACAGGAACACGTGAATAACCATTATTAGCTAAAAGCAACATAGCGTGGTCTGAATTATGCGTATCAATAAAAATCGCCAAATCTTCTGCCGGAATCAAGTAATGATCCAAATGGCTAAGAAGAAATTCTTCAAATTCTTTTGCTATCATCTGTCAAATTCCTTTGAAAGTGCCGGATAGAGTTTGTGGTCACGTGTGTAAAAATCAACCTTAATTTTATCTTTAGTGATAATTACTTTAGCATAAAGCTTTTCTTTGACATCACCACGAGGTTGAAGAACACTACCTGGATTGATAAAAACAGTTTTACCATTACGCCAAGCTGCTGCTCGGTGCAAGTGCCCATAAAGGCAGATATCTGCATCTTCTTCTTGAGCAAATAAATCCAATCTATCCCATGTAAAATTAATGTTATAAAGGTGTCCGTGAGTCTGTGCTATGACAATATCGTCAAGATAAGTTGTCAATCTTTCAGGATAACCATTATCGTAATCACAATTACCACGAACCACTTTGATACCATCCCAAATGGGATCTGAACTTGGTAGCTCAGAATCTCCATTATGGAAAATGGCATCAACTTCGCCTTGATAACGTTGTTTAATATTGCTAATAATCTCACGGTCACCGTGAGAATCACTCATTACAATTATTGTTCTGCTTTCCATACTGGGAATGCCTCCATTAATTTCTTAACAGCCAACCCGCGATGTGAGATTTCATTTTTTTCATCTGCTGTCAATTCAGCAGCGTGACGTCCAGTTTCACCAACTAAGAATAGTGGATCATAACCAAAGCCGTTGTCGCCTTTTGCTTCCATAGCAATGTAGCCAGGCCAATCTGCTTCAACAACCAAACTTTCCTTATCTGGTGCAGCAACCACAAGTGTTGTGTGGAATTGCGCTGAACGGTCTTTCATATCAAATACCATTGCTAATTCATGAAGTAATTTAGCATTGTTTGATTCATCTGTAGCGTCTGGGCCAGAGAAACGAGCTGACCATACACCTGGAAGACCACCGAGAACATCCACTTTCAAACCAGAATCATCAGCAAGAACCATTTTCCCAGTTAATTTTGAAATCGTTTCTGCTTTCAAGCGTGCATTTTCTTCAAAGGTCATTCCAGTTTCTTCCACTTCAGGCAATTCTGGGTGGTTGTTTAGGTTTTCAACTTTGATGCCTAGTTGATCAAACATTTTACGAAATTCTTTGGTTTTACCTTCATTGCGTGTGGCAATCAAGATTGTATCACCAAATGCATTTTCAGATGATTTTCCAAAAAAGGCTGACGCAGCAACACCATCTTCTGGTAGATGCACAAATAACAATTGGTCATCCTCAGTAACCACAACCGCACCCGCACGTTGTTGCACTTCTAAATGACGATTAGTTTCTTCGTTAATCATGCCAACAACAAAGCGAATCAATTGAAAATCAGATGATTTTTTAACAACAGTGACGTTGTAGCCATTAAATTCGTCTTTATGACAGCCACCTTCACCGTGTCCGTGACATTTGCCACAGCATTTGCTTGCAACAAGTTTTGCGACTTGTTGGCTCAATTCATAAAGATCGTCACCACAGACATTTCCAAGACCTGAAATAGCATTGAAGCCACCCCACTCGCCAAGGAACCAATTTTCTTTATCTTTATACTCATAAATTTTATCAGCCATTTATTACCATCTCATTTCTATTTGTTCAACTTTTCCAAATCAACATGTTGCACATCAATGTCAGTTCCTAGCCAGTTCACCGCAATTTCTTTAAAACGCTGACTACTTGCTGTTGTGTAGAAATGGTGATCAACAGCATTTTCCGTGCGACTATGATTAATTTCAAAGTAATTTAATAACACTGACACATCTCGAATACATTCAGCACCACTATCGATTAATTTAACATTAGGTCCCATCACATTTTGAATGATTGGACGAAGCAGTGGATAGTGTGTACATCCAAGAACCAATGTGTCAACTTTACCAACAAGCGGTGCTAAACTTTCGTAAACAACTTTTTTAGCAACACTTGACCCCATTTCATTTGACTCAACGATTGGAACAAACTTGGGACAAGCTAAACCGCTAACTTCCATTTTTGGGGATAATGATTTTATCTTTTCAGGATAAACTTCTGAATTAATGGTCATCGGAGTTCCGATAATCCCAATTTTACCGTTACGTGTCGATTTAATCGCGGCACTAGAACCTGGTAAAATAACACCAAGAACAGGAATATCAAGTTTTTCTTTAACTTCTTTCCAAGCAACTGCTGTCGCTGTATTACAAGCAAAGACAATCATCTTAACATTTTTAGTTAACAAGAAATTAACCAATTCCCAAGTGTATTCTCTAATTTGTTCAGCAGGTCTAGGACCGTAAGGAGCTCTTGCTGAGTCTCCAATATATACAATTTCTTCATGTGGTAGTTGACGCATTAATTCACGCACAACGGTTAAACCACCAACTCCAGAATCTAAAAAACCAATTGGTCTATTATCCATAGAATCTTCTTTCTAATAAGGGAATTAGACTTAGAAAAAACCCAGTTGGTGAGCCAACTGAGTCATTCATTTCTGAGCTCTGTGCTCGAAAACGTTTGTTAAAGACTGACTTGTATGTAAGGTCAAAAACTATCAAACAATAAGTCATCCGCCTTTAGCATTTTTCAAACCAAAGCGTAAAGATTATTTTTTAGCTTTTGCTGCAGCTGCTTTAGATTGTTTGATAATGTTACGGTACGTTTGTTGAATTTTAGCTTCACTAGGTTTTTGACCCATTTGGCTCATCATTTCACGGATCGCATCAGGCGTCAAGCGTGGGTGTTCACCGATTTCCTTTTCAAACTGTTTACGAGCGATAAAAACGCCACCAACAAGGCCACCAAACAAAGCAACCAAAACTAACAAAATCCAAAGAAATGTTGTCATGAATATTTTCTCCTAAGTTTTTTACATAATTTATTATAGCAAAAATGGAAAGAGTTTACAAATTCTTGAAAGCTTTTTCTTAATAAAAAAACAGCTAACTAAAGGCCATCTGTAGTCCTTAGCTAACTGCTCTTATAACTTATTCAAAATCAAATCCTTTAATGGTTGCAAAATAATCTTCTGGTGTTTCGGCACGGCGGATTAAACGTGCACTGCCATCTTCTTGATAAAGAATCTCAGCTGAACGTAAGCGACCATTGTATTGATAACCCATTGAAAAACCGTGTGCTCCTGTATCATGAATGACCAAGGTATCACCGACACGCGCTTCAGGTAATTCACGCTGTTTAGCAAATTTATCGTTATTTTCACAAAGAGAACCCACCACATCGACCACCTCAAGTTTTCCATTTGGATTAGTCATGTTTGTGATGTGATGGTAAGCATCATACATGGCTGGGCGCATCAAGTTAACGGCTGAGGCATCAACACCAATGTATGTGCGATAAGTTTGTTTGCGGTGACGAACTTTGGTTACAAGCAAACCATGTGGCGCTAACATGAAACGACCAAGTTCAGTAAAGATTTTCACATCACCAAGTCCAGCAGGAACCAACACCTCATCAAAGACACGGTGGACCCCTTCACCAATCGCCGCAATATCATTAGCTTTTTGTTCTGGACGGTAGTTAACTCCAACACCACCAGATAAATTGATAAAGTTAATCACGACGCCAGTTTTTTCTTTCACTTCAACAGCTAATTCAAATAATTGACGGGCTAATTCTGGGTAATAATCATTGGTCACTGTGTTTGAAGCAAGAAATGAATGAATACCAAAGTTTTTGACGCCTTCTGCTTTCAAATCTTTAAAACCTTGAATCAGCTGGTCTTTGGTCATCCCAAATTTTGATTCTTCTGGATTGTCCATAATATCTGTTCCAAGCGAGAAAACACCACCTGGATTGTATCGAAGTGACACAGTATCTGGTAAGCCTGCCACCTCTTTTAAAAAGTCGATATGTTCGTAAGCATCAAGGTTGATGGTTGCACCGATTTCTCTAGCGTACTTGAATTCACGCGCTGGCGTATCATTTGATGAGAACATGATATCAGTAAAGCCTAACTTGTGGCTCATCAAAAGTTCCACTTCTGTCGCACAATCCACCCCGCAATTTTCCTCTTGTAGAATCTTCAAGATAGCTGGTGTTGGGGTAGCTTTTACGGCAAAATATTCCTTAAAACCTTTATTCCAAGCAAAGGCCTTATTCAAAGCGCGAGCCTTTTCACGAATCCCTTTTTCATCGTAAAGGTGAAATGGCGTTGGAAATTCATTTGTAATGTTTTGAAGCTCTTTGGCTGAAATAAATGGTGTTTTCATAATTAATTCCTCGAATTTTCAAAATATTAGGACTATTATAACACAAAGACAAGAAATGACCAATGACCTTTGCCTGAAAAACGAAAAAAACTAGCGCAAACAAAGTTGCACTAGTTAATTCATTAATCATCGCTTCCGAACAAGCGAAGCAAATTCAAGAATAAGTTGATAAAGTCAAGGTAAAGACTAAGTGCCATTGAAATAGCCCAGCCATCACCAACTTGACCACCTGTCGCTTCATAAACACGCTTAATCATTTGATTGTCATAAGCGATAAGCCCTGAGAAAATCAATACTGAAATAATACTGATAACAAAGCTCATCATCCCTGAGCCAATAAAAATATTGACAAAGCTTGCAATGATAATACCAATCAAAGCTGCCAAGGCTGCTTTTGCAAAGCCAGACAAATCTTTTTTAATGACAAAACCAAGGACTGACATCACACCAAAGACTAAGGCAGATGAGACAAAGGCTTGTAAAACCGTTGTTTGTGTGTAAGCAACAATGATGAAACTTAAGGTAAAGCCATTCAGAGCTGAATAAAATAAAAACAAAGGCAAAGCAGATGGTGTATTTTTACGAGCAGCACCACTAGCTAAGAAAACCAAAGCCAACTCTAAGAAAACTGCACCATAATAAATAAATGGGTGATTAGTCATGATGTTAATCATATTGTCAGTAAAGACATAAAGCATCAAGAATGAGACAAAGGCTGACAAGCCGATTCCCATACCAACTAATCCATAAATTTTAGCAAAAAAACGATTCAAACCACTATCGGTCTGTGTGTAAATAATATCGTTCTGATTCAAAAGAATCTCCCTTCCTGATAAATTCTATCCATTAACGATGGTTACTTGGTAAAATCTTACGGCTGTAGCGTCTTTTCTTACCAAAACGATTGCGAAATGGTGTAATGGCTTCTTTGACAGCCCAATACTTATCGACCATCGTCACAATGTAACCTTCTTTATAACGCGGCGGAGCAATCGTTGCCCCCCACATGTGTTTTAAAATGATATCTTCTTCACGCTTATTTAAAGTCGTTAATTTTCTAGCGTTTCGAACGGCAATTCTTGGATGTACCCACGCATGCCCCTTATTAAACTTGGTTTCTCGCCAATCATAATAAAAGAAATCATGCAAAAGACCTCCACGCGCAGTGGCTTTTTCATCCCAACCTAGTTTTTTAGCAATCTTATAACTCGTATAAGCCACATTAATTGAATGTTCCATACGGGTTGAATAATGATGCTGCGGAATTTTATCTAGCTTCTGAAAACGGGGGTGTTTGATGAGATGACCAACGAGTTCCATGAACTCTTTATCTTTTTTATATGCACCCATTAGAATCACCTTCTTTCACCCTAATTATAGCATATCAGCTTAAAATAGACTGAAACGATGACTAAAAAATTCAAAGTATGAAAACGTTTAAGATTAAATTAAACTAAAGAGAACAATCCCTGTTGCCACAGCAACGTTCAAACTTTCTGCTTGTCCAGGCATAATGATGTGGGCCAAAATGTCAGCTTGTTTTGTCATTTGCTCTGAAATGCCATTTCCTTCATTTCCCATGACAAGAGCAAACTCACCCTTATGCTCAACAGTCTTGTAGTCAACAGAATCTTTTGAAAGCGTCGTAGCAACTAATGGCACACCAAGACTTTGCAATTTTTGGCAAGCTTCATAAACATTGGTACGCCAAACTGGCAAATGAAAATGACTACCTTGCATTGAACGAAGAGTTTTTTGATTGTAAATATCTGCCGTTTTCTCAGAAATCAATACCCCATCCAAACCAGCAGCATCAGCCGTACGAATCATGGTTCCGACATTCCCAGGGTCTTGAACATCTTCTAATACCAAGTAACGACCAGCTTTCAAGTCAGCTAGCGGTAAGCTTGGCATCACCACCTCTGCAATAATGCCTTGTGGTGTCTTAGAGTCTGTTAATTCTTTTAATACCTCTGGCGTCACATAAGTCACATGAGATAAGCCTTCAACACGGCCTGAAAACTCTTCAAGGACAAAAATGTTCAAAAATTCTGCATCAGCTTTTTGCGCTTCCTCAAACAAGTGCCACCCTTCAATCAAGTAAGAATGTTCGCGGTATTTTTTTTTCAATAATTTTTTAGTCTTTTTAATGAGATTATTTGATTTAGAAGTTATAATAGTCATAAGAAGATTATAGCATATAATAGGAGGAATTTGAGATGAAAAAAGTTCGTCTAATTGTCTCAGGCCGAGTTCAAGGAGTGGGTTTTCGTTATTCGACTTTCGCCCTTGCTCAAAGCCTAGGTGATATTTACGGTCGCGTCTGGAATAATGATGATGGTACCGTTGAAATCCTCGCCCAGTCCGACGATTCCGCTAAAATGGCAAAATTTATCCAAGAAATTCGAAAAGGACCATCCAAGTGGGCAAAAGTAACCTACGTTGATGTCAAAATGGCAAATTTTAAAGATTACACTGATTTCCAAATTGCCAACTAATTCTATAAATAAGACTACAGACGTATTGAGAAAATGCAGAAAAAACAGTAAAATAATAGGGTATTATAATAAAAGGAAACAATCAATTGAAAAAGAAACTAAATCGCGTCCTCTTCTCAGGACTAAGCTTATCGTTATTGTTCTTACTAAGTGGTTGTGTCAGCCGAGATTCACATGGTAACCCAACAGGGACTATTTGGCACTTGCTCGGTGAACCAATGGCAAAACTTATCCAATACTTTGCCAACAACATGGACCTTGGATTTGGCTTAGCCATTATCTTAGTAACAATCATTGTTCGTTGTATCATTCTTCCGCTTGGACTTTACCAATCATGGAAAGCAAGCTACCAATCAGAAAAGATGGCTTATTTAAAACCAATCTTTGCACCAATCAACGAACGCATGCGTAATGCAACTACTCAAGAAGAAAAATTGGCTGCACAAACAGAATTAATGGCTGCACAAAAAGAAAACGGCATCAACATGCTTGGTGGTATGGGATGTCTTCCACTTCTTGTTCAAATGCCATTCTTCTCAGCTATGTATTTCGCAGCTCAATACACACAAGGTGTTTCTGAAAGTACTTTCCTAGGCATTGACCTTGGAAGCCGTAGTATGCCACTAACAGCTGTTATCGCTATCCTCTACTTCTTCCAATCATGGTTATCAATGCAAGCTGTCGCTGAAGAACAACGTGCAGCCATGAAAGGAACAATGTATGTTATGCCGCTCATGATGGTCTTCTTTGGTATGAGCATGCCAGCAAGTGTTCTCCTTTACTGGTTGGTCGGTGGTTTCTTCTCAATCATTCAACAATTGATTACAATGTTTATCATTAAACCAAAACTTCGTAAACAAATCGCTGAAGAATTTGAAAAGAACCCTCCAAAAACTTACAAATCAACTAAACGCAAAGACGTTACACCAACAGCTACTACTCAACTTAACAAACCTAAGAAAAGTAACCGTAACGCTGGTAAACAACGTCACCGCAAATAATTCATAAACTAAAACACCAGAAAATTATTTCTGGTGTTTTAGTTTCCTTTTAATAACAGAACAAACAAAAAAGGCTTAACAGCCTTTTTTATGATTAAGCAGTTTTTTCAACGCTAATGATTTCAACATCGTAGTTTCCAGCAGGTGATTCGATTGTCACGATGTCACCTGTTTTTTTACCAATCAAAGCTTGAGCGATTGGGCTTTCGTTAGAGATACGACCTGAGAAGATATCAGCACCAGCAGCACCAACGATGTGGTAAACATCTTTATCAGTTGTTCCAACTTCTTGAACAGTAACTGTTTTACCGATAGCAACTTCATCTTTTGCTACAGCATCGCTATCAATGATTTCAGCATAACGGATTTTAGTTTCAATGATTTGGATTTGACCTTCAACGAATGCTTGTTCGTCTTTTGCTGCATCATACTCAGAGTTTTCTGAAAGGTCACCGTATGAACGAGCGATTTTAATACGTTCAACAACTTCTGGGCGACGAACTAATTTTAGTTCTTCTAATTCTTGTTCAAGTTGTTCTTTTTCAGCAAGGGTCATTGGATAAGTTTTTTCTGCCATTTTCTATCTCTTTTCTAAAAATTTATTTTTTGGATAATCTACAAATACAAACATGATGTTAGTCACACCATGTTTGTCATCAATTATTCATTTATTTGACTATTAACATATTTTTCAACATTAGCTTTGTGGTCATCAAAGTTTTCTGAGTAGTAGACCTTACCTGTCTTAACATCTGCAACGAAGTAATAGTAATTCGTTGAAGCAGGGTTAACGGTTGCTTCGATAGCTGATAGGCTAGGAGCGTCTACCGGACCAGGCATCAAACCAGTGTTGGTATAAACATTATACGGTGAATCAATCGATGTGTCAATACTTGCATCAGCCGCTAGACTTGTCTCTTCACCAAGTTTACCCATTGCATACAAAATAGCAATATTACTTTGGAGTGGCATGTTATTATTCATGCGATTATAGAAGACACTAGCAATATTTCTGCGATCATCATCAGTTGAACCTTCTTTTTCAACTAATGATGCAAGTGTTAAAACATCATTAACTGATTTTCCACTTGCAGCAATAGTATCGTAGTACTGAGACATGTAAGAATCCATTGTTGAAATCATATCCTCAACAATATCTTCCATACTTGTCTTTTCATAGTAGCTGTACGTTGCTGGGAAAAGGTACCCTTCTAGTCGATAAGTTACTTTATCAGCCTCAGGAAGACTACCTAAAAGTTTTGGATACTTAGCTGCCATTTTTGAAATAAAGGCATCATCTTGAACGACTTTCAAGAAATCATCAGCCGTATATGGCGTTGAAGCGTGTTTCTTAGCTGAATTTTTAGTCACAGCTTCAGAAATTTGCTTGATCGTATAACCTTCAGTTACCAAGATTTTACCAAGTGATGGTTTTTCTGGTTGAGGTGTTCCACCTTCTTTAAGTTGTTTACAAATCTCATCCAAATCCATGCTTGGTTGCAAATTATAGTATCCACTTTGGAAATTGCTGTAATTTTTAAATTTTGTGTAGTAATTAAAGACAGTTGCACTCTTAATCACACCAGATTTTTCAAGGATTTGCCCGATGTATTTGTTCCCAGATCCTTCTGGAATATCAACCGTAATGTATTTCTTTGATGAACTATCAAGTGGCTTAATAGAACTATCAACATAGCGGTATACAAAGAAACCTGTTGCGATTAAGGCAATGATAATTGCTGAAATTAAAACTAAGGCAATTTTTCCCGCTAGGCTATTTGTCTTTTGACGTTTTCTTCTGCGTTTTGTTCCCACTTTATTCTCCAAGTCTGTCTCTGTTTCATCTGATTGGTCAGAATCTTGCTCAAATTGAAGATTATCTTCTGATTCAGACTCACCTGAAGGGATATCAGAAATATCTGGATTACCATCATAACCTACACCATCTGTTGCTCTCACAAGATAACTTTCTTGTTCATCATCAGCCTTAGCTGACTCTGCTCCATCAGGGTTAAAGGTCTGATCGATATTTCTCAGTACGTCTTTAATTTTTTGATTATCTATTTTAGTTTCAATCTGATTCTCAGCTAAAGCAGTTTTCGCTTTCTCTTCAAGGCGACGTTTTTCTTCTCGAATCTTAGCCTCTTGACGCTCTCTTCGATCTTCTGCTTCGTATTCAGCCATTAGTTCAGCCGTTCGACGCGCAAATTCTTCTGCTTCTTTTTCCTTTTGGCGAAGTTCTAAATCATGTTGCTTGCGTAAGCGATTCGCTTCTTCAAGTTCAGCTAAAATTTGCTCCTTAAAACTTTTTTCTTTTTGAGTTTTTGGCTTATCGTCGTTAAATTCGGTCAAAGCTTATCCTCCTACTCTTAATCAATCGCCATTATATCCTAAAATATAGTGAAAATCAACTCGCAGCAGTCTTTGTTATCTATTCTTAACAATCACTTTGTCACTTCTTACGCTACCGCTGGAGACTCCCAAACCATATTAAACCAAGTGGTTCCACCGTGTGCTGAGTCTGCCTCTCCTTCATCGATAAAACCATTTCTCTCATAGTAAGGGATAAGCTGCTCATGACAGGTCAAGGTGAGACCTATGCACTTTCTAGCAACAGCTAAATCTTTCATCGTAGCAAGCAAAGCCATCCCGATACCTTGATTCTGAAAATCAGGAGCAATCGAAAGACTCGTAATAGCAATAAAACCTCCGTGGTCAGGATTTTTAACAACGTGATGGAATAAATCATCTGTTAAGTAACGTTGTCCGATCACCGGTCCTTCAATGTAACCACAAATCTCCCCATCAAGCTCAGCTACCAAGAAAGTATCTGGGATGGTCAAAATGCGCTCTTTCATATCTTCTTGACTTGCTGCTTCTTGCGCAGAAAAATTCTCACGTTCAATAGCTACGATAGCCTCTAAATCCTCAAGGCGTACATTTCTGATAATCATAAAATCCCCCACAAAAGAAAAAGAGCTTTCGCTCCTTTTCAAGATAATTGGTTATTATTGTGTGTTGTTAGCCAAGCTTGCCAACAATTCTTCAAATGAACGTTCATACATTTGGATATCACCAGCACCCATGAAGACGTAAACAGCATTATCATGGTCAAGTAATGGTGAGACATTATCAAGGCTGATAACTTTAGCTGATTTATTAATTTTAACAGCCAAGTCTTCAACTTTAACATCACCGTGGTCAACTTCACGAGCTGAACCATAAATTGGTGCCAAGTAAACTGAATCAGCTTGATTCAAAGCATTTGCAAATTCATCTAAAAGTGCAATTGTACGTGTGAATGTGTGTGGTTGGAAAACAGCCACGATTTCTTTACTTGGGTATTTTTGACGTGCCGCATCAAGTGTTGCAATGATTTCAGTTGGATGGTGTGCAAAGTCATCAATGATAGTTGTGTTGTTAATCACTTTTTCAGTGAAACGACGTTTAACACCAGCAAATGTCTTCATGTGTTCTGCTACCAATTCCATATCAATGCCAGCTACGTAAAGGTTAGCGATAACAGCAGTGGCATTCAAGATATTGTGACGACCAAATGCTGGAAGGTGGAATGAACCAAGTTCTTCTTCACCATGTTTTACTTTGAAAGCAGATCCATTTGTTGTACGAACAACATCATAAGCCATGAAATCATCGCTATCTTTAAATCCATAGTAGTAAATATCTGCATCAGATGCGATTTTACGAAGATATGGATCATCACCGAACAAGAACAAAGCTTTTTGAACTTGTTTTGCGTAATCATTGAAAGCGTCGAAAACATCATCAATGCTCTTGAAATAATCAGGGTGGTCAAAGTCGATGTTTGTGATGATTGAGTATTCTGGGTGGTAAGGCATGAAGTGACGTTGGTATTCGTCAGATTCAAATACAAAGTAGTTACTGTTAGCTGAACCACGTCCAGTACCATCACCGATTAAGTATGATGTATCTGTAATATTTTTAAGAACATGTGCCATCAAACCTGTTGTTGATGTTTTTCCGTGTGCACCTGCTACACCAAAGCTTGTGAATTGGCGCATGAAATCACCGAGGAATTCATGGTAACGTTTGAATTTGAAACCATTTTTGACAGCATAGGCAATTTCGACATTGTTATCTTCACGGAAAGCATTACCGGCAATTAATTCAACATCTGATGTGATGTTGTCTTCAGAAAATGGAAGAATTTCAATTCCTGCTTGTTCTAAACCACGTTGTGTGAAATAGTATTTACTAACGTCACTTCCTTGAACTTTGTGTCCCATTTGGTGCAACATCAAAGCAAGAGCACTCATACCAGATCCTTTAATTCCGATAAAATGATAGGTTTTAGACATGTTTTCTCCTCTATATACAACTGCAGTGCAGTTTATTTTGCATCGTCAAAGCGTGTTAAATTCAATTCTTGAGCCACTTTGTGTTCTCTTTGACTTTGCAAGACTTCCTTATTATAAATTTGACTTTCTTTTAAGAAGTCATAATTATTTTTCTTAGGTTTAGTTGTTGATGAATTATCTGGCTTTTTATAAGTTACGGGAATTTCTGCCAAGATATAATCATCTTGATGCAACCTTTCGGTTAAATGACTCAGACTGCTTGTAGGCTTTGCTGTTTTCTTAGGCAATGTTGCCTTAAGCTGTTGCTGTAAAGCTGCCTTAGAAGGCGCTTTAACTTCTTTTGAAAGATAAGCTTGACGTTTTCTTCGAATATCACGTCTTGCTTCTTCACGCGCTAACTCAGCATAAGATTTACCTTGAGTCACCGATTCTATGCGGCTGGCATCTTGTTCATCTTTGCCAACAAAATTATAGTCTCTAGTAACATCATCATAGTTTTTATCTTGATAAGCTCCGTGAATATTGGTAATCAAATCTTCATTTTCATATAAAGCCATTACTTTGGGTGGATTGCTTACTGGCTCCCCGTCTGCAACAAGCGGAAAGCGTCTTTGATTTCTAATCACAGCGTCACATCCTCTCTTAACGTATTATGTTTATTAATTATCATCACTCACTAAGAAATATGGGGAACTTATCCTTGACAACCCCTCGTCCTAGCAACTAAATGCTAGCGCTTAAAAACTAGGCCTAAGCCCCTAACTTTTTAAACGTAGCTCCAACTTTGTAGCATTTTTATTATAAACTAATTCATTCCATTTTTCAAAGTTTTCATAAAAAGAAAGTCAGTCTCCCTTAAAGGTTAGACTGACTTAAATCTTAATGCTCTAATCCAAGGATTTCCTTGATTTCTTCGATGGTCATGCTTGCTCTTGTTTCATTACCATCAAGAACTGTCGTGACAAGATTTTTCTTGCTTTCTTGCATCTCAAGGATTTTTTCTTCAATAGTCCCGCGCGTAATCAAACGATAGACTTCAACATTTTCTTTTTGACCAATACGGTGAGCACGGCTGATGGCTTGCATTTCCACCGCTGGGTTCCACCAAAGGTCAATCAAAATAACTGTATCAGCTCCTGTTAGATTCAAGCCAACTCCTCCTGCTTTCAAAGAAATCAAGAAGGTATCTTTTGAACCATTGTTAAAGGCACGAGTCATTTCTTGACGAACATTAGCTGGGGTCGAACCAGTAATCTTATAAGAAGTTAAACCTAGTTCTTCAATCTCTTTTTCAGCAATGTCTAGCATGCCACGGAATTGTGAGAAGATAAGTGCTCGGTGACCATTTTCTTTGATTTGCGTTAACAAATCACGAAGGCTATCAAGTTTTCCACTTTCTCCTTGATAATCCATAAAGAGCGCTGGGGTATCACAGATTTGACGCAGGCGTGTGATTCCTGATAAAATCTCGATTTTACGACGATTAATATCCGCATCTGAAGCTCCAGCAATGGTTTCTTGCATTTGACGGAGCTGTGCAAGATAAATGGCTTTTTGCTTGCGGTCAAGCTCATTTGGATAATTGATTTCAATCAAATCTGGCAACTCTGGCAGAACTTCTTCTTTGCGACGACGCATAATAAATGGCTTGATAAATCGTGCGACTTGTTTGGCTTCCATTTTCAAAAAGCGTTTTTTATCTGGTAATAAACCTGGCAATACGATTTGGAAAATTGACCAAATTTCAAGGAGTTTATTTTCGATTGGTGTTCCTGAAAGGGCGAAGCAATTTTTAACTTCAAATTGACGCAAGTAATGCGCAATCTTCGTTTGGGTGTTTTTCATCACCTGGGCTTCATCCAAAATCAAATAATCAAAATTCAACTGATTGTATTCTGCAAAATCTTGGCGGAAAGAAGAATAGCTTGTAATCACCACCTGATGATCTTCAGCGATAATCTCATCACGTACAGCTTTTAAACCATAAGAAACAGCCACGTCAATCTCAGGCGCAAAGCGAGTGAATTCGTCTTTCCAGTTATAAATCAAACTTGACGGTGATAAGATTAAAATACGCGTTTCTTCTTTTAAGTGCGAAGCTAGAAAAGCAATGGTTTGAAGGGTTTTACCCAGCCCCATGTCATCGGCTAGAATACCACCAAAGCCGTAGTGGTCAAGCATGGACATCCAACGAACACCAGTCATTTGGTAATCACGCAATTGTGTTTGTAGAGGTGGTAAAGTGACTTCAAATTCTTCTGGATGTGTTAAATCATGTGCTAATTGTTCAAATTCTTTTGAGAAGGAAATACGATCATTCCCTTGGAACAAATCTGAAATTTGGAAAGCTGAAATAGCATCTAACTGCAAATGCCCATTATCCAGTTGTTTGGCACGTAAGTTTTGAAGAGTGCTACTAACACGCTGAGTTTCTTCATCAAAGACAACTAACTTACCAGCTCCATTGACAAAATAAGGTTGATTTTTAAAGAGTGCTTCTAAGGCATCATCAATATCATTTTCAAAAACCGTTGAAAAATCAAATGAGATATCTAGCAGACCACCTTTAGTATGAACAGAAACCTGTGGTTCTTCAAATTGACGCATCTCTTCAAGCTCATCAGACAAAGTAACCTGACCTAGCCGTGCTAATTGTCCCAAAGTTCGTGTGAAGAAATCGTACAAATCCTTATCAGCTAGCGGCGCATGGTAAGACAAGAATGAAGCTGAGAAACCATTAGCTTCCAAGGTCCTAAAGACTTTTTCTTCATGTTTAAAATGACTGGCAAACGGTAATTCTTCAAGCTCACGTTTACTATGAACAGTGACATTGCCATAATCAAAAGAGACGTGCAATGCAACTTCTCGGTATTCATTGAGTTCTAAGTAAAAAGTTACTTTGAAATCACGAATATCAAAACTCTTCGGCGCTTCAACCTTACCCAGTTCTTTAAAATCTAAAAGACTAGCAGCTAATTTTGCTTGGTCGTCTAAATCAAAGAACAAATGTTTTGCCAAATCAGCCTCAATTGGCAAACTACGAATAGCCGTTAAAATCTTTTGTTGCTTCAAATTCAAACTGAAAATAAACCCATTTGTGAACAAAAAGGCATTATTAAAGAGCGGTTGATATTCTTTTTCACTAATGATTAATTCAATTGATTGACGATGAACCACCACTTTAAATTGAATTAAATCTTCTGAACCACTTAGTGGTCTAAAAATCAGCTGCCCATAAGTTTGATGATTGTGTTCAAATGAAAAATCATAAAGGTCATTAAAGAGGTTGATACCTTCTTCAAAAGTTCCACTTGTCAATGAAAGATTTCGACCATGATTTGGTAAGATGTAGTCAACATCAAGATGATCACCATCTGGAATCACTCGCCATAAAAATTGAATCAATTCCTGACTGGCTTCATCAAATTGAATCAATGACAAGGGTTCAAAATAATTTTTCCCAATCTGGTAATATCCCTCATTTTTAACAGCGTTCAAAAAGGCTTTAATGTCTCGGACAACATAAGCGCGGTCATCTGGCAATCGATTGATTTTTAAGGTCCACCAATAATCTGATGAATAGGGGCTTTGATTACCATGAGCTGCCAAACGATATTTTGTGGTATCGTCATCATTAATCACCAAGCCATCCAAAAAAACACTACCAAAAGAGGTATTTTTCTTAGTTTCTTGCTGTGTTTCTTGGTGTGAGCTCAATTCATCTGATAACTCTTTTCCTTCCGTATTATTCTTGAGATAGTATTCTACGGCTGCTAAATGCTCACAATATTTTTTCTTGGCAAAAAAGTCACAGTCACACCTTACTTGTTCATCTTCTAGCGAATATTGAAGATGGTGTGTGCCCACCTTTGCCTGAATTAAATCTTCTCGCTTACTGATAATATCAACCAAACCTTGTTCGTAAAGTTCTATCCCTTGATTGCGAATTCGACCTGGAATCATTCTACCCAATCTAAGCCACCACCTTTTTCCTTATCCTTTAATTATATCAAATTCAACCCTGTTTAGCTTGAAAAAATGATTAATCAGTTTTATTTTTTATTATTTTCTATAAGGTATATCAAAAAAAGCACCCTTTAAAGTGCTTTTTAATCTTATTTACGTTTGCGGGCAATCAAGTTGATTGGTGTACCTTCGAAACCGAAAGCTGCACGGATTTGATTTTCCAAGAAACGCATGTATGAGAAGTGCATAAGCTCTTCTTCGTTAACAAAGATAACAAACGTTGGTGGTTTAACGGAAACTTGTGTGCCGTAGAAGATTTTCAAACGTTTACCTTTATCTGTTGGTGTTGGGTTAATAGCAATCGCATCCATGATAACGTCGTTAAGAACAGCTGATGGAATACGTTTGTTTTGGCTTTCGCTGATTTTCTTAATCATTTCAGGCAATTTGTTCAAACGTTGTTTTGTTGCTGCTGATACGAAGATGATTGGAGCATATGACAAGAATTGGAATTGATCACGAATGTCTTCTTCCCATTTTGCTACAGTGTGGTTATTTTTTTCGATGGTATCCCATTTGTTAACAACGATGATAATCCCTTTACCAGCTTCATGTGCAAAACCAGCGATACGTTTATCATACTCACGAATACCTTCTTCAGCGTTAATAACCATAAGAACAATATCTGAACGGTCAATAGCACGCATTGAACGCATCACTGAGTATTTTTCAGTGTTTTCATAAACTTTACCAGATTTACGCATACCAGCGGTGTCAATCATTGTGTATTCTTGACCTTCGCTGTCAGTAAAGTTTGTATCAATAGCATCACGTGTTGTACCAGCAATTGGACTTGCGATAACACGTTCTTCACCAAGAATTGCATTAATCAAGCTTGATTTACCAACGTTTGGACGACCAATCAAACTGAATTTAATGATATCTGGATTTTCGTCTTCTTCTTCCACAGGAAGGCTTTCAACAATAGCATCCAAAACGTCCCCTGTACCAATCCCGTGAACAGATGAAACTGGGTATGGATCACCAAGACCAAGTGAGTAGAAGTCGTAAATATCATTACGCATTTCTGGATTATCTACTTTATTGACAACTAAGATAACTGGTTTATTGGTACGGTACAAGATTTTTGAAACGTACTCATCAGCATCTGTAACGCCTTCTTTTCCTGATACAACAAAAACAATAACATCTGCTTCTGTCATTGCGATATCAGCTTGGTGTTTGATTTGTTCCATAAATGGTGCATCAACATCATCGATACCACCAGTATCAATCAATGAAAACTTGCGGTTAAGCCATTCACCTGTTGTATAGATACGGTCACGAGTAACACCCTCGACATCTTCAACAATTGAAATACGCTCACCTGCGATACGGTTAAACAAAGTCGATTTGCCGACATTTGGACGTCCGACAATAGCAACTGTAGGTAAAGCCATAATTCTTAATACCTGTTCGTTAAAACAGCTCAGCGCTACTTTAAGTGACTACTTGCCACACGAAAACATCTTGGATGTCTTCGCCGAAATTCCTTTCACATTCTTTTATCTATTTATCACTTTTAATGATTTATACAATTAACGTCTAACGTCGATTTTCACCTTGGAGATGAATTTCTCGAGCTAAATAACGGATACGTTCCATGACACGTTTGGCTTGCCAAGTTTCATCACCAGAACGTGAGATTGAAAAGTGTTCTTCAAGTCCCTTAAAATCAAGGTTAGAAGTGAAGAACGTTAGCAGATTTTCTTGCATACGATACTGAAGAATCACTTGGAGCACATCATCACGAATCCAAGAACTTTGTTGTTCAGCACCAATATCATCTAGTACCAAAATCTCAGATTGCTTAATTTGGTCAATCTGCTCTTTCACAGTACCAGTATTAATGGCATTCTTAATGTCAACACAGAAAGTTGGAAAATGCAAGAGAGTTGTTGACTTACCATACTTAGCTGACAGGCGATTTGCTAAGTAAGCCATCAAGTAAGATTTCCCGACACCAAAAGTTCCAAAGACATAGAGTCCTTTTTGTGGTTTGTCCTCAAGATTTTTAATATAATCATTCAAATAATTATAAATCTCAATACGATTAGGATCCCCAAGGTCAATATCATCAGTTGAAATATGCTTAAGACTTGTTGGCAAACCAATCAAGGTCACACGGTTTTTAATATCTTGACGTTTTTTAGCTTCTACCAACTCGCGAGTCTCTAAATAAATGACATCAGCATATCCTTCATTCATGCTAAGAGCTGGCTTATAACCTTTTGCCACATATGAAGCATCTTGATTTTGAAACTTCTCGCGTTCAACCATAAATTGGTTAAACTTAGGGAGGCTACGATTAATCTGCTCTTGAGTCAAGCCATTTGACGTGATAAAATCAGCAATTTCCTTATCCGCTAAAATAGCTTGAGTCAATTCATTAAGATCAGTTCGACTTTGGCGAAGCTGTTTAGCCAAGGTTTGTCCGATTTTTTCCATCACTCACTCCTTAATCTTCTAACATGCTACGTCTAAGCTCTTCAAGTTTTGCCTTTTCTTCAGCTGTCGCAACATGTTTGTATTCTTTTGCTGTCCATTCTGGAACATTAGTTTTAGTCACTTTTGCTTTAGCTTTGCGTTCTTTATTTCGTTGCGTGAAACTACGCATCTTAAGAACAGCCGCTTCTGCTGTCGTAATTTTTTGGTAAGCAAAATCATTTGCCACCTTCATGATATAAGGTTTGTTGATATTGGCTGACTGCGTTTTATTCAAAGTGTAAAGAACCATCACATTAATGACTTCATCTAGGAAATCCATATTAGCCAGTTCTTCTAAAACTTTGCGCTCACTTTCAGTAACCACAGCACGACGGGGTGCTTTGATTTTTTCAAGAAATTCCTTGGCAGAAGCTTGTTTAGCTTCTCTGATGATCACTTGTTCTTTAGCATCAAATTGCTCTTTGGTTTGGTTATTAGCTGTTTTTTTCTGCTCAAGCTGTACCGTCATTCGTTGTGGCGAAATTTTACCATTAATAGCCGTACTTTTTGCCAATTGATAAATGTCAAACCAATTCATGCTGTATTTATCAGCTAGACTATAAATCTTAACTACATCAGTTTTTTCATCTTTGAATTGCAAACCATCACGTAACATTAAACGCTCAAAACTGTCCAAATCGAAATGGTTTTTTGACACTGTCTTAGGCACTTTTGGATTTTCATCTACTGAAAAAATATCAGAGAACTTCTTAGAAACATCACGCGCACCATCAGGCAGAACCACATCCAACTCAGCCACCGCAACATCACCAATCCTTTGTTCTAATAAACGACGGTAAATTGCATTGGCTAAGAACGTTTCGCGATTTAAGGCAGGTTGTAATTTCAAAACATAAGCATCTCGTGTTTGGTATAAAACCAGTAAGTCTACTGCGGTTAAGATAGCCAGAGCTTCCTCGACTTCTTGCATGCTCAACTGTAAGTGATTCAAAATCTCACTAAACTTATGACGTTTGATACCATCATCAAAGAAAGCAAGCAGATACTCATACAAAAGCACCGCATGGTTCCCGATAACAGGATGATATAGCTGACTTAGACTATCAGAATCCAACAAAACCTTATTGTTTTTGACATAAGAAAATTCATCAATCGGTCTCATTTAGCTTACTTCTTTTCTTCTTGCTACGCACACGATTCGTAATTTGCTGCAAAAGTTCCTCAATCTCATCAACATCTTTAAATGATTTATAAACTGAGGCAAAACGAACATAAGTAATTTCATCAAGTTCTGCCAGCTCATCCATGACCAGATTACCAATCACAGTACTCGGAACTTCACTTTCGTATTCGCTACGAATTTTTTGTTCAATACGAGACACCACCTGTTCAATATCATCGCTTGATACTGGACGTTTTTGTGCGCTTTGAAAAATTCCATTTAGGATTTTTTCACGAGAAAATTGTTCACGCGTTCCATCTTTTTTAATGACTAACAAGGGTAGTTCTTCAACGCGTTCAAAGGTTGTAAAACGCGCATGACAATTTTCACATTCTCGGCGTCGTCGAATCGTATTACCATCTTCTGCTTGACGGCTATCGATGACACTCGATTTATTATAATTACATTTTGGACAACGCATACAAACACCCCATTCTACCAATTATTCTAATACTTAATTTTAACATAAATTCACTCATTATGAAAGTAATACCAGTCCAAGCCGGTTCAGTTGTCGCTTTCCCTTTTCTAACAAAATATCATGACATACTTCATTAGAAAAACGAACAGACCGAGAAGAGAGCTCAGTCTGTCTTTTAATGTTATTTTGCCATAACCCTAGGGATAACTAAAGTAAACTCAGTTCCCTCGTCAACCACACTGCTAACGCTAACTTTGAGGTTATAAGCATCTACGATTTGCTTAAGAATGGCTAAGCCAATTCCAAGCCCACCTTGTGTCGAAACACGATTACGTGACTTATCTGTGCGATAGAAACGCTCAAAGATGTGATTCAAATCTTCCTGCGAGATTCCTTCACCCTCATCTCGAACTTTTACAATCGCATTCTCTCCTAAAACATCCAAAGTCACATGAATATTTCTACTACCTGAAGAATATTTTACGCCATTATCAATCAAGATTAAAATAGCTTGTTCAAAATGATGCTTGTAAATCTCTGCATAAATACAATCTTCAACCGTTGAAACGAGTGAAAAACGGAAATCAGGATACAGAATGCGGAAATTTCCTAAAACAACGTCAATGGATTGTTTTAAATCTGTAACCTCTCCCTTATGAAGATCAAAACTTCCTTGAACACGAATCATATCTAGCATGTCATTTACCATAATTGACATGCGATCCGCCTCATGATAAGCGGCATCAAGACTCTCGCATAAAACTTCTGGGTCATCTTTTCCCCAGCGCTGCAACAAGCCTAAATGCCCCTTGATGACAGCAATCGGTGTGCGCAATTCATGGCTAACATCACTAACAAAGCGTGTTTGCCGCTTAGCAAATCTCTCAATTTGCTCTAAAACACTATCAAAAGTTTGTGACAAATCTTCAATTTCATCACCAGATTGAATATCCGAACGTAAAGCTAATTCACTTGGACTTTCAGCGAGTTTATCAACAAATGTTTGAAAGTCACGAAGTGGCCTCAACGTCCTATGCGATACCGCAAGAACTAAATAAAAAATCACACAAGCTTCGACAAGTTCACATAGCAAAGCAATCACTACAAAAGTATGACGCGCCATAAAATACGAAGCAATACTTTGGTAGACGGTTACGTAACCAATAACTTTTCGACTATCTTTGGAATAAATTTTTTCACTCTGGTAAAAACCAGTAAAAGCTGGCGAACGGTACATCACCGTTTCACCAACTTTTCCAATTTTCATTGTCGATAGTACTTTATCGGTTGTCAAAACTAATTGTTTATCTTTATTAAAGACAGAAACTTCTTGATTATCAAAAATCAATTCGTCAATGCCGCCTTGCCTATCAAGAATATACTTCTTATCGTCATTTTCGACAAGCGAGCCTGAAGCACCATATTGATTCAACAAATCTAATAACTTCTCTTGCGAAAGAGAAGTTTCTTTAGATAAAAATTCACGAACAACTTCTGTGGATTGCTCGGTGTTATAACAATCTTTTGAAAGAAAAATTCGTGTCACACCAAAATAAATAACTAAGTTAAAAGCTGATAAAATCAACAAAACCCACAGAAAAGTTTTTACTGAAATTTTTTTAGATAATGACTTTTTAAAGCACTTTATCATTATTTTTCTCGAATAATATAACCCATTCCACGAACAGTTTGGATATATGATTCTTTACCAGGAATATCAATTTTACCACGTAGGTAACGGATGTAAACATCCACGACATTTGTTTCGATGTCTGTATCATAACGCCAAACACTTGCCAAAAGTTCTTCACGTGTCATTACGCGATTAACATTTGAAAGAAGCACGCTCAACAAATCGTATTCACGTTTTGTTAATGAAATTTCATCATCACCACGAACTGCAGAACGATTTTGTGGGTTCAAACGAAGACCTAAGAGACCTTCTTTTGCTTGACCTTCTTTGTCTTGTTTAGAATTAGCATCTTGACGACGGAATACTGCACGAACACGAGCGAGTAATTCTTCAATAGCAAATGGTTTTACAATATAATCATCTGCTCCACGGTCAAGACCAGCAACAATATCCATAATAGAATCACGAGCAGTCATCATGATAATTGATGTGTCTTTTTCCAAACGAAGACGACGTGTAATTTCGAATCCGTCCATATCAGGTAACATCAAATCTAATAGGATCAAATCAAAATCATCATCCAATGCAGTTTGAAGCCCTAAACGTCCATTTGTCTCAACAACTACTGAATACCCCTCATGTTGTAATTCTAAAGACACAAAGCGTGCAAGATTTTTTTCATCCTCAATAATTAAAATCTTTTTACTCATTGTCACCAACCTTTTATTTAATGTAAAGATTATAAAATCTAATAATTGCCTAGTACACAGCTATCGTTACCGTTTTAATTTTCGCTCAATTTATGAGAAAGAATCCATCCATCACTCTATCCCTTTTTAATACAATTCTCAAAAATGACCTACTCAGCCAAGTATACTATATTGCCCTAAAAGTATATCAAAGTATAAACGATAATTCAAGAAAATTTTATCTTTTTAATGAAAATTATATTAATCCTCAAACAAGCCATTTAAAGCAGAAAATGGGTTGTTTTCTTTTTTCTTTTCATCTTGTAATGCTTCGTATTGTTCTTCTGTCATGACAGACCAATTTTGTCCTGATGGCATGTCATCTGATTGACGTTCTTCATCACTCAAGACTTGTATAGGAATTGTTAAAAGAATATTATCAATCGCACTTTCTTCCAAATCAATAACATCCTCTTCTAATACTAAAGCAAGATTTTCTTTGACCAAGTCTTCTTTGGCGTGAAGGTCAGCTGACTCAACAAATACCTCTGAAACGTCTTCAACTTGGTGAACATCAACAGGTTGCATTGAACGACTTGATGGTAAAGTAATTGTATAATCCAATCGATAATTCAATAGGTACAATCCATCATCGTATGAAACAATTCCGTTTACAGAAACTGCTTTGACGTCTAAAACTTCGCTTGAGCGTTGCATTAATTTTTCTTTAATATTCAAAGATTCATTAAAAGCAACCCCCTCAGCATTTTTCTTTATTTCTGAAATAGCTATCATCATTATTCTACCTCTTTTAAATTTCCTTACCATTATACCAGCTTTTTTAGCTCTTGTCTTTATGATATTGATGTCAAATTCATTATATTAGAATTCTTATGAATAATGGATAAAAGCTCACAATAACTTGTGAGCTTTTACCATTTACATATGACGAAGACGATCGATTCGATCGGCAATAGATGGATGGGTGTTAAAGAGTGAACTAAATCGTTCACCTTTTTTAAATGGGTCATTAATATACAAAGCAGCACTAGCTTGGTCTACTGGATGATGCATTGGTGATGAGTCTTCAAGTTTTTGAAGAGCCTTAATCATGCCTTCTGGATTTCGTGTTAATTCCACAGAACTAGCATCGGCAAGAAATTCACGTTGACGTGAGATGGCAAGCTGAACTAAGGTAGCAGCAAGTGGTGCCAAGAAAAGCGAAATCAAAGACAAGATGAGCACAATAATCCCCATAGCTCCTTCGTCACGATCATTAGAGCGGCGGCGATTACTTCCACCGAACCACATCATACGACTTCCAAAGCTTGCAATCATTGTCACAGCACTAGCAAGAGCAACAGCAATTGTCGATATACGAATATCATAATTTCGAATGTGGCTAACTTCGTGTCCGATAACTCCTTCAAGTTCTTCACGATTCATCAAAGCTAACAAACCTGTTGTTGCTGCCACGGCAGCATTTTCAGGACTTGACCCTGTGGCAAAAGCATTAAGCGACTCATCCTCAACAATAAAGACACATGGCATTGGAATTTGTGCAACCATAGCCATATCTTCAACGATATGATAAAGTTGTGGTGCCTCTTCTTCAGTCACTTCACGCGCATTATTCATTGCCATGACGACATTAGTGGATTGAAGAATCATGCTCACTGCATAAATACCACCGATAATCAGAGCAATGACAACACCAAAACTTAAACTATCTAACCAAAGGTATCCAACTGCTGCACCGATAGCTGCCAAAATCAAGAAGAAGACAAAGAGCAAAACAACTGTCTTGCGCTTATTGCTGGCAATTTGATCATATAACATAATTTTCTCTTATAATGAAAGAGTCTCTCTAAGCTCATTGAACCACCTAAAGAGACTCTTTATATTCCTTTCGTTTAAGATAACTTGTCTTAAAAGTTATTTTTTGAATTGATTAAAAATCAAATGATACTTTTGGTGTTTCTTTTTCATCTTCAGGTGTTTCCAAAAATTGACTTGGTTTAAATCCGAAAAGACCTGCAATAATATTAGTTGGGAATGTTTCCAACTTCACGTTGTAGTTTGCTGTAGTTGTGTTGAACAATTGACGTGAATAAGAAATTTTATTTTCAGTATTTGTCAATTCGTCTTGCAATTTAATAAAGCTATTATTTGCTTTAAGTTCAGGATAATTTTCAGCAACAGCAATCAAGCCTGACAATTGTTTTGTAAGAGCGTTTGAAGCATGCATTGCTTCTGCAGGGCTTTGTGCTTGTGCTACTTGGCTACGCAATTCTGTAATTTTAGCAAATGTTTTTTCTTCGTAAGCAGCATAACCTTTAACTGTTTCAATTAAGTTTGGAATCAGGTCATTACGACGTTTCAATTGAACATCGATTTGACTCCAAGATTCTTTGGTTTGCATGCGGCTTTTCACAAGTCCATTATAAGCAGTAACTCCCCAGAGTACTAGGACGGCAATGATAGCAATAATAATAAAAATCATAAATTCCTCCTCGGGTATGACACCCATTCTAACTGAATTAAGCTTTCTAACCCCAAGGCTCTAGGTAAAAAGCTTCCCACGAAAACGATTTAAATCTTTTCAAAACCATTATATCAATTTTCATCACAATCTAAAAGAAATTAGCTAAAGTCTGTTAAAATTGACCGTATCCAAAACAGGTCATAGATATCACTCCAAAACTTTTTATGGTAAAATAAGGTGATATAGATTGAAATGGAAAGGACACTTAAAGAAAAGGAGTTTAAATCACTTTCTTTAAACAAACAATATGACACCTGAAGAATTTTATGACAAACTTCGTCAGCAAGGCTTTGACTTGACTGATACTCAAAAGAAACAATTTGAACGCTACTTCGAGCTTTTGGTTGAATGGAATCAAAAAATCAATTTGACAGCCATCACTGACAAAGAAGGCGTTTATCTTAAACACTTTTACGATTCTATTGCACCTGTTTTGCAAGGCAAAATCACTAACCAAGATGTTCGCCTCTTGGATATTGGAGCTGGAGCTGGTTTTCCAAGTATTCCTATCAAAATCTTGTGCCCAGCTATTGATGTGACAATCATCGATTCACTAAACAAACGCATCAATTTCCTTAATCTTTTGGCTGATGAACTTGGGTTAGACGGTGTTCACTTCTACCATGGACGCGCTGAAGATTATGGACAAGATAAGGCTTTTCGTGCTAGCTATGATATCGTAACAGCACGCGCTGTTGCACGTCTTCAAGTTCTAACAGAATTAACTATTCCTTTCTTGAAAGTCGGTGGTCAGTTGATTGCACTTAAAGCTTCTGCTGCCGAAGAAGAATTAGCTGATGCTAAAAATGCTATGTCAGTTCTCTTTTCAAAACTTATTGAAAACTATCATTATGAATTACCAAATGGTGATAGTCGTCAAATCACTATTCTTGAAAAGAAAAAAGAAACACCAAACAAATACCCACGCAAAGCAGGTATGCCAAATAAAAAACCTCTTTAATGGGACAATACAAAAACTAAGTGGCTTGCTATAATAGCCACTTAATTGCTATCTTTATGGAAAGGGATATTTCAATTGACTAGATTTTTAAAACGGCTATCTGGCACTCAACGGTTAACCTTTAGTTTTTTGATTGTCATCTTGATAGGAAGCATCTTGTTATCACTTCCTATTACCCACTATCAAAACGCCCCAGCAACAGGATATCTTGACCACTTGTTTACAGTGGTTTCGATGGTTTGTGTGACTGGTTTATCGGTCTTTCCTGTGGCTGATGTTTACAACGGTCTTGGGCAAGTCATTGCTGTCATTTTGATGCAAATTGGTGGTCTTGGATTGGTAACCTTGCTTGCCGTTAGTACCTATATCCTTAGAAAAAGGATGAACTTATCTGAACAACATATCTTACAATCCGCCCTTAGTTATGACAATAGTGGTCACCTTAAACGTTATTTGTTCAACGTTTATAAGATTACCTTTATTATTGAAAGCTTGATTGCAGCGCTATTTCTCATCGATTTTATTCCGAGATTCGGACTGGGACACGGAATTTTCAATGCTATCTTCCTTGCAGTTTCTGCTTTTTGTAATGCTGGTTTTGATAACCTTGGTGGAGATAGTTTAAAACCTTTTGTTCTCAATCCACTGCTTAATCTACTCTTTATGGCTTTGATTATTTCTGGGGGGATTGGTTTTGCTGTTTGGGTTGATATCAAACGAGCTATCAAGCACTTCTTCGCAGATAGACCTTATCGCCTTAAAACCTTTACACGTCAGCTAAGCAATCAAACACGATTGGTACTTGCTACTACAGCTGTCCTCTTACTTCTAGGAACGGTACTAACTTGGCTTATCGAGGCTAATAACCCTAAAACCATTGGGCAATACAATCCATTCCAGCAATTTATGGTTAGCTTATTTCAAACGGTCACAATGAGGACCGCTGGCTTTGCAACCATTTCTTATCTGGACACTCATCCCGCCACTAACATCCTCTACATGATTCAGATGATTATCGGTGGTGCTCCAGGTGGTACTGCTGGTGGGGTGAAAGTGACAACGGTAGCCATTACTTTCTTACTCTTTAAATCAGAATTAGCTGGTCAAACAGAAGTAACTTTCCGACACCGCATTATTCCAAATCGTGTCATCAAACAAACGTTGACAGTTCTGATTTTCTTCTTCTCAGTCTTAATTGTTGGCTATGTGCTTCTTCTTCAACTAGAACCACATCACGACCCCTTAGCACTGCTATTTGAAGCTGTCTCTGCCATTGCTACGGTCGGGGTTTCCATGGATTTAACACCGCAATTATCAACTGGTGGAAGAATCATTATCATGGCTATGATGTTTATCGGACGTGTCGGTCCGCTTACCGTTCTTCTTAGCCTACTTCAAAAGAAAGAAAAAGATATTCAATACGCACAGACAAATATTACCGTCGGTTAGAGAGGGAAATTTATGAGAAAAAAAATATTTGGTGTTCTTGGCCTTGGAATTTTCGGACGAAACGTTGCCAAAGAACTTAGTAAATTTGAACAAGACGTTATCGCTATTGACGCCAACCCAAGCCTTGTTCAAAATGTTTCTGAGGTGGTCAAAAAAGCTGCCGTGGGAGACATTACTGACATTGACTTTTTGAAGGCTCTTGGGATTAATCAATGTGACACTGTCGTGGTTGCTACTGGTAATAACCTCGAATCATCAGTTCTAGCGGTAATGCACTGTAAGAAACTTGGTGTGAAAAATATCATCGCTAAAGCTAAAACCAAAACGTATGAAGAAGTTCTTTACGGTATCGGGGCTAGCAAAGTCATCATGCCAGAACGCGACTCAGGTAAACGTGTTGCAGCCAATATGCTTCGCCATCACATCGAAAACATTGTTCACTTGGAAGAAAAATTAGCCATGGTAGAATTTTCTGTTCCAGATTCTTGGGTTGGTAAAAATCTAATTCAACTAGATGTTCGAAACAAATACGAAATCAATATCATCGGCACTCGTCAAACAACATCATCAGCTATCGATACTCACATCGATCCCAACAAAGCATTTGAAGCTGATACAGAAGTCATTGCAATCGCCAGCGATGATACCTTTGAAAAATTCGATTACCTTGGTTATTTAAAATAAACAAAAAGCGTAATGCTCTAAAGAGCATTACGCTTTTCTATTTTATTGCCATGGATTGTAAAATCTTCCATGATTCCATTTAAAAAGTAACAATGTCACTGCCACAATCAAAACAGCTAAAACAATTGTCATAATATCTGCTGAAGTGAAATTTGTATAAGTGTACCAAGTACGCTTTTTATTTTTCCCGAAACGGCGCAACTCCATCGCTGTTGAAACCGTGTCAATACGTTCAAGAGAACTGAAAATCAAAGGAATCACAATTTGTAAATTTCCTTTAATACGTTTCATCAATTTCTCTTTTGAAGATAATTCAAGTCCTCGCGCTTCTTGAGACATTCGAATCATGTAAAATTCTTCCTGAACATCTGGAATGTAGCGTAGTGTTAAACTAACGGCATAAGCCACCTTATAAGGAACACCAATTTGATTAAGGCTTGAAGCAAATTGACTGGGGTGCGTTGTCATCAAAAATAGAACTGCTAAAGGCACTGTACAGAAGTATTTTAAGGCCAAATTAAAGAGATAAAATAATTCCTGACTAGTTAGATAGAAACGACCGTAACCTTGCCATAAGACCGTTTTAGCACCATATATACTCTCACCATAACTTGGTTCAAATAAATAGACCATTATCACATTCAAAAGCGCAAAGAAGCCAATGAACTTAATCACAAATGATACTTGTTTCCAGCGGATATTTGCCAATTTAAATAACAAAAGCGAAGTCACAGCAACAAGTGCAATCAAGCGTGTGTCATAAGTTGTCATGCAAGCTACTGATACCAAGATGAAGAAGATTAATTTACTAGCTCCAGATAAGTGGTATAGGAAGCCTTGACCACTTTGATAACCAATAAAATGATTAGCCATTGCATCCTCCTTGCTGTTTAATATAATAATGCGTCAAATCAATCGGGTTAATACCGATTTTTTCAGCCAAGTCAAAAAGACTTGTTTTTTTCAGATTAGCTTTTTCCAATACTTCGGCTTGACTAAAAAGGGCAACTGGGGAACAATCTGCAATGATTTTCCCATCGCTCACCACAATACTACGGTCTGAATACTCTAACATCAGCTGCATATCATGCGTAATCATGATAATAGTGTGTCCAGCTTTGTTTAGCTGATTGAGGAAGGTCATGATTTCAGTGTAATGGCGTTTATCTTGCCCAGCTGTTGGCTCATCCAATAAAATAATCTCTGGATTCATAACCAAAACAGAAGCAATGGTCACACGTTTCTTCTGTCCAAATGATAAAGCTGAAATCGGCCATTTTCTAAATTCATACAAACCACAAACTTTTAAGGTCTCAAGAACACGTTTTTCAACTTCTTGCTCATTCACCCCACGCAAGCGAAGACCTAATGCAACCTCATCAAAAATCATAGTTTGACTAATCATCTGATTTGGATTTTGAAGGACGTAGCCGATTTTCTCAGCGCGTTCTTTGATAGAATCTTCCATAATTGGTTGTCCTTGGTAGCAAATATCACCTGCTGTTGGTTTGATGAATTGGCAAAGAGCTTTGGCTAAGGTTGATTTTCCTGCACCATTTTTCCCAACGATGGCAATACGTTCACCTTTATGAATAGCAAAGCTAACATCTTTTAAAATCGGTTGATTTTCCTGATAACTAAACTTTAGCTGCTTCACTTCTAAAATAGGGTCTTTTGGCACTATATTTGCTGATTGACTTAAACCAGCCACGGTAATATCCGATAAATCTAACTGACTTAAATCTGACAAATGCTCTGCTTTGGTCACATCGACATTTAAATCTTTCAAAGCTGTCACATAAAGAGGCTCACGAATTCCATTTTCAACCAGTAAGTTACTCTTTAACAAATCATCTGGATGCCCATCAAATAATATCTGACCATCATTAATCAAAATAACTTTATCCACCTGACGATAAAGCACATCCTCAAGACGGTGTTCAATAATAATCGTTGTCGTTTGCCCTTCTTGGTGAATACGATCAATCAGTTCAATCGTTTCTTGCCCAGATTTAGGGTCTAGATTTGCCAGCGGCTCATCAAAAAGCAAAATCGGACTCTCGTCAATCAAAACACCTGCTAAGCTCACGCGCTGCTTCTGACCACCCGATAAATCCTGTGGACGGCTATCTAGGAATGCCGTCAAATCGAGCTTATTAGCCCAATAATTGATCTTGTCAGTCATTTGATCCAACGGAAGACAATCATTTTCAAGCGCAAATGCTAAATCCTCTGCCACTGTTAGGCCAATAAACTGGCCATCTGGGTCTTGCAAGACCGTAGACACAAGATGCGATTTGTCATAAATCGACAAATCAAAAGCATCCTTGCCTGCAATGGTCAATTGACCTCTTTTTTCACCATGATTAATGTTTGGAATAATCCCATTTAAACACTGTCCAATGGTTGATTTTCCTGATCCCGACGGTCCAACAATCAAGACCTTCTGCCCTTTCTCAATAGATAGATTAAGGGATTTTAAGGTCGGCTCTGCTTGAGCATCATATTTAAAAGTGAAATCCTTAAACTGAATAAGGGGCTCCATGAATTTTCTCCTAAAAAATGATTAAGAGTAGGATAACCTTGTCATCCTACCCCGTTAAAAACGGCTCGCATGTGAGCCTGCATAATACTAGAATGCTATGTGATAGCCAAAACAGAACTCCTAGCCCTGCTTTTCAAAAAAATTAATCTTTTGTTAGACTACCTGATTGTGTACGTGTTTTTGAGTAGACAGCTAAAAGCAATGACCCACCAATAGCAATTGTCAAGCTATTAATAGCAGCTGATAGAATACCTTGAGTAAAGACTTTACTTGCTGGTTCACTATAAATCAAAATGTCACCATACGGTGCAATGATGCCCCAACCAATAACATTAGCTAGGATTTGTGCACTGTTAAACCATACCAAATCTTTTTCAGTTAATTGACCTTTTTCAATCTTGATTTTTTTAGCCACAAGCCCGATAGCTAGACCAATCAAACCACTCACAAGGACCCATGTCCACCATGGTGAACCATATTGAAGAGCATCTTTCAAAGCATGTCCGATAAAGCCAGAAAAGAATCCAACAGTTGGACCATAAACAACGGCAAATAGAGCAACCACTGCGTATTGCAATTGAAGATTTGTATTTGGAATTGGTGTTGGAATATTAACCAATGTTCCGATGATAATAAACAGTGCAGCACCAATCCCTGTAGCCACAACAGTCTTGATTGAATTATTTTTCATGACTTATTCTCCTTTATAATAAACTTATCTATTTTTCTAAGTATAATGCTTTAGAAACCTTATTTTAACGCCGTTTTATTTTACCACAAATAAAGGACATTTTAAAGACGCTTATTTATTTGAACTAGTCATAAAAGGGCTTTATATAAAAAATAGCCGAGCTTTCGCCCAGCTATCTAGTATTAATTAACTTTTTTCTTTTTACCCCAAACAGATTTTTCAGCAACTGCTGTAAAGAGAACATCTGTTGAAGAGTTTAGGGCTGTTTCACATGAGTCTTGAACAACCCCAACAATAAATCCGACACCAACTACTTGCATTGCAAGGTCGTTTGAAATACCAAACAAGCTACATGCAACTGGTACTAGAAGAAGTGAGCCTCCAGTAACTCCTGATGCTCCACAAGCAGACACAGCTGATAAAACACTTAGCAAGAAAGCTGTTGGAAAATCGACGTGAATGCCTAGCGTATTAACCGCAGCAAGTGTCAAAACATTAATTGTGATGGCAGCACCACCCATATTGATTGTAGCACCAAGTGGGATAGATACCTTGTAAGTATCTTTGTTCAAGCCTAACTCTTCACAAAGTTTCATATTAACGGGAATGTTAGCTGCAGAACTACGTGTGAAGAAAGCTGTCAATCCAGAATCTTTCAAGCAACGGAAAACCAATGGATATGGATTTTTGCGCATGAAGAGAAAAGCAATAAACGGATTAATTACTAAAGCTACAAAAAGCATTGTCCCCACAAGAGCTAAAATCAAGAAACCATAGTTTGCTAAGATCTTAACCCCGTTATCTGAAATTGTTTTAAAGACAAGGCCTAAAATACCAAATGGTGCTAAATTAATAATCCAACGAACCACTTGTGACGTAACATCAGCGATGGTTTGTAAAAGCTCTTTCGTTTCTTTATTTGAATTTCTAAAAGCAAGACCAAAGATAACAGCCCAAGTCAATACACCGATATAGTTAGCTGTTCCCAATGCATTAATTGGGTTATCAACCATTTTTAGTAGAAGACTGTGGAAAACTTGCCCAACTCCTTCCGGAGATGACAATTTTGGTTGCGTGGCAGTATCCAAGGTCAGAGTGATTGGGAAAAGGTAATTCACCACAACTGCTACTAGGGCAGCTGCTAAGGTCCCAACAAGATAAAGTCCAATAATCGTTGACATATTGGTCTTTTGTCCCTTTTCATTTTGTGACAATGCACTAGCAACCAAAACAAAGACAAGTAATGGCGCTACCGCTTTAAGCCCACCAACGAACAAATCACCTAGGATACCAATAGCTGAAACCTTAGGAAGAGTCATTCCTAAAATAAATCCAAGAATAACACCAATGATGATTCGTTTGATGAGACTAGTTCTATTCCAAACATTAATAAATCGTTTCATGGTAGCTCCTCAAAAAAATATTAACGGTTTTAATCATAATATAAAACAAGCGCTTCGTCAAACGAATAATGGGAGTTTTTATGCCATGACAGCGCTTTAAAGATGGATTTTTTCAATTTTTTGAAAATTTTGTGATTATTTCTAACATGGCTTATCCTTGATATGACAACAAATGTCAGCTTTTTAGCAAAAAAACAGCGATTTTCTTCTATTGACGTTAGAAATGGAGTTCGATATAATAAGCTGCACATTATTTTGCTTAATGAGAGAGTTTAACTAAGCAAAATATCATCTTGTTTGTTTATTAGGAGGACATTAATGAAACCTGTCAAAAATATCTATATTATCATCGGTTTCATGTTATTTGCTTTATTCTTTGGGGCAGGTAATCTGATTTATCCCGCCTTTTTAGGGATATATTCTGGTAGTAACCTTGCATTAGCCATTCTTGGTTTCTGTTTAACTGGTGTGACCCTTCCGCTTTTAGGGGTAGTCGCAGTAGCCTATTCAGGTGCGAGTGATATTGAAGATTTTGCACGTCCAGTTTCTCGTCACTATGCTTTGCTATTTTCAATCGCACTTTACTTATCAATCGGGCCATTCTTTGCCATTCCAAGAACGGGTGCTACTTCATTTTCAATCGGTATTGAACCTATCTTTGGTGACAATCTGATTGCTAAAGTAGTCTACGGTTTGGTTTTCTTTGGTATTTCTTACTTCTTAGCGATTAAACCAAATAAAATCGCAGACCGTATCGGGAAATACCTAACACCTGCACTTTTGATTATCATCGCAATTTTAGTCGTAGCTTCATTTGTAAAACCAGCTGGTGATATCGGAACAGCTTACAACGCTGCCAATGATATCAGTAATGCCTTTAAAGATGTTCCATTTGTTGCGGGACTCATTCAAGGTTATGGAACAATGGATGCCCTTGCTTCACTAGCCTTTGCCATTATCGTTATCGACGCTAGCAAATCACACGGAGCAAAAGGAAAAGCTGAAGTTGCTACACTTACTTTCAAATCAGGATTAATTGCTACTGTACTACTTGCTCTTATTTATATCTTTGTAGCTCGTATCGGAGCTTCATCACAAAATCTCTTTGATTTTTCTAACGGACACTTTATGTTTAAAGGTGAAGCAATCGATGGTGGTAACATCCTTGGACAAGCAGCTCACTTCTATCTTGGAAGTATCGGACAAATCATCCTTGCTGCAGCTATTTTCCTTGCTTGCTTAACAACAGCAACTGGTTTGATTACTGCCTGTGCAGAGTACTTCCACAAATTGCAACCAAAAGTTTCTCACGTTTCTTGGGCAACTCTCTTCACTTTGATTGCACTATTCTTCTACTTCGGTGGTCTTTCTGAATTGATCAAATGGTCACTTCCAGTACTTTACTTGCTCTATCCATTAACAGTCGTTATTATCTTCTTAGCCTTGCTATCAAAATTCTTCAAAAAAGATCGCATCGTTTACCAAATTACCATTGGCTTTGCAGCCATTCCTGCTCTTTACGATGCCCTCTCAACACTTGCTAAAATGACTGGACTTTTCAGCCTACCAGCAAGCCTTGTTAATTTCTTCAATGGATTCGTTCCACTTGGACAATTCTCCCTTGAATGGATTAGCTTTGCCATCGTTGGATTCATTGTTGGATTTATCCTACACAAGACTAAAAAAGCTTAATAATAGCAAAACCAACCTTCATAACGAGGGTTGGCTTTTTTGTTGTTTATTTTCCAAGTAAACTAATACGTTCTTGAATGTGTTTGGCATTTTCAATCTCATCAACAAATCCAAGAGCATAATCCGCATAGCTAATAGCACTTTCACCCTTGTCGTTGAATGTCAATTCTTCACCAGCAATAATATATTGCCCTGTACGGTTACCGTCAGCTTGGAAATCTGCTGCTGGACTAACAAATGTCCATTTGATATCATTGCGTTCACGAATTTCTGCCAATGATTGACGTTGCGCATTAGCCAATGGTTTGAAAACAGCAGGAAATTCTGGTGTGTCAACCAATTGCACGGTATGTTCAGGATTGACATAAAGACTTCCTGCACCACCGACAATCATCAAACGTGTGTCAGTACCTGAAAGCAAATCAGCCAAATGTTTTTGCGAATCGCTGTGAAGATGAAGCTGGTCTTCTTTCCAATATCCAACAGCATCAACCACAACATCAAACCCTGCCAAATCTTCTTTTGTTAAGTCAAATAAGTCTTTTTCAATAACTTTCTGAGCTTTTGATTTATTAGAACTACGAACAACTGCTGTGACATCATGTCCGCGATTAAGCGCTTCTTCAACAATTAATCGACCTGCTTTACCATTTGCGGCAACTACTGCAATTTTCATAATGATTCCTCCGAAAAATAAATAATTTTTGAGTTGTAACTAATTTTGTTACAACCACATTTACAGTATAGCTTCATTTAGTTGTAATGTCAAGAGTTACAACAAAAAGTTGTAACTTTTTTAATGACAGCTCAAATATGCTATAATGAGCTTAACTAAATTCCCATAAGGAGAAAAAATGCCCTATTCAACTCGACTAGCAACTTCCGTTCATATTCTGTTAGCCATTTATCATTTTGAAAATGAAGCAAAAGTGACTTCTACTTTTCTAGCTAAAAGTATCCAGACTAACCCTGTTATTGTGCGTAACTTACTAGGAAAATTGCAAAAAGCTGACTTAGTCAAAGTCGAAGCTGGTGTTGGCGGAGCTCATTTAACAAAGAAACCTGAAGAACTAACACTTTGGGATATCTTCCAAGCTGTTGAAGATAAGAATAAACCGATTTTCAAAGCTAGTGATGATACCAATCCAAATTGTCCTGTTGGTCGTGTGGTTAATTCAGTTCTTCAACCGCGCATTGACAAGATTCAAGAAAGTTTCAATGCCTCTCTAAAAGCCGTTAACCTAGCAAGCCTGATTGAGGATATGGATAAAAAGATTGCCAGTAATCAGAAATAAATAAACAAGCACTTCTGTTGTTCGCAGAAGTGCTTTAGTTTATTTATGACTAAGTTTTTTGGTTAAGAAATCACCGACAAATTGAATGATAAAGACAAGAACTAAGATACATAGTGTCGCGATAATTGTGACATCCGTTGCTGAACGGTTGTATCCGTAGTAAATAGCAATATAACCAAGACCACCAGCACCGATGGCACCAGCCATTGCTGTTTCACCGATGAGTGAGATAAGAGTCACAGTTGACACACGAATCAATTCTGGCAAACCTTCGCTAAGGTAAATCTTGACGATATCCCAAAGTGTCGCACCAGAAGCTTGTGCCGCTTCGATAACTCCCTTGTCCATTTCAGAAAAGACTACTTGGACTTGACGAGCATAAAAGGCAAATGTCGCTGCTGACAAAGGAATCAAAGCCGCTGTTTTACCAAGGTTAGTTCCAACAAGAGCATAAGTGAAACCTTTTAAAATCGCAAGCAAGATAATAAATGGAATGGCACGCACAATTGACGTGAAAATATCCAAAACTTTAAAACCAAAACGATTGCTCAAAACGCCATTTGGTCCTGTTAGAACCAAAAACAAGCCCATAACAAGTCCTAAAAGACCACCAATGACAAAAGACCAACCTGTCATGTAAATAGTCGCTGAAAAGGCATCTGACCAAGAATTTGTCCCTTCCCAGCCAATGCGGTAAACATCAGGCATATTTGTAGAAATCCATTCAATCATTTAGGCACCTCTTTTCAATACTGTTAATTCGATTCCAGCAGCAACAATAGCTTCTTGCGCACCCGCCAGTGCAAAGGCTTCACCAGACAAGACAACAATCATCTCACCAACTGGTGTATCATCTAAGATTTCAATATTTCCGTAAAGAATATTAGCTGTAACTTCGAATTGTTTGTAGATTTGGTTAAGAATTGGTTCATCAGTTGATGTTCCAGCGTACTTCAATTGAACAAGCAAATCATCTTTTGGCAGATTTTGTACAATAGCTTGTTTTTCAATTTTAACCAAGGCATCTTCAATACCAGTTGCTGTTTTAATAAATTCTTGTGTTAATGGTTCTTTAGGATTTGAGAAGATGTCTAGAACTGATCCTTCTTCAATCAAGCGACCATTTTGCATGACAGCGACACGGTGGCAGATGTCTTTCACAATTTGCATTTCGTGAGTAATCATAACCACTGTCAAACCAAGTTTTTGGTTCAATTCTTGCAATAGTGCCAAAATTTGTTTGGTTGTTTTTGGGTCAAGAGCTGATGTTGATTCATCAGAAATCAAAATTTCTGGGTCATTAGCAAGCGCACGCGCAATCGCCACACGTTGTTTTTGACCACCTGATAATTGTGATGGATAGTTTTCAGCTCGATCGGCTAGACCTACCAATTCCAACAATTCAGCAACTTTTTGATCTTTTTCTTCTTTGCTTAATTTTGAATGACGAAGAGCAAATGCTACATTTTGGCGCGCTGTTTTTTGTGCCATCAAATTAAAGTGTTGGAAAATCATCCCAATTTTTTGACGTTTTTGACGAAGGGCAGCTCCTTTTAATTGAACTTTTCCATCCGCAAATGTCACATCATCACCAATTGTGATTTTTCCTGCTGTTGGGGCTTGTAACAAATTAATCGTACGTACCAAAGTTGATTTTCCGGCACCAGAATACCCAACAATTCCATAAATATCGCCTTTATTAATCGCAATTGAAACATCTTTTACCGCTTCAATCACACGTTTTTTCTGGCGAAAAGTAATATCGATATGCTCTAAATTAATAATCGGTTTTGTCATAACTCTTACTCAACTCCTCAAGATTTACTCACTTATTGTTTTATCAATTCTATCATTTTAAAACAATTTTCAAAACTTTCCAACATCATATTCTACCATATTCTGTTGTTTTTAAAAATAGAGAATGGCGTGTTTCACACACGCCAGCTCTAAATCTTCAATAAAATCCTTTAGTCTTTAGAAGAAACTTTTGCACCCTTCCATGCTGGGATATCAACGTTATTTGAAGCATCTTGGATGACTTTACCAACTTCGTCAGTTTGGTAAACTGAAATCAAAGTCTTGATAGCTTTAGCTTTATCAGATTTCTTCCAATCTTTTTGAGCTGCAATGACGTTGACCCATTGATCTGAGTTTTTATCAACTGCTTCTTTGTAAAGTGTTGTTTTGTAATCAACTTTTGCTGCTTGAGCGTAAGAGTTGTTAACGATAGCTGCATCGACTGATGACAATGTTGAAGCCGTTTGTGCAGCATCAACTTCTTTGATATCTAAATCTTTAGGATTTGATGAAATGTTTTTGATTGTTGCCAGTTCGTCACCATTAACGTCCAATTTAATCAAACCTGCTGATTGAAGAAGGTAAAGAGCACGGCTTTCGTTTGAAGCATCATTTGGAACTGAGATAGTTGCTTTGTTAGGAATGTCTTTGACATCAGTGTATTTAGCTTTGCCATTTTCTGTACCTGAGAAGATACGGATTGGGCTAAGAAGTGTGTCAGCGGCTTCTACCAAAGTTCCTTTGTTTTCAGAGTTCCAGTTGTTCAAAAAATATTTGTGTTGGAAGGCATTGACGTCAACTTCACCATTTTGAAGAGCTTCGTTTGGTTGGTTGTAATCAGTGAACTCAACCAATTCGATTTCCACGCCTTTGTCTTTAGCCAATTCTTTGACTTTATCCCAAAGTGGTTCAGTTGCATCATCCAAAGTCATGATACCAACTTTAAGTTTTGAATCATTTGAAGCTGATTTTGAACCACCACATGCTGCCAATAAAAGTGTTGAGGCAAGAGCTACGCTAGCCAATCCAAGTAATTTTTTTAATTTCATATCTATTTCCTCTCTCCTTTAACTCGTGATTTCATTCTAACCTAATTAGTTATAGGTTTCAAATTGTTAAAATCAAGGTTTAGTTATAGTTTTAAACTATAACTAAATTATTTTTCTGATGGAACCGTCAAGTCTTTCGCGTTTGGGACATAATCTCCGCCAAGATATTTCTGTGCCAAGTCTGACAAAGTCCCATCCTTTTGCAAGGTCTTCAAACGTTTATTAACAAAGCTTTGCAAATCTTTTTGATCTTGCCCAAAAATGAAATAAATGAATGGTTGTTCATCAGATTTCAACTCGATAGTTTTCAAATTATTCAATTTTTGATTTTTAATAATGGTATTTACCGTAGGAGCATCAAAAATCTTGAAATCAAACTTACCATCATTCAGATTTGTCAAAACTTGAGTAATGTTTTCGTTAGTGTAGTTGAGGTTAACAGGTTTGCTATTATTCTCAGTGTTAAATTTTTCAAGCTGTGCTGCTGTTGTTGTTCCTTGAACCACTTGTGTTGAATGTCCTGCAATATCATCGTATGAAGCAATATCTGAGTCTTTTGGCACTACCAAAACTGATGGTGTTGACCCGATTGGATAAGAATAAAGGTATTTTGCTGAACGTTCTTTGGTATAACTGATATTGTTGCCGCCAAGCTGATATTTCCCAGAATCAAGTCCTGTGAAAATAGATGACCACTCTGTCTTCTTGAAAGTCACTTTGTACTTATCAGATTCTTTGAAGACAGCTTTTGCCACCTCGATATCATAACCAGTTAGTTTACCTGATTCTTCGTAAGAGAAAGGTGCTGTCGTTCCAACTGTCGCAAAAGTCAGCTCTTTCTTATCAGATGATGCATCTGATGATGATGACTTTGATGAGCAAGCTGCAAGAAGCGTTGCTGAGACGAGAGCTAGTCCTGTTATTCCTAGCATTTTTTTCATAATCGTCATATCGTTTCCTACCTTCTTTAAGAGTTGCTTACATCTTAACATCCAAGCGACTTCTTAACAAATACTTAAATTCTATCACCGCGATAAAGAAATCTTATCACCCAGCTAGTCTTTTCCCTTTGCAAAATAATCTAGCAAATAAAGAGCATTCTCAACAAAATACTGCACGGCTGTTTTGAGTGCTTCGTCTTTGACCGTAAAAGTATCTTGGTGAAGCCCTGCCGCATTTTCATCGCCATTACTTCCAATCAAAGCAAAAACACCTGGAATCTTCTCTTGATAAGCCGCAAAGTCCTCACCAATGGTCAGAGGTTCAACTTCTAAAACCTTGGCAAATCGCTCAGAATTTTTAGCAATTAAGGGGGTTAACTCTTCATCATTAAAAGTTAATGTCGGCGTTTTGCCCCATTCAATCGATACTTGAGCCGCAAATTGGTCAGCTGTATTTTCGATAATTTTAGTAAATGACTCACGCAAATGCTGACGTGTCTCCGCAGAAAATGAGCGCATTGTCCCTTCAAAATAACCTGATTCTGGCATGACATTCCACGCGCTGCCCACATCAATGTGTGTCACTGACAAGACTGCAGGCTCAAAAGGCGATACCGTACGGCTGACAATCGCCTGAAGATTATTGACAATAGTTGTAATGGCCAAGACCGTATCTGTCCCAAAATCTGGACGCGCAGCATGCCCGCTCACACCACTAACAGTGACTTTAAACTTATCGACCGCTGCCATGATAGCTTTTGAGCGAAGCCCGATTTCTCCAGGTTTCAAATGAGGATAATTATGATAACCAATAATAGCTGAAACATCCTTAAGACCGCCATTTTCAATCACTTGATACGCACCAACTGACACTTCTTCAGCTGGCTGAAAAATCAAGCGCACAGTTCCTTTTAGCTGCTCTTCTTTTGCTTTTAAAATCTCAGCAGCGCCTAAAAGACTAGTCTGGTGAAAATCATGCCCACAAGCGTGCATAGCGCCGTTCTGGCTGGCATAATCAAAGGTATTCTTCTCTTTGATAGGAAGAGCATCAATATCTGCACGAAGAGCAATAACAGGCTCTCCTTGACCAATCTCTGCGATAAAACCTGTCGGCAAATCTGTCTCAAGAATTCGAATACCAAGTTTTGAAATATAGTCTTTCAAAAAAGCAGTCGTCTCAAATTCATTCTCCGAGATTTCTGGATGTGCATGAATTCTACGACGAACTGCGGCTAATTTAGCATAAAAATCTGATGTCATTTTGACTCCTCTATTGCTTGCTTATCTGGTAAGTAACTACCACCTAAATATTTTTGACTTAACGTCTCTAAGACACCCTTATCATAAAGTTTTTTCACTGCTTTATCAAATTTTAACTTCAACTTCTTGCTGTCACTTGAGAAAATAATATAATTATTTGGATTGTCATCTGTTTTTAAATCAGTAACAGTCAAGTCGAGTTTCTTTTGCTTGATAATCGTCTCAACGGAAATTTTATCAAAGATTAAATAATCAAATTCTCCGCTATCTAAATCTAACAAACGTTTTGTTACATCCTCACCCGAGTACTCAATTGTTGATGGCGAGTCACTGTGCTTCTTATTCCAATCATCGACAAATTTTGCTGTTGATGTTCCCGTATCATCTTGGGTGACCTTACCAGCAATATCATCAAGTGACTTAATGTCAGAACCATCCTTAGTGACTAGCACCAGCGGATTTTTGGCAATTGGCACAGAATAAAGATATTTGCTTGCACGTTCTTTCGTGTAAGATAGATTATTAGCAGCCACTTGATAAATATCGCTATCTAACCCAACAAAAATAGAATCCCAAGCTGTCTTTTTAAAAGTAAACTCATAACCGTCAATGTATTTACTAGCTGATTTAATCACTTGAATATCATAGCCAGTCAGTTGACCTTTAGTATTTTGATAAGAAAAAGGTTTGATATCCCCTGCTGTGGCAACGACAGCTTTCTGATCAGCTGCCTCAACATGAACTGTCAGTCCTGCACTTAATAAAATAGTTAATCCTAATAAACTTTTTTTCATTTTCATACCTCAAACTCCACTAAAACTACAGTTGCCGTACTAAATAGTCAAAAATCTTCCGGCTTTCTGCTTTTTCTAACAGTAATTCTGGATGCCATTGGAAGCCTAAAATGGGGGCTCCATCCTTACTTTCATAAGCTTCAATCGTGCCGTCACGTGGGTCACGTGCTGTCGCCACCAAGCTCGGCGCCAACTCTTTCACACTTTGTTGGTGAAAAGAATTAACCCAAGCACCATTAGCAACTAACTTACTAACACGGCTATTTGGTAGAATCTCCACTTCTTGTGATGTCCCTGAAAACTCTTTTTGCCAGTGGTGTTCAACCTTTTGGTTCAAGGTTCCACCCAAAGCAACATTAAGCAATTGCATACCGCGGCAAACTGCAAAAATCGGTTTCTTTTGCTTCAAAGCTTCTCTAATCAAAGCCAGCTCAAATTCATCACGTTCCAAGCTATAATCATCACTGTCAATTGATTTTCTTTCACCATAAAACTCAGGAGTTACGTTTTGACCACCTGATAGGATTAGTTTATCAATCATGTCGATGTAATCTTTAGCCAAGTCTGGACTAGCAACAGGAATGACAATCGGAAGCCCCCCAGCTTCCTTGACCCCGTCAGATAAACGTCTTGACACCATATCATATGGCAAACCAGACCGTGCTGGAAGTTCTTTGATATTTCCCGAAATGCCAACAATAACTTTCTCCATACAAGCACCCCACTTTCTATCAATTATAAGAAGCCACTTTCTAAGTTAGAAATATTGTAAACCAAATCCCCAAAGATTACCAATAGTTATTTTTTATCAGGGAGATAGGCTCTAGCTATAACCAAAAAAGACACCCAGTCTTTCGACTGGATGTCCTCTTTTTTATACTATCAGATTAGAAATCAGATACGTTGTGGTAAACTTTTTGAACGTCTTCATCATCTTCAAGAGCGTCAACAAGTTTTTCAAATGTTTCAAGGTCTTCACCTTCAAGAGTTACTTCTGATTGAGGAATCATTTCAAGTTCAGTAACTTTGAATTCTTCGATGCCGTTAGCACGCAAAGCTTCGATACCTTTGTGAAGGTCAGTTGGAGCTGTGTAGACAGTAACAACACCGTCTTCTGCTTCAACGTCTTCAACATCAACGTCAGCTTCTAGCAATTGTTCAAAAATGCTATCTGCATCGTCACCGTCAAAGACAATAACACCTTTTTTATCGAACATGTAAGATACAGAACCAGATGCTCCCATGTTACCACCGTTTTTACCAAATGCAGTACGCAAGTTAGCAGCAGTACGGTTAACGTTACTTGTCAAAGTATCAACGATGATCATTGAACCGTTTGGTCCAAATCCTTCGTAACGACCTTCAACGAAAGTTTCGTCTGTATTACCTTTTGCTTTATCGATTGCGCGGTCGATAACGTGTTTTGGAACTTGTGCTTGTTTTGCACGTTCAAGTACAAATTTAAGAGCTGAGTTTGATTCTGGATCTGGTTCACCTTTTTTAGCAGCTACATAGATTTCAACACCAAATTTAGCGTAAACTTTTGAGTTAGCACCATCTTTGGCAGTTTTTTTGGCAACAATATTGGCCCACTTACGTCCCATGGGTAGTCTCCTTTGTAAAGATTATTATTTATTTTAGCATGATTAAGTGATTTGACCAATAAAATAGCCAAATCATTGAACTACTGAATTAGCAAAGCTAAATTCGTAATCCTTTTTATTATAGCACTTTGACAAGGCTGTGTAAAATGTTCCTAAAAATTAAAAGCGAAAACTGAGCTCAACAAAAGCCCAGTTTTTAGTCCATTTTTGTAAGCGCTTATTTTGTGATTCTAATCGGCTGATTTTCTCAAAGTTTGGTTTTAAAATTATCTATTTTTGACATATTCTGCAATAGCAGAGCTAACAAAACTAGCTGTTCCTTGACCTGCCGCTTTGTCGATAAAAGTTGTGAAACGATTATCCTCAATATACATTTGCCCCAGACCTGATAAAATCTCCATATCACATGGGTAAAAATGCTCACTAATATAGCTTTGTAAAGTTTCAACTTGTTTTTGAACCTTGCTATCAGAAAGAGAATGCTCTTTTAGCTTTGCAAAGTCTCTCATTATCGCTGCCATTTCTTCCGTAATGACCGAAAAATTAGTCTGTGGATTTTTTTCAAATGCTTGATAAGCTTCCGTTGTTCCCCAATGTTCTTTAGCTTCTTTTTGGAAAGCTTCCAAATCCGACTTGTCATAAGCTGTGAATGTCATCATGTTTTCTCCATTTTCCTGTAAGGACTTAGCATGAGAAATAACCTTTTCCAAATGCTCTTTTTTCAACTCGAGCCATTTTATCTGCTCAGATAAAGCTTCTTCTTTGTTATAGCTTGGGTCCGACAGGATTTCCTTTATTTTTTTAAGAGGAAATTCTAGCTCACGAAACAAAAGGATTTCTTGCAAGCGTTCAAAGGCTTGCTTATCATAAAAGCGGTAGCCATTTTCTCCGATAAAGGATGGTTTTAAAAGACCAATCTGGTCATAATAATGCAAGGTACGCACGCTAATGCCTGATATCTGACTCATCTCTTTTACTGTTTTCATGTACTAACTCCTCTCGATGATAAGTATAGACTATAACGTTACGTTAGGGTCAAGAGAAAAAATGAAGTTTTTTGTTTGTAAACGTTTACTTATCAATTCTCACTGGAACTTTTCCCCAAGTTTGTTCTTGAATCTGTGAATTTCCAAGTTGATAGACTTGGTCAGCTTGTTGCGTCACCGCATCCCACGGTTTTGCACCGATGCGAGCGACGATATCCACAGACTTTTTCACCGTTTTAAGGTGTTTTTGCCCTTTTTCGGTAAATCCAAGCACATGTACCGCTTCTGGCAATGGCTTTTCCACAGCTCCGACCAAGATGTAAGCCAAAATGCGACGGATTCGAGCCTTCGTGTAACGTTTCGTGGCGACTTTATCCACCAATTCGTCCACAGTCGCTACGCTCCTAATAGCTGAGCGGATACGGCTAGCTAACTCTTCATTAACCTGGAAAATCCTTGTCAAATCAGGGTTTGTCACGATTTGATACTTAAGAAATTGGAAGTAATCATCCCAAGTCACCTGAGGAGCGCCTAGGAAAAGGTCAGCTTGCGGCATGAATTTGTCCACAAAATCTTTGTCTTGCCTGTGGATACGCAGATTTGTCGCAGAGGCAAAAGCCACATCAGTATCAAGCGAGTGATAACCTGCTCCCTGACGCATGATTGGGCTAAGCTTGATTGATTTTCCTGCGCAAGCTTTAGCATAAGAAAGCCCCAAAATATGATTTGGCGTGTTGCCTGTGAAGTTGACACCAGCAAATGTCTCCCACATTTTCTGCGTTTTCTGTGGATAAGACAAATTATCTGGCAAATTTTGCAAGTAATCCTCCATTTTCTGTTGATTATCCGCATAAATCTGTGAAAAGTGTTGATAATCCAGATTTTCTTCCGTTCCAAATGCCAAGTTATCCACACCAAGGCGCTCTAAAATGTCCACCGCACCTTGAGCAAAGTAGTCTGCTGACTGAACAGCCACCAAAAATGGCAATTCAACCACCAAATCTGCACCGCATTTCAGAGCCATTTCCGCGCGCGTCCACTTATCCACAATCGCAGGCTCACCACGCTGCACAAAATTCCCAGACATGGCAACAACCTTTACCCCTTCAGCCTGTGACAACAAATACTCATGCCCATTATGAAAAGGATTAAACTCAGCAACGATACCAGTGATAGTCATGTTGTGCTCCTTAGAGAAAACTCTCCCCTACTTCTGGCACACAAAGAACCAGCGTTCTGATTTTTTGCGTGGTTTTTTGTCTTCGAAATCAGCGTAGAGTTTGAATGATTTGAAGCCTGCTTGTTCCAAGAGGATATCGTAAGTCAAGACTTCGTAAGTGCGTTCTTCGTGGACTTCGTCGTAGCGTGTAAAGCGTCCGTCTTCGTCTTGCAAGAAGAATGTCAATTCGTGGACAACTGAGTGCGGTGCGTCATCAGCGTACGTGTCCCAGACCATGGCAAACTCTTCCGCATTTTCGTGGTAAGAATAACCAGGAAAGACAGTATCAGTTTTGTAAGTTGAGTGCACATCAAAGATGAAGACACCGCCGTCATTTAAGCTGTCGTAGACTTGTTTGAAGACATCACCGACTTCAACTTCATCAGCCATATAACAGATAGAATCTGAGTAACATGTCACCAAGTCGTATTTGCCAGCTTGCGACAAATCAAGCATGTTACCTTGTTTGAATTCGATAGCTTCACCAGCAGCTGTTGCACGTTTTCTTGCGATTTCAAGCATATCCTCGCTCAAATCAAGCCCTGTCACGTCAAAGCCAGCTTTAGAAAAGCGTACTGACTGAATCCCAGTTCCACAAGCTAATTCCAAGAGTTTTTTCTTATCTTTTGGAAAATGGCGGAGCGAAAAGTCTGTCCATTTATCATAAAGGCTGTCGTCCATGATGGCATCATAAACCGCTGCAAATTTTTCGTAGTTTTTGTTCATTTTCGTTTCTCTTCAAGTTTCAAAAACCTTGCCAAATGGCAAGGCAAGGTAAGATTATCCTTAAGCAAGATATTCTGACACATCGACCATAGGTGCTTCGTGCCACAATTTTTCGATGTTGTAGTGTTCGCGTTCGTCTTCTGAGAAGATATGAACAACAACGTCGTTAAGGTCAAGTAGTACCCAACCAGTACGGCTATCACCTTCAGCATGGCTAGCGTCGCCACCTGCTTCTTTAACCTTTTCACGGATGTTTTCTGCAATAGCGTCCAATTGACGAGTGTTCATAGCGCTAACGACCACAAAATAGTCAGTCACACTAGTCAATCCGTAAAGGTCCAAAACGACCATATCTTCTGCACGTTTCTCATCAGCTGCTTTCACAACAACAGCTAAAAGTTCTTCTTTAGTCAATATAAATCCTCTTTCAATATTTCTTCTATCGTCTTTACCTTGGCAAATCGATTATGCCAAATAGCTTCGTAATGTTTTTGTAGTTGCTTTGCTGTCAGGAAATCACTATCAAAAGTAGTCGTTCCATTCTTTGGAATAGTCACTTGATACCCTAGTTCAAATGCCACCTTAACAGTCGTATCAATACAGTAATCAGTTGCCATTCCGATAATCACTAAATGACTAAACGCTTGGCTAGCCAGATATTCTTGTAGTGAGGTTTCTTTAAAAGCACTATTATATTGCTTATCAAAGATTTTTTCTCCCGCTTTCGAAGCAACACCGTCGTAGATTTCCCAGCCATGACTTCCTGTTAGTAGTTCGTCGTCATTGTGACGGACGTAAATCACCTCAATGTTTTTCTCACGACAAGTGGCGATTGCTTTTTGCCAGACAGACAAGCAGTTATCAACTGCATACGGTCTAGCTTCTATCAAATCATTTTGAATATCAACGACTAGCAAAGCAGTTTTCATTTATCAGACCTCATATACCCCACATAAGCGTTATAGGTTTCGATGGTTTGTGGGAAAATTGGAAAGGCTTGGTGTGCAAGGTGCTCAACGGTATGAACCGTTTCATAAGCCACTGCCTTATCAAGCGATTCTTTGGCAATCACACGCGCTTCTTCCACCAAAGGAAAGCGACGCCCTGGCTCGATGTAATCAGCGACATAGATAATTTTATCAAGCAGTGACATGTCACCTGAACCAACGGTATGTGTTTCAATACTACGCAAGATTTCCTTATCTGTCACACCCAAGTCTTCTTGAATCTTGTAAATACCAACCATGCCATGCCAGACATTGTTGCCCCATTTTTTGAGTTCTGGGTCAAGATTATACTTGTCAATCAAGTCTAAAAATTCTTGATCAGAAAGTTCCTTGGCATAATCATGAATCAAACCAGCTAGTCCAGCTTTTTCAGTGTCATAGCCATAACGCTCGGCTAGTTCAATCGCTGATTTTTCCACACCAAGGACGTGTTTAAAACGTTTCTCGCTCATGGCTGATGCAACTTTTTCTAAAAGCTCAGCACGTTCGATTCCCGCTGTGTATGTCTCATAGGTCACGGTAAAGACCTTCTTTCTCAATGTAGTCGATAACAGCAGGTGGCGTCAAGAAGTTTGGACGACAACCAATTTCAAAATGATGACGAACTAAACTTGATGAGATGTCCATCATTGGCACATCTACCCAGATGACAGGATATGATGTTCCTGCTTTGTATTTAGGACGTTGCACACCAACGAATTGGACCATTTTAATCAATTCATCAATCTTATACCATTTTGGAAGGTAATCAACCATATCAGCACCGATAATGAAATAATAATCCACATCTGGATTTTTTTCGATTAAAAGTTTCATGGTATCGTAAGTGTAGCTGATACCTTTACGCTCTAATTCGATTGTTTCAATATCCAGACCTTCAACACCCTCAATTGCTAACTCAAGCATTTTCAAGCGGTGTTTTTCATCAATCGTTTCTTTTTTATCAAGATGTGGTGGCTCATATTCGGGCATAAGAAGAACTTTGTCCAAACACAATTGTTGGCGGACTTGGTCAGCAACAACTAAGTGAGCATTGTGAACAGGGTTAAAATTGCCGCCCAAAATACCAATTTGCTTACGATTTTTATCTTTTTCTTTTTTCTCCAGTTCCACTTTGGTAAATGGAGTAACTAATTCTAATGCCATACGACTACCTCCGAGCTAGGTATTACCTACCAAGCTCATTCAACTACATTGCCCGTTAAAAACAGACTATTTATTCAATTCTTTTACTTTTGGTGAGATTTTACGGTTTTGTTTTTTAGATGATTCTTTGTAAAGAATGATGATACGTCCGATTTTAAGGACAGTATCGCAACCAATCTCATCTTCCAAGATTTCAGCCACTTCATGGATGTCTTCATCAGTATTTTGAAGAAGAGTGACTTTGATTAATTCACGCGCATCCAATGCATTGCGGACGCTTGTTTTAATTTGGTCGTTAAGACCGTTTTTCCCAATTTGCACAATTGGTTTCATTGAGTGTGCTTGTGATTTCAAAAAAGCACGTTGTTTTGATGTTAACATATCTATAACTCTAAGGGCATTCTCAAAAGCAGATGTCACTAGATAGTCATCTGATTGCTAGCCCAGGCTCAAATCAAGTAAAATTGACTTGAACTTCCTTTCTTTTTATTTTCCTTAAATCAACGCTTTACGAAGAATAACAGCCACACCTTCTGGTGCCCAAGCTGCAATCTTCACTGGATTAGCTTGTGAGGCTTTAATACGAATCCAACCAAGTCCTGAATAAACCACATCCATTTTATCTTTGATGGTAAATTCATGACGGACCAATTTTGGAAACTCAGCCAATTCTTTATCACTTGGTGGTGTCAAAAGACTACCAACGTGTTTGTCGTAAAAGGCATCGGCACCAGCTAATTTAGTACGGTGTAATTTCAAATTATTATCAAAATAAGCTGTGAAACCTTGTTTGTCACCTGAAATAAAATCAAATCGACCCAAACCAGCCAAGAACAAAGTTTGTTCTGGATTAAGTTGGTAAGTTTTTGGTTTGATTTCTTTTTTCGGGCTGATGTATTTTAGATTCTTGTCGCCAAGATAGTGCGCCATTTGGTGACGGTGAATGATACCTGGTGTGTCAAAAATGTAAGAACCATCATCAAGTGGAATTTCAATCTTATCAAGCGTTGTTCCAGGGAAACGTGATGTTGTGATAATGTCTTTTTCACCTGTAATTTCTTTGATGATTGCATTGATAAGAGTTGATTTACCAACGTTTGTAACACCAACGACGTAGACATCACGACCTTTGCGCAATTTTTCAATTTTTTCAATCAAATCTTTAATGGCTTGATGATTTTGCGCACTAGTCAAGATAACATCGACTGGACGAAGACCTTCTTCGTGGGCACGCTCAGTCAACCATTGAGTGACTTTACCAGTCTTAACTGATTTTGGCAAAATGTCTTTTTTATTTCCGACAAGAAGAACATCATTGCCAGATACAAAACGTGACAAACCTGGGATAACTGACCCATTAAAATCAAAGATATCCACAACGTTAACCACAAGTGCATCACTATCCCCAACTTCGTGAAGAAGTTTCAAGAATTCGTCATCAGTAATGTGCACGTCAGTGATTTCATTGTAGTGACGTAATCTAAAACATCTTTGACAATACAATTCACCTGTTTCTAAGCCTTTTTCAAGAGCTGCTTTCGGTGTGTATCCTGCTTGTTCTTTATCTTCTGTTTGAATTTTGGCTCCGCAGCCAATACATAATAATTCTTCCATTAAATTCCTTTTTGATATTGGATTTTTCCGTATTTTTCTTCAAGTTTAGCCCAAACACGACGTTCACGCCAACGATTAATTCTAGTATTCCAAGCATCAGATTTAACCAAAGGTTTCACCAAAACAGATTGAATCTCTGCACGATGCGCAGCGCGAATATCTGTCATCAACTGGTCACCAACCATGATAACTTCATCACGGTCAAATCCATAACGCTTGATGGCTTTATTAATACCACGTGTGAAAGGTTTCATTGAACGGCTAACAAAGTCCACACCAAAGCGTGATACCGCACGATCAACACGTGAATAACTGTTGTTTGATACGACAACCACAGAAATATCAGCCATGGTCATTTCATCCAACCATGCCCTAACTTCTGGTGTTCCATCTGGGTTATTCCATGCAATTAGTGTATTATCTAAGTCAACTAAAACGGCATGAATCCCATGTCGCAACAAATCATCTGCTTTTAAATCATAAACTGCCTCAACCACGAAGGTCGGCCTATAATCGTCTATACTCAAATTACTCTCCAAAAAAATATATTTTACTATTTATTTTAACATATTTAGACCAATATGGCGAATTGGATAATACCTTAATTTAATAAAAAAGAGTGGAAAACCACTCTTTAATGAAATTGTTAATGCAATTGTTTTTTCACTACAACCAAATCGCGTAAAGAAATTAATAGAACCGCTCCGACAATAAAAATCATTCCTAGAAAATCCATCGGATAAAAGACTTCATGCATAATAGTCAAAGAGAAGAAAACTGAAGAAATTGGTTCTACACAAGCAAGCAAACTTCCTTTAACCGCACCAACGATAGCTGTTCCCCTTAAAAATAGACTATAAGCAAAAACCGTACCGACAATGATGATTCCAAATAATCCAACTAAATTTCCAGTATTTAGAACCAGAGTGTATTGCCATGGATGTACCAAAATCGGAAAAACAATTCCACCCATAATCATGCCAAGACCAATCACTGTGAAGCTACCATACTCACGAATTAATTTCGCCGGTAAAATAATATAAAACGAATAAGTTACCGCTGAAAACAATCCCCAAGCAAAGCCACATGGTGTGATAGCTAGCCCATCAAGGCGCCCATGCGTTGCAATGATAAAAGTTCCTAAAACCGCTAAGATAATCGCCAATATTTCACTTCCTCTTGGCAGTTGTTTCTTTCTCAAAGAGACATAGGCCAAAACAAGAATTGGCGCCATATACTGTATAACCGTTGCTGTCCCTGCATTTGTGCTTTCAATTGCTCTTAGATAAGCATACTGATTCATCACAAGCCCAATCAGTGAAAAAATGGCAATACCACCAAGTGCTTTTAATGACGTCACAGCCTTCAAAAACGTCTCACGCTGATTGAGTGCTGCAATAGTCGTCATTATCACACCAGCTGTAATTAAACGCACACAAGACAATAAGTCGACATTCATTCCATGAGCCATCAAATATTGCCCTGAAATCCCAGAAATCCCCCAGAATATCCCTGCAATAAGAACCATAATAGTTCCCTTAAACATCTTATTCATCTTAACTCCATCTACCTTACCAAATAAAATTCAGCTCCAAGTATAACACATTTACCAGCTAGAAAACACACCATTTATGACACTTTTTGTAAAGTAATCTTTCTAAAAATTCTATTATTTTTGGAGATTAAAAAGGGGAGTAAAATAAATTAAAAATAGCTTTAATACTTCTCCGACTAGATTGTCAAACCATGCTATATGGAATAAAAAAATCACCCCGAAGGATGATTTTAAATGATTTTAGTCTTCTTTCAATTTTGCCAACTCTTGTGCCAACAATTTAAGAGCAACTTGTGGGTTAGCTTTACCTTTTGTGGCTTTCATCAAGAATCCAGTGAAGGCTTTATCAGCATTACGTTTACCTGATTTGAAGTCAGCAACGGCAGCTTCATTGTCTTCAAAGACTTGGTGGATAATTGGAATAAGCACTGCAGGGTCAGAAATTTGAACCAAACCAGCTTTTTCAACGTATTCACGCGCAGAACCACCATTTTTAGCCAAGTGAACAAAGACTTTCTTGGCAATTTTTGATGAAATGGTACCATCAGCAATGATAGCAAGCATTTCAACAAGGTTTTCTGGTGTTAACAAGATTTCAGAAAGTGTTTTGTTTTCGCTGTTAAGGAATTGAGCCACTTCACCTTGCAACCAGTTAGAAACGTGTTTAGCATCACCACCAAGAGCTACTGCACTTTCAAAGAAATCAGAAGTTGCTTTTGTTGCAGTTAATTGAGCAGCATCGTAAGCTGTCAAGCCAAATTCATTAATGTATTTAGCACGACGTTCTTTTGGAAACTCTGGAAGAGTTTGACGCATTTCTTCAATCCATTCGTCAGACACTTCGTAAAGTGGTAGATCTGGTTCTGGGAAGTAACGGTAATCTGATGCACCTTCTTTGACACGCATCAAGATTGTTTCACCAGTTGATTCATCGTAACGGCGAGTTTCTTGTTGGATTTGACCACCTGAACGAAGCACTTGCGCTTGACGTTTTTGCTCGTAGATAAGTCCTTTACGCACATTGTTAAATGAGTTCAAGTTTTTCAACTCAGCTTTTGTACCAAATTCTTCTTGACCATAAGGGCGAAGAGAAATGTTGGCATCCACACGCATAGAACCTTCTTCCATCTTAACGTCAGAAATACCAGTGTATTGGATAACTTCTTTAAGAGCAGTTAGGTAAGCATATGCTTCTTCTGGCGAACGCATATCAGCTTCAGATACGATTTCGATAAGTGGCACACCTTGACGGTTAAGGTCAACATATGAGTAACCATCAGTACCGTGAGTGTTTTTACCAGCATCTTCTTCCAAGTGAGCACGTTCGATACGAATTTTCTTAGTTGAACCATCTTCAAGTTCAATTTCAATCCAACCATTGTATCCAATTGGTTCATCAAATTGTGAAATTTGGTAAGCTTTTGGATTATCAGGATAGAAATAGTTTTTACGGTCAAAGTGCATGTTTTGGTGAATGTCCATGTTAAGGGCTAGTGCTGCTTTAATACCAGCGTCGATAACACCTTTATTCATAACAGGAAGAACACCTGGGAATGACCAGTCGATAACGTTTGTGTTGGTATTTTGGTCGTTACCAAAATGTGTTGATGTCGGTGAAAAAATCTTTGAATTAGTATTTAACTCAACGTGGACTTCAAGCCCGATGACTGTTTCAAAGTTCATTATTTGTCACCTCCAAAAATAACGGGTTGTTGTTTATGATAATCAGTTGTTGCTTCAAAAGCAGCGGCTGCTTGATAGATTGTTTCTTCGCTGTATTTAGGACCAATCAATTGCATACCAACTGGAAGACCTTGAGCAAATCCTGCAGGAATTGAAATACCTGGAAGACCAGCCAAGTTTACAGGAATTGTCAAAATATCAGCCAAATACATAGAAACAGGATCGTGGTTAAGAGTATCTAAACCAAAGGCTACGCTTGGAGCTGTTGGACCTAAGATAAGGTCGTAGTCAGCAAAGATTTTTTCGAAGTCACGAATAATCAATGTACGAACTTGACCAGCTTTTTTGAAGTAAGCATCATAGTAACCTGATGACAAGCTAAATGTACCAAGCATGATACGACGTTTCACTTCATCACCAAATCCTTCACTACGAGTGTTCACGTAGATGTCTTCAAGGTTGTTGTAGTTTTCAGTGCGGTAACCATAACGAATACCATCGAAACGTTGCAAGTTTGAAGAAGCTTCTGATGACGCGATGATATAGTAAACTGCTACACCGTATTTACTGTGTGGAAGACTAACTTCTTCAACAGTAGCACCAAGTTTTTCAAAGTGTTTAGCAGCGTTTAGAATTGTTTCTTTAACTTCTGGGTCGATACCTTCACCAAGATATTCTTTTGGAAGGGCAATCTTCATGCCTTTAATATCTTGACCGATTTTACCAGTAAAATCAGGAACTTCACGGTTAGATGATGTCGCATCTTTAGCATCATGACCAGCAATAACGTTCAACAATTGCGCATTTTCTTTAACAGTTTGGGCAAATGGACCAATTTGGTCAAGTGAGCTACCAAATGCAATCAAACCAAAACGTGAAACACGTCCGTAAGTTGGTTTCAAACCAACGACACCATTGAAGGCTGCAGGTTGGCGAATAGAACCACCAGTATCAGAACCAAGTGACAAACGAACTTGACCTGATGCTACTGCAGTTGCAGAACCACCAGATGATCCACCAGGAACTTTAGTTTGATCCCAAGCATTTTTAGTTTTCTTGAAGTATGATGTTTCAGTAGAACCACCCATAGCAAATTCGTCCATGTTTGTTTTACCGATAACCACCATATCTTTACCGTAAAGTTTTTCAACAGCAGTCGCATCAAAAATTGGTTCATAGTTATAAAGCATTTTAGATGCTGCAGTTGTCAAAATACCACGTGTTGAAATGTTATCTTTAACAGCCAAAGGAATACCAGACATCACATTATCAGCATCGATTCCTTTTTCATCGATAGCTTTTGCTTGTGCAAGCGCAGCTTCTTCAGAAACAGTGATGAATGAATCAACAGCTGCTTCACGTTCTTTAATATCTTCAAGTGTTGCTTTTGTTAATTCAACTGCTGAGATTTCTTTATTGACAAGAAGATTGTGCAACTCATCAATTGATTTTGTATTAAATGACATTATGCATCTCCTCCGTCTTCTAAGATAGCAGGAACTTTAATATAGTAATTTTCAGATTGAGGCACGTTTTTAAAGAGCTCATCGCGATCGTCACCAGCTACTGCCACATCTTCACGCATAACAGTCTTACGATCTGCCATTGTCGTTGTTACAGGGACACCCTCTGTATCAACTTCGTTCAAGAGTTCTACCATATCGACAATCTTAGACAAAGTTGTCGCAAATTCTGTTGTTTCTTCTTCAGAAAATGACAATTTTGACAGATTTGCTACATGACGAACTTCTTCTTCAGAAATTTTCATCTCTATCTCTCCTTGATTAAATTAAATCGTAAACCAAATTTACAACATAGTCCCTAAAATTATACCATATTTTACTTTTCTTTAACATGTAAAAGAAAGGGAGAAAGCTCTTTCCAGAGAATTTTTCACACTTTTCTTCTAAAGCAAAAAAAGAAGTGGTCATCCACTTCTTTCAACTTAAATAATCTTTGCACCTAAAACATTTTTGAAATGATTTAAAGCAAACTGATGATTTTCTTGTGTTAAGCTCGCTACTGCCGCAGCAGGAATCTCAATATCATACCCAAGATTATAGGCATCAATAGCTGTGTGTAATACACAAATATCCGTTAGAACACCTGTCAAAACTACTGTTGTGACACGACGTTCACGTAGTCGAATATCTAAATCAGTCCCTGAAAAAGCTGAATAATGACGTTTATCCATCCAAAAGACACGTTGATCTGACTGGATTGTTTCATACAAGTCGGCTAGTTTACCATACAAATCACGTCCACTTGTCCCCTTGATATTATGTGGCGGGAACAATTTTGCTTCTGGATGAAAATCATCACCCTCATCATGAGCATCAATGGCAAAGAAGATATAGTCTCCAGCTTCATACGCTTCTTTAGTTACTCGGACAATATCATCTTCAATAGCTTGCGCTGGTTTTCCAGCAGTCAATTTACCATCGTCAGCTACAAAATCGTAGGTATAATCAATTGAAATAAGAGCTTTTGTCATTAATTATATTCCTTTAATTTGTCGAAGATACCTTCATTGATGACTTTAAGGTATGTACCTTTCATACCCAATGAACGACTTTCGATGATACCTGCTGATTCCAATTTACGAAGGGCATTAACGATAACTGAACGTGTGATACCGATACGGTCAGCGATAACTGACGCAGTCAAGCGACCTTCAGTTCCGTCCAATTCACCTAAAATAGCAGATACAGCTTTCATTTCAGAATATGAAAGTGTGTTGATAGCCATGTTAACGGCTGTTTGTTTACGGATTGTTTCTTCAAGATTTTCAGTTTGAAGATTAAGCAATTGAATACCAACTACTGTAGAGGCGATTTCAACAAGGATCAAATCGTCTTCTGAGAATTCTTCATCGTTACGCCAGATGATAAGAGAACCAAGGCGCATACCACCACCATAAATTGGGGCGATTGTTGTCAATCCATCAGGATAGATATCTTTTGATTCAACTGGGAAAATTGTCAAATCATTATCTACAGACAAGTTAGCTTCAGTATCGTAAACACGACTAGCTGCTTTTACATAACTTTCTGGGAATTGTTTTGCTTGAAAGAATTCCTCAACACGGTCAGTATTAGTTTTGTATTTCATTGCATAACCAAGAAGGGTTCCTCCCCCATTGATGATGCAAGAGTTACAATCAATAATGTCAGCAAGTTGAGCGGCCATTGTGTTATATGGCAATTCAGTATCTAGGCTGTCAACAGAGCGTTGCAAAATTGATGTAATCTTACGTGTTTTTTCTAATAAATTCGGCATTTTCTACTTCCTTTGCGTTATTTGCGTTACAATTATATCAAAGGAACCCTTATTTTGCAAACAATTATCAGAAAATTTCTGTATCTTCTGACATTTTTGTAAGCGGATACTTTTTAACCTGAATTTAATTAAAAAAATTCATTAGAACGTTCGCTTTTAAAGCCTTATCAAGCTAAAAAAGCGATATCATTCTAATGAATTAATCCTTAACGTTTGTACTGACTAAGAACGCGTGTTAGCTTCTCTTGAACCTCAGCTAATTCTTCAACACGTGGCAAATAGACAATTCGGAAGTGGTCAGGTTCATTCCAGTTGAAACCTTTACCTGGAACCAACATGACTTTTTCTTGTTTTAGCAGTTCTAAACAGAACTGTTCATCGTCATCAATTTGATACATGTCACGGTCGATTTTAGGGAAAATGTAAAGTCCTGCTTCTGGTTTCACTGCAGACAAACCAGGGACTTCATTTACTGCTTTATAAATGAAGTTACGTTGTTCATAGATACGACCACCAGGAATCAAAAGTTCATCGACTGATTGATAACCACCTAGAGAAGTCTGAACAACATTTTGTCCTAAGACATTTGCGCAAAGACGCATATTGGCTAACATGTTAAGTCCTTCAATGTACCCTTTAACGTTTTGTTTTGGACCTGATAGGACCATCCAACCAACACGAAAACCACAAATTCGGTGTGATTTTGATAAACCATTCATTGACACACAGAAAACATCTGGTGCTAAGCTAGCAATGGCAGTATGTTTTTTGCCATCCATAACCAAACGGTCATAGATTTCATCTGCAAAAATAATCAAGTCATTTTGACGAGCAATTTCCACGATTTCTTTCAAAAGGTCATCGGGATACAAAGCACCTGTTGGGTTATTTGGATTAATGATGACAATGGCTTTGGTATTTGATGTGATTTTGGATTTGATATCATCAATATCAGGATACCAATTAGCTTGTTCATCACAAAGGTAATGCACGGCATTTCCCCCAGCAAGGCTGACACAAGCTGTCCATAATGGGTAATCAGGCATTGGCACCAAGACTTCATCACCATCATCAAGAAGGGCTTGAAGTGACATTGAGATAAGCTCAGAGACACCATTTCCTAGATAAATATCATCGATATCCACATGTGGAAATCCTTTTAACTGACAGTATTGCATGATAGCTTTACGAGCAGAAAAAATCCCTTTACTATCAGAATACCCTTCACTATTACGAGCGTGAGCAATCAAGTCACGGATAACCTCATCTGGCGCTTGAAAACCAAAGGCAGCTGGGTTTCCGGTATTAAGGCGAAGAATTTTCTCACCGTTAGCAATCATACGATTGGCTTCATCAAGAATTGGCCCACGAATATCGTATGCAACATGTTCTAGCTTTGAAGATTTATCAAATATTTTCATAGATTTTACCTCGTTTCAAACATTATAAACTTTCCTTTATAATTTTTCAATCCAAGAAAGGTTCGTTAATCGTAAAAAATAATCAAGATAACTGTCATCAGCTGCCAGCTCTTTTTCAATTTTCCGAACGCTAGCTGTATAGTCTGTAATAACGCCGTCTGTACTCGTTTCTAAGTACCTTTCAATATCGTCTCTAGAATTGATTGTCCAGACGTAGATTTTCTTACCATTTTGGTGAGCTTTACGCGCTAGAAGTTCATTGTAAGAGAAGTCTTCAATTGCATAAAAATCCACTTTTTGACTTGTAAAATCACCCAGTTGGAAGGAAATGGTGTGACCAGACTGAATAGCAGAATCAAGCCTTTTGACCTTCTCAATGGTTTTCAAGTCAGATGACATAACCAGATAAGAAGAGGCAACATGCAACTCCTTCATTTTATCCACAAAGAGTTGCTCATAATTGTCAGGTTCATTTCCAGTTGGTTTTAACTCCACCAACAACTTAATACCTAGTTGTTTCGCCTTAGCCACATAGTCTTCAAAAGAAACCAAGTGTGACTCATGACCATTTTGTTTTATCTTCAAACCAAGGATATCTTCAGCTTGAGATTGAGAAATCGTAATATTTTTCCCTGTCAGACGTTTAAGATTATCATCATGACTGACAATAAAATGGCCATCTTTTGATAAGATAATATCTAATTCTGAATAAGTCGCCCCTGCCTTGGCAGCTGCTTCTAAAGACTCTAAAGAATTTTCAACACCTTGAGAAACCATGCCTCTGTGTCCGATAACGGATAAGTTTTTTGAAGGTCCTCCAGAAGCTTTCAAAGCGTTGTATGTAAAATTAATACCACCAATAACTAGTAAAAGTCCAGTCAAAGCTAACATGCGATGTTGCTTTTTATTTTCTTTTATCGGCAGCTTTTGAGAAGCTTCGTCGTCAAAACCTTTTAATAAATAGGAAAGAAAAGCTAACTTGAAGACCAAACGTCCTGCAAAAAGAACACCCCAAACAAATGATAAAAATAGCGTCTCAACCCAAAAAGTCTTCTCACTGCCATCAACCAAAGCTGATAAGCCAATTCCCGCAGCACTTAAAAGGCTGATAATAGCCACGATAATTAAAATAACAGAAGCAAAGCCCAACACTCGAAAGATTTTCGTTCCCCTAGTCAACCACCAAGATTCTTTCAATGCAACCGCAAAGCGATTGTCTTTCTTAGTCACCGCCAAAGGAAGGGCGTAGATAAAACGAAGATTGAGGTAAGCAAAGATAGCATATAATCCAAAATAAATTATTTTTCCATTTGTGGACTTCACCAGCTCTCCAGAAATAAAATTAGGAATATAAAGATTTTCTAACAAAGCTGATGACACCAAAAATTCTACAAAGGGAATTGTTAATATCAAATAGAAGAGAAAAGCTAAAAAATGCCAACCTGAAATAGATTTTAAAAAATGATAGCTTCTTTCCTTAAAATAAGAAAGTCCCACTCCTAATTTAGCTTCCTTACACTCAATGATTTCTACTAATAAAGAGAATTCTAGATAAACCAAGAATGCGAGCAACAAAAAATACACAAAAAGGACAGCTAGAGTTAGATGATTCGTTAAAAAGCTTACGATATTATCCGTTGTCATTCCTGGAATATTTGAACTAATCAAGATAACTCTTAAAATAAGGGACAATCCATAAGCGCCAATTGTCGTCATTAAAAACTGGAGAATACTTGTTCTTAAGACATAAATATACTTGTGTTGATTCAAATCTTTTAAAACCGATTTTATATCTTTAATCATACTTTTCCTCACTTTTACCATTATAGCAAAAATATTCAGAAAAATTCCTTAAACGCTTTCATTTTTCAACCAAATAGAGTATAATAATTTTAGGGATATTTCTTATGATAATTGTAAGCGGTTAACGTTTGATTATCTTATCCCGACTAGCTTATTAAAATTATTGATATGGGCAGGAAGTTTGGAATGCGCAAGGCTGTTAACTTACTAACAGCTGACGGATAACTAACCTTAGTTCTCGATAAAAACCAAGATTTCTTACCAGTCTACGTTTTCGCTCACTTTTACGCTCTTGCTAGCATAATTAAGGAGGCAGCTTATGTCACATCATTATGAAAAAATCCTAATTGCTATTGATGGTTCTTACGAATCAGAATTGGCTTTTGAAAAAGGGGTAAACATTGCACTTCGCAATAACGCAGAGTTACTACTTACACATGTCATTGATACACGCGCTTTGCAAAGCGTAGCTACTTTCGATACTTACGTCTATGAAAAACTCGAACAAGAAGCTAAAGAAGTATTGGATGACTACGAAAAACAAGCTCGCGATAAAGGATTGACTAAAATCAAACAAGTTATTGAATTTGGTAATCCAAAAACACTCCTAGCTCGTGATATTCCTGATAAAGAAAAAGCTGATTTGATTATGGTCGGAGCAACTGGTCTTAATACCTTTGAACGACTTCTTATCGGTTCTTCATCAGAATACATTATGCGCCATGCAAAAGTCGATTTGCTAGTTGTTCGTGATAGCGAAAAGACATTCTAAGTCTTGAGTAATATCAATTCTCTTTAATAATAATAATTTTTAATCAACTATTCTATAATTACGAAAAAAGCCAAGTTAGTCTAATGACTAGCTTGGTTTCTTTTTTTACGATTTAATGATTTTTGAATTTGTCGGTCCAGCTCACGTTTAATTGCAGGTTCTGGTGCAAATTTTTCTTCCCAATCATCTGGTTTTAAAATCTTATGTGTAACTGGATCAAAGTGTGCTTGACCATCAGGGAAGATTTTTCCCATATTTGATTCATGAACAATATCAAAGAAAGGTTTTGGGTCAACTCCCATTAAAACAAAGGAACCATAAGTCAGGTATAATAAATCTGTCAGAGCATCCACCTGACCGACAAGCGGTGTTTCTGGGTGTTCTTTACTTTTAATCTTAGTCACAGCTTTATCAACAGCTTCATGCAAATTGGTTACAGACTGTTGGAAAGCTTGTGGATTACCTTTACTTGTCGCATACAAGAATTCGACAATCTCTTCAACCTTGAAGTCTGAGCGATGGTCAGCTTCTTCGACACCATAAAGTCGTGGTGTCTCGCAAGTTTCTCCGTCCATTTGATGGTGGAAATCTTTGACTTTATTGAAGTTGTCATCTTGACTATCAAAGCGTTCACCAACTTCAACATGAATCAAACCGTAGTGAGCTAAGGCTTTTGAAATACCATCATTGTTGTTAGTATCTGTTGTATAAGTTGCTACGGACTTGACAGACTCAATAGCATTTCCCATGGCAACGCCAGTGCCGACACCAGATAACATTTCAATATCATTATCAGAATCCCCAAAGGCCATGACCTCATCTAGGCTAAAGCCAAACATCTCACCGACTCGCTCAATGCCTTTGACTTTGGATTGCCCTTTTGAAATCAAATCAGCTGAATAAGGGCTACTACGTGTGACTTTAATGTAAGGAAAAGCATTTTGAATATTGGCTGTTTCACCTTCAGTTGCCACAAATACCACTTGATAAATCGGTTGACGCATAATCGCCAATAACCCATTTAAATTTTGTGGTTTGAAACGTCGGATAAAGTGTTTAAAACTGCGCTCCACCGCTTTTGCCCAACGTTTCGGAACAAGTGTGCTGACAACTTGACCAAAACGACTTGTCCCCATATTGATAATGCGAGAACCAACCAAACCTGAAGCTGTTCCCAGAGAAATTTCACGGCGATGATCGTTGGCATAACGAATCAGACGATAAATTGTCGACACAGCCATTTGATTATGATAAAGCACCTGATCTCGTGTAAAAATGTACTGACCATTATAAGAAATCGCAAAATCCAAACCAAGATTTTCTAGATATGGTTGCACAAAACCTGGACCACGTCCTGTTGCCACTCCCACAAAAATTCCTTGTTTTTTCAAGCTATTAATAGCTTTCAAGGTCGATTGTTGCACATTCTTACGATCATTCAAAAGTGTCCCATCAATATCAAAAAATACTGCTTTTATTGCCAAACCGTTTCTCGCCCTCCCTCTTTATGTTAAAATAGATTATATCACATTTTTAAAAGGAAGTTTTATTGTCATGAAAAAAATCCTTGTCTTGCACACGGGTGGAACCATTTCAATGCAGGCTGACGAAGCTGGCCATGTCCGCCCAGAAAATGATAATCCGATGAATCATGTCGGTGTCAATCTTGATAACATTCAAGTGACTGCACTTGATTTTTTTAACGTGCCTAGCCCGCACATTACCCCAAAACATATGCTAAAACTTTACCAAAAAATTAAAGAAGAAGCTGATAATTTCGATGGTGTTGTTATTACTCACGGTACTGATACGCTTGAAGAAACAGCTTATTTCCTTGATACCATGGAAGTTCCTAACATCCCAATCGTGCTCACTGGTGCCATGCGCTCATCAAATGAACTAGGGAGTGACGGTGTTTACAATTACCTCAGCGCCCTTCGTGTTGCGAGTCACGAAAAAGCAGTTGGTAAAGGCGTTTTAGTGGTCATGAACGATGAAATTCACGCGGCAAAATACGTGACAAAAACTCATACTACTAACGTTTCAACCTTTAAAACACCAATCCATGGACCCTTAGGCATCATCATGAAACACGATATCCTCTTTTTCCGAACAGCTGAGCCACGTGTTCGTTTTGACTTACAAGATATTTCAGGTACTGTTCCAATTATCAGAGCCTATGCTGGTATGGGTGGCGATGGTATCATTAGCTTCCTTAATCCAAGCAACGTTCAAGGTGTGGTCATCGAAGCACTTGGTGCTGGAAACATGCCACCACGCGCTGCTGAAGAAATCTATGACCTCATCAAGCAAGGAGTTCCTGTTGTCCTTGTCTCACGTTGCTTTAACGGTATTGCTGAACCTGTTTATGCCTACGAAGGAGGCGGCGTTCAACTCGCTAATGCTGGGGTTATGTTCGTCAAAGAACTCAATGCCCAAAAAGCCCGCTTAAAACTCCTTATCGCCTTAAATGCAGGTCTAAAAGGACAAGAATTAAAAGAATATATCGAAGGGTAAAATAAAAAAAGTCAAAGCTACTGGTAAAAAATTTACACCATTAACTTGACTTTTTTTATTATTTATCATGAAATACCAGTATTTTTTCGTACCATATCTACCGATTATACTAATACTCAAGCTTATTATACAAACGTAAAGAAATTGCATATAAAATTGTATAGTAAAACACAAACAATAATGTGAGAAGCAATAAACTACTACTAAAAGATAAATGACCTAATACATTAACATAACCATTGGGAAAAAGATATTTTAGTAAAGAAAGATGAGGAGCTATAAATGAGAAGAGTGCAAAAACAATTCCAATTAGTATTGTAAATCCATTTGTCAAAAGAATTGATGCAAAACTAGCAACCATTAAACATAGTAAAAACACTAAAATAGTTCCTAAAATACTGACTAATATATAGTGTAAATCATCAGCTTTATTAGGTAAAAATTTACCAGATGTATAAGGTTTATAAATTAGGTAAACATAATAAGTAATTAAAGACGAAAGAAAAGTTACTAAAATATATAATAATTGAAATAATAAAATAGCACTTAATTTTGCATTTAAAATTACCTTCTTACTTACATCTTTATAAAGATACATAATACCACTAGTAATCTCATCTCTAAAAATAGTACTTGTAATGTAAATAAAAACTATTAAAGGTAATGTAATTTGATATTGTGTTGATAAAACAGCACTAAAAAATTCAAGGAAACTCAAAGAATTATCTGGCGCACTTAGCTTCATAAAGTTTGTATTAAATAATCCAACAACAATCAATAACATTGGAAAAAGACTAAATACAAGAGCAATTCTTGATTCTTTTTTCTTTAACAACGTTTTAAAAAAAGGTAATGTCAAGTAATTCATTTTTAGTCCTCCGAAAATAATCTTTCTAAACTGTCCTTTTTTGATAAAACATTTTTAATTAATCTTGCAGATGCAAGTTGCTCTAAAACATTATTCAAATCTTCATTATTTATATCTTGGATAATCTCAAGTTTATTACCATCACGTCTTATTCCAGAAATTTTTACAATTGAATCTATCAATTGCTTATCTTCATCTCTTACAACTTTATTTAGCTCCACCACGATACTTTTTTGCTCTGTATTTACTTTATCGTTAACAATACCAGAATCAATAAAAAGATATCGTGTACATAAATCTTCTAATTCTGCCAATTGATGGCTAGATATTATCATTGAGGTTTTATTAACCCTAGACCACTGTTTTAAAATTTCTAATAAATTTTTTACACCAACTGGATCTAACCCAACAAATGGTTCATCTAATAACACAAATTGAGGTTCTGTAACAAGGGCTAATGCTAAAGCAGTCCTTTGTTTCATTCCAAAAGAAAAATCAATAGGCTTTCTATCCTTGGCTTCCCAAAGTCCAACCAATCTCAATGTTTTTTCAATATTGTTAAAACACTGTTCTTTTTTATGAATTTTAAGATATAATTTCAAATTTTCTTCAACACTAATCTGTGGAAAAAATACAGGTTCTATCATAATTCCAAAATCTTTTAGAATATTATTCTCTTTAAAAATATCCTTACCTTCAAAAAGAATTGTACCTTCTGTTGGCTTTTGAGATTTTGCTAACATTTTTAGTAAAGTACTTTTTCCAGAGCCATTTTTACCAACTAAACCTACTATATCTCCCTCTTCAATAGTGAAATTAGCATTTTTTAAAGAGAAGAAATCATTTTTCTTATATCTTTTACTTAAATTCTTAACTTCAATTATTGTCATTTTTCTTCACCATACGTTTTAAAATTGAAAATTTAAAAACAACATTCTTCGGCTATTCTTCATCAGGAATGTATTCTAAAATATCACCAGGTTGACAGCCTAACTCACGACAAATAGCATCTAGTGTCGTTAAACGAACCGCTTTTGCTTTACCTGTTTTTAGGATAGAGAGATTAGCATTTGTAATACCGATACGTTCAGCTAATTCACCTGATTTCATTTTTCGTTTTGCTAATTCAACATCAAGATTAATTTGAATCATATGACTACCTCTAAATTGTAAATTCATTTTCTTCAGCAATGACATTAGCTTCTCTTAAAATCATTGAAAATACCCAAACCACAAATGCCGCTACTAGATAAGCCCAGTTAACAAAAGATAAAACTCCTGAACCAGAACACAAACTTTGGAACCAACTATCTAAAAATGCAAGGGCAATAAAATTGTACTCAACATAACGTGCCAATTTTACATTTTCTGGAGTAAAAATATTATTATCGATAATATTTTTGAAAAACATTTTCACAAAAACAAGGAGCGCAATCCAAAGGCATGAATTTACAGCAAACAAACTAAGAAATGATGGTGAATGCAAAAGTTTTTCTGGAATATTAACATCAAATGAAAAACCATCTCCAGCTTGATTCATCAAGTTCAAATGTGGTTGTGTCAACGAAAGAGAAATAGCAACTACTGTAGATAAAACGATTAAGACGATTGCAATATTAATCACAACATTGGCAACTTTCAACGCTTTATAGTTTGTTTTCTTCATGATTGTCTCCTTAAAATTATTTTCCCGTTAAGCTAAGCGACGAGTGCGAAGCCATTTACTAATCACAACAGCAAGGACCAAAAAGCCGCAAACTGAAAAGTCAACTGTCATATTACTTGTATTAGAAGCATTTGTCAAGATGTTTTGGAAAACTGATACCACAAATGTGTAAAGAGTTGCTTTTTTCAAAAAGCTATAAGTACGGTCTGAAAGAATATCAGCAACTGTCAAATCAGAAAGGAAAGCTTTTAATTTAGTAAGTCCGTAAATAATGGCACCATTTACCAGACAAGTCAAAAATGTAATGCCCCAAGTATGTTGGCTCTTACTAATTGCCCACTCAATCATACCGTATTGACCTAGTGCCATTTTATCGTAACCGTAAAAATGTGAAGCAAAGTCAGCAAGAATGATTAAAACAAGACTCACAATAGTAATATTGATAGCAATTTTAGCAATAGTTTTAGCAGCAGTTTCGATAGTTTTTGTGTTCATGATAAATCTCCTCTTAAAGTTAATTGATAATTGGTAAAATGACAATGATTCTTGGGTTAGGCCACGTGACATCCACGTAGGTATTTAACAAGTAGAAAAGCAAGGCAGAAATAAGCGCAAATTGAAAAATCAAAAACAAGTTGAGCTTGATGCATTGATGTTGATAAAAAGTTTTGAAGAAATGATACAAAGAATGTGTAGAGACTAGCTTGTTTTAAGAAGCGGTATGTTTTGTCAGCTAGTACTTCTTTTACAGTGAAGTTTGCAATGAAGTGTTTGAGTTTTGTCAATCCGTAAATCATGGCACTGTTTGTCAAGATTGTCAGTGCTGTTACTAGGCAAGTGTTGGTATCTTTTCCGATTGCCCATTCAATCACACCGTATTGTCCAACGGCTTTAGTATCGTAGCCATAAACATGTGAAACCAAATCCGCAAGGATTGTTAAGACTAAAACGACATTTGTAAGATTGATAGCAACTTTAGCGACTGTTTTGACGATGTTTTCGATAGTTTTTGTGTTCATGATAAACCTCCTAAAAAATGTTTTCCTATTGGATTTGTGGTTGAGCTCAATTGTTAAATCCGTTTTGCGATATTAAATTATTCTTTTTCGAAAATCTTTTATCGTTTTTCGATATATTTAGTATAGCACAAGTTTTTCGTTTTGCAACACTTTTTTATCGAAAGTCGATATTTTTTTATTTTTTTGCGTAATTTTTAACGATTTTATCCAAAATCAAGGGCTTTTCCTAACAAATGCCACTAAAAAAAGCCCAGTCACATTCGACTGAGCCAATTATCACTATGGTCTTATGTCTTTTGAGGATTTTACTGCCATAGCATTTATCAAAAAAGAGTCCTCTTTTTTCAGCCTACTTTCCGTAAGCTGGTTTCTCGTCAATTTTTTTAGCAAATGTCATCTTATAAGTTACGTTTATTATCATAAGCTTACCTCATCTTTCATTTGGTAAAGCCATTATAAAAAGGAAAGCTTAAGCTTTCCTTGTAGAAATCTTTCATAAACCTTAATCAAAGTTACCTTTGTCTTTGAGATTTTGAGTGATGATTTGCCATTGTGGTTCTTGGCGCCAATTTGGATTTGAAACGATCTGGCTGGCAACTCGCCTAGCTTCTTCTAAAATATTATAGTCTTCCACAATATCTGCTACTTGAAATTCTGGAATTCCCGATTGACGCGTTCCGAAAATCTCACCTGAACCACGCATTTTAAGGTCAGCTTCAGCCAGTACAAAACCATCTGTGGTTTCGGTCATGATTTTCATGCGTTTTTTTCCTGTCTCAGTCTTTGGATTAGCAACCAAAATCGCATAAGATTGCTTATCACCACGCCCAACACGTCCGCGCAGCTGATGCAGCTGACTAAGTCCAAAACGATCAGCATCCATGATAATCATAATGGTTGCATTTGGCACATTGACTCCAACTTCAATCACTGTCGTTGAGACCAAAACTTGACTCTTTTGAGCTTTAAAGTCTTGCATGATAGCTTCTTTTTCTTCATTTTTCATGCGTCCGTGCATCAAGGCAACATTGGCACAATCCGCAAAATACTCAGACAAATCTTCATGCAAAGCAATCGCATTTTTCAGATCAAGAGATTCAGATTCCTCAATCAAAGGTGAAATAACATAGGCTTGCGCACCTTTTTGCAATTCTTTTTTGACCCAGTCAAGGACAACATCCAACTGCTCATGCTTGACCCAACGTGTGATAATTGGTTTTCGCCCTGCAGGCAATTCATCAATAATGGAAACATCCATTTCACCAAAAGCAGTAATGGCAAGCGTACGTGGAATAGGCGTCGCTGTCATCATAAGCACATCAGGATTTTCGCCTTTTTCACGGAAAATACGACGTTGATTAACCCCAAAACGGTGCTGCTCATCTGTAATAACAAGTCCAAGACGATGGTAGCTCACCGCATCTTGAATCAGCGCATGCGTTCCCACAATCATGTCCACAGAACCATCCGCAATCGCAGCAAGAGCGGCTTTTTTATTAGCTGCCTTCATACCTGATGTCAAAATAGCAATGGATAAATCAGGAAACAGCTGCGTTAAACTCTCAAAATGTTGTTCAGCCAAGATTTCTGTTGGCACCATCAAGGCTGACTGATAACCTGCCGTATAAGCCGCATACATAGCAAGACTTGCAACCACTGTTTTACCAGAACCAACGTCCCCTTGCAAAAGACGGTTCATATGTCCACCAGAGCGCATATCAGACAAAACATCACTAAGGCTGTGCTTTTGCCCACCCGTCAAATCAAAAGGGAGACTCGCTATTTTATCAGTCACTTTTTGCTCATCGTAAGCAATCATAAGACCATTGGCTTCTGATTTATTATCTGCCTTCAAAGCTTGCAGATTCATTTGAAAATAAAAAAGTTCTTCAAACTTTATACGACGAAGGGCTTGTTTGTATTCTGCTAAATCCTTTGGAAAATGCATGGCTTCTGTTGCTCTTGCTCGACCTAATAAACGGTATTTGTCCAAGAAAACTTGGGGCAGATTCTCAGGCAACCAATTTTGTGCACCTAGAGCAAAAGCGGCTTTTATAGCTTTAATCAAAGCATTTTGCGAAATACCCTGCGCCACACGGTAAACAGGCTGCATATCATCTTCAACCTGCGCTAAAATTTTCATACCAGTCACTGCTGATTTTAGAGCATCCCATTTTCCGAAAATGGCTACATCACTGCCAAGTTCCACTTTATCCGCCAAATAAGGCTGATTGAAAAAAGACACCGCGATAACGGCTTCGCCTTGTTTGATTTTAAAAGACAGGCGATTACGCTTATAGCCATAATATTGGACATTTGCTGGCGTTACCACTGTTCCGACAATAACAGCTTTTTCCCCGTCAACTAAATCTAAAACACTCTTGCTCTTAAAATCTTCATAACGAAAAGGATAATAAAGCAGCAAATCCTCAATCGTATAAATATCTAATTTATGGAATTTTTCTGCCGACTTAGGACCTAAGCCTTTTAATTCCTCAATTGATGATTGTAAATTCATAAGACCTCACTTTGCTACTATTATAACAAAAAATAGATTCTAAATCGCCGTAAGAAAATCACGACAATCTAGAATCCTTTTTATCTTATTTTGAATAGAAACGTGGGATACGGTCACTTAGAAGACAAAGCACTTCATAATTGATAGTACCACGTTTTTGAGCCAAATCAGTAGCTGAAATAACCTTGTCACCTTCTTGACCAATCAAAGTTACTTTAGTTCCGATTGGGAATTTTTCTGGTAAGCGAATAGTGATTTGGTCCATTGACACGCGCCCAACGATTTCACAAAATTGTCCATTCACAAGAACTGAGAAGCCTTGCAAATCACGAGTCCATCCATCAGCATAACCAATTGGAACAGTCGCAATATATTCTTCTTTTTGAGCAGTGTAAGTTGCACCGTAACCAACAGTCGCACCAGCAGGAATTGTTTTCACGTGAACAAGAGCTGATTCCAAGCCTAGAGCTGGTTTAATCGGATATGGAAGAGCAATATCTGTTCCACTTGGATTCAATCCGTACATCACGATACCAAGACGAACGATATTGAAGATTGTTTCGCTGTGCCAGATACTTGTTGCTGAGTTACTAGCATGAACAAGAGCAGGTTTTTCACTCAAGTTATTAACAATATTTGTGAAGAATGCCAATTGTTCGTTAAATTTAGTGTCATCAGCTTCATCGGCTGTAGCAAAGTGAGTGAAGATACCTTCCACATTAGCACCAGCTTTTTTCAAGTTAGCCATTAAGCTTTCAGCTTCTTCAAGACTACGCACACCAATACGTCCCATACCAGAATCAACTTTCAAATGAACGTTAACCCCTTTAAGACTGATGTCTTGCTCATTTGCCAAATCAAGCCATTCTTGACTAGCCACTGTTAAGGTAATGTCATAATCACGCGCTAGAGCAACTTCATTAGGCATAATAACACCTAAGATTAAGATTGTTTCTTCAATACCTGCTTCACGAAGTTCAAGAGCTTCATCGACATTTGACACACAAAAACCGTCAACTAAGTGATGCACTGCTTGCGCAACCTTTTTAGCACCATGTCCATAAGCATTAGCTTTAACAACCGCAAAGGCTTTTTTCCCTTCTGGAATATTAGCTTTAACCGCCTCAATATTGTCACAAATAGCCCCTAAATCAATTAAGGCTCTTGTTGGTCGGTGTAAACTTGAAATCATTTTTTCTCCTCCAAAGCTAGTAAAAAATTTCTCGATTAATCCTACTTTTCATTTTTCAAAAAATTTGTTACTCATCATCTTCTAAGATAACACTGGCTTGCACAAGATTCCCCGTATGAGAAAGTGAGATAAAGCATTTACCAGTAAAAGGTGACTGGGTAATCTCAGGCGCACCTAGCTGGTTATTCAAGATTTCAATATCTTGAAAACCAAGTGTCCCAATTCCAGTTCCCATAGCCTTAGCAAAAGCTTCTTTTGCAGCCCAACGTCCTGCCAAAAATTCCATTTGCCTTTTCTCAGCCTTAAAACCTAAAAAAACTTGAAATTCTTTTTCTGTCAGCACGCGCTTTGCAAATCTATTATTCTTCTCATACGCTCGCTTGATTGCATCTATTTCTTGCAAGTCAATGCCATGACCAATAATCATACGTCTCCTTTGTGAAAAACGATTTTAAACCAAATCAAAACTCTTATCAGCTTAATCGCTTAATGATTTCCAAAACTAAGGAGCTGAGAAAAATCCCCAGCCCCATAGGTTATTCAATTAATTAGAATAGCAATTCCTCATAAGAATCATGACTTAAGGTTGCATGGATTTCACGAATCAATTTTTCAGTTTTATCCCATCCTAGACATGGGTCTGTGATCGATTTTCCAAATACCTCTGGTGTATCTTGGCGACCATCTTCCAAGTAAGATTCAATCATGAATCCACGTACATACTTGTTAATTTTATCACTCCAGTCGCGATTAATCAATGTTTGACGTACAATACGGATTTGTTCAAGATATTGTTTACCAGAATTGTCATGGTTCGTATCGATAACGATAAATGGATTTTCAAGTCCCATTTTTTCGTAATGAGCAATTGCTTTCAACAAGTCGTCATAATAGTAGTTTGGCACATTTTCGCCATGCTCAGTTAGTGCACCACGAAGAATCGCATGCGCCAATGGATTACCATCAGTTTCAACTTCTGCATTATGGTAGATGAAGTTTTGTTTATTTTGTGCAGCATAAATACCGTTAAACATCACATTCAAATTACCAGATGTTGGATTTTTCATTCCTGCAGGGGCATCAATTCCAGAGGCAACAAAGCGGTGCTCTTGGTCTTCAACCGAACGAGCTCCAATAGCATGATATGACACCAAATCATCTACCAAGGTAAGGTTATCAGGATACAACATCTCATCTGCAGTCGTCAAACCAGTTTCTGTGATGACACGATAATGCAAATGACGAACAGCAGCAACACCATTAATCAAATCTGGAAGTTTTGACGTATCAGGCTGATGCATCAATCCTTTATAACCATCACCATTTGTACGCGGTTTTGCTGTATAAACACGCATAACAATGAAAATCTTATCTTTCACTTCTTCTTGAAGTTTCGCTAAACGATGAGCGTATTCAAGTACAGCATCTTCATTATCAGACGAGCATGGACCGATGACCAAGAGAATACGGTCATCTTCACCTTTGATGATTTTTGCCAATTCCGCATCACGCGCTTTTTTCTTAGCAAGAAAATCACCTTCTAGTTTTGATAGTTCTTTGACTTGTGCAATATCAATTGTTGCACTCTTTTGATGTATTCCCATAAATTATTTACCTAGTGTATCGTAAATTTCGTGAACAAGTTTTTCGGTATTGTCCCAACCAAGACATGGGTCTGTGATTGATTTACCAAAGACTTCAGGTTTGTCTTGACGTCCGTCTTCCAAGTATGATTCAATCATGAAACCACGAACGTATTTGTTGATTTTTTCATTCCAATCACGGTTAATCAATGTTTGACGGACAATACGAACTTGTTCTAAATATTGTTTTCCTGAGTTGTCATGGTTCGTATCGATAACGATAAATGGATTTTCAAGTCCCATTTTTTCGTATTGTTCGATAGTATCGATGACATTATCGTAGTAATAGTTTGGTACATTTTTACCGTATTCGTTAAGTGCACCACGAAGGATAGCATGTGCAAATGGATTACCAGATGTTTCTACTTCTTCACCGTTAAACAAGAATGATTGTTTATTTTGAGCGGCATAGATACCGTTAAACATCACATTCAAGTTACCTGAAGTAGGATTTTTCATCCCTGTTGGGACACTAATGCCTGAAGCAACAAAGCGGTGTTGTTGGTCTTCAACTGAACGCGCACCAACAGCAATATAAGAAACCAAATCATCTACCAATGGAAGATTTTCTGGATAAAGCATTTCATCTGCTGTTGTTAAGCCAGTCTCTGAAATCACACGATAGTGAAGGTGACGAACGGCTTTAATACCGTTAATCAAGCTTGGTGCTTCTGATGTATCAGGTTGGTGCATCAAACCTTTATAACCATCACCATTCGTACGTGGTTTTGCTGTGTAGACACGCATTACCATAAAGACACGGTCTTTAACTTCTTCTTGAAGTTTTGCCAAACGACGAGCGTATTCAAGCACAGCATCTTCATTATCAGATGAGCAAGGGCCGATAACCAAAAGAACTCGGTCATCTTCACCTTTAATGATAGCTTCTAATTCGCGATCACGAGCTTCTTTTTTAGCTAGAACGTCACCAGTTAATTTTGATTCTTCTTTAAGAGCATCGAAATTAATCTTTTTACTTGTTGCTTTAAATGACATATATTTTCCCTCTCCTGAAATTAGTTAAGATTTCATCTATTATACCATTTTCAAGAGGTTTTTCAATAAATTGTCAGAATTTTCTGTTGTCTTTTTTAAAAATGTTTACGACCGTGGCAATTTTTGAATTTTTTACCTGATCCACATGGGCACAAATCGTTACGTTTAACGTTAGAGTAATCGATATCAGATTGTGCTTGAACATGTTGAGCAGAGATATTCTTTTCAGCCATAGTTGTCGCACGTTCAGTTGAGCGTTCACGTTCTTGTTGGTGAATTTGTGCTTTCATCATTGTACGTGTCACGTCAAATTCAATAGCACCAATCATAGCTTGGAACATACGGAAACCTTCTGATTGGTATTCAACAACAGGGTTATTTTGAGCGTATCCACGCAAACCAACAGATTGACGCAATTGATCAAGCGCATCGATGTGATCTGTCCACTTGTTATCCACAACCATCAAAATCAAAACTTTTTGGAATTCTTTAACAGCTTCTTCATCGTGAAGTTTAGCGATTTGAGCATCGTAAACTGCCAAAGCACGTTTGTAAAGTTCTTCTTTGATTTCTTCAAAATCTAGATTTTCAAGGTCAGCTAGTTTGATAGAATCTTCCGCAACCAAGTTTGATTTAGCAAAATTCAAGATAGCCTTGATACCTTCTTCGCGGTCTGCACGGCTGTGAGCATCAACAGCACGATTAATTGTACGTTTAATCATTGCTTTAATTTCAGGTGCCAAATCACGGTCTGCTGTGATAACATCGTGACGTTCAGCATAAATGATTTCACGCTGTTCACGCATCACATCATCGTATTGAAGGACTTGTTTACGCATATCGTAGTTGTTACCTTCAACACGTTTTTGAGCTGATTCCACTTGACGTGTCAACATCTTAGATTTGATAACAGCTTCTTCTTCATCAAGGTTCATGCGATCAAGGAATGCTTTGATACGGTCTGAACCGAAACGACGCATCAAATCATCTTCAAGTGATAGATAGAATTGTGACTCACCTGGGTCACCTTGACGACCTGCACGTCCACGAAGCTGATTATCAATACGGCGGCTTTCGTGACGTTCTGTACCAATGACACAAAGGCCACCAAGTTCACGAACCCCTTCACCAAGTTTGATATCTGTACCACGACCAGCCATGTTGGTTGCGATTGTAACCGCACCGCGTTGACCAGCGTTCATAATAATTTGCGCTTCTTTAAAGTGATTTTTAGCATTCAAAACTTCGTGTGGAATACCAGCTTCAACCAATTTTTTAGAAATAAGGTCTGATGTTTCAACGGCAACCGTACCAACCAAGACAGGTTGACCTTTAGCATGACGACGTTTAACATCTTCCACCACTGCTCGGAATTTAGAAGCAAGTGTTGGATACAACAAATCTGGATGGTCAATACGTGCTACTGGTCGGTTTGTTGGAATTGGAATAATGCGCATGTTGTAAACTTCACGGAATTCCTCTTCTTCAGTTTTCGCTGTACCAGTCATACCTGCCAATTTTTTGTACATACGGAACATATTTTGGTAAGTAATTGAGGCACTTGTCTTAGATTCTTCCTGAATGCGCACGCCTTCTTTAGCTTCAATGGCTTGGTGCAAGCCATCAGAGAAGCGACGACCTTCCATTGTACGTCCTGTAAATTGATCGACAATCAAGATTTCACCATTTTCACTAACCACATAATCAATGTCCAAAAGCATAATGTAGTTTGCACGAAGGGCATTGTCAATGTAGTGTGTTAAGGCAACATTTTCCAAATCGTAAAGATTTTCTAAGCGGAAATATTCCTCAGCTTTGTCGATACCACTATCAGTTAGACCGATTGTCTTTGTTGGTACATCGATGACGTAATCAACACTTTCAAGAGTCTTAACGAATTTATCAGCACGAACGTAAAGTTGGCTTGTTTCTGAAGTTACTTGACCTGAAACAATCAAAGGTGTTCTCGCTTCATCAATCAAAACTGAGTCAACTTCATCGACCAAAGCAAAGTTTAGTGGACGTTGAACCATATCTTCTTGACGAACAACCATGTTATCACGAAGGTAGTCAAAACCGATTTCTGAGTTTGTAGAATAAGTGATATCACAGTTGTAGGCTTCACGTTTTTCATATGGTGATTTTGCAGACAAGTTGATCCCTACGGAAAGTCCCAACCAGCTGTAGACTTCACCCATTTCAGTTGCGTCACGTGTTGCAAGGTATTCGTTAACCGTGATAACGTGAACCCCTTCACCAGCAAGGGCGTTAAGGTAAACTGGCATAGTCGCAGTCAATGTTTTACCTTCACCAGTACGCATTTCTGGCACGTCACCATTGTGCATTACAATACCACCCATGATTTGGACACGGTATGGATAAAGACCAAGAACACGTTTAGCCGCTTCACGAACAACCGCAAAAGCTTCTGGCAATAATTGATCTAAGGTTTCACCATTTTGATATCGTTGTTGAAACTCTGGTGTTTTTGCTTTTAATTCTTCGTCAGACAAAGCAGCCATCGCATCAGCGTATGACTCAACTTTCTTTGCAATTTTTTCTAATTTTCTTAATTCGCCTTTATCGTTTTCGATAACAGTTCGTAGAATATTTGCCATCCCAATTCCTTTCGATAAACTTATCATCACATTTTATCATAAAAAGCGCTCTATTACAAGAATACGCTACCATTGCAGCACTCTTCTACAAGCGATAAAAATGCCTTGATATTTTAGTTTTTTATTAATATCATTCTTAGTATTTTCTGAGTATTTCACCTGCTACGATTATACTCTTTTTTCACCTTAACAACAAGAAAGCACTGTAATTCACAAGGATTTGTCAGTGTAAAAAAAGATTGAAGAATCGTCCCAAAAGGACTTTTCCTCAATCTCGCTAACATTTTGTTAATCAAGCGATTAACGTTCTGAAACTTTCTTAGCCAAAGCAAAGTTACCAAGAGTTGCAGAACCATTTTCAGCAACACCTGGTGTCACGATATATTCTGTAACATCTGGAACTGGGACATAATCGTTCATCAAAGCTTTAAATTTATCACGAACACGTTTTAACATGTGCTCTTGTGCCATAACACCACCACCAAAGACAATCACTTCTGGACGATAAAGAAGTGTTGCTTGAACAGCAGCTTGCGCAATGTAGTAAGCTTGAACATCCCAAACATCAGAGTTAAGTTCAATCAGTTCACCACGGATACCTGTACGTGCTTCAAGTGACGGACCTGCTGCCATACCTTCCAAGCAACCTTTGTGGAATGGGCAAACACCGTTGAAGTTTTTAGCAACATCTTGTGGGTGTGGAGCAACATACACGTGACCTGCTTCTGTGTGACCAAGACCACCGATAAATTGACCGTTTTGAATAGCTCCAGCACCAATACCAGTACCGATTGTGTAATAAACAAGGCTCTTAACACCTTTACGGACGATTGTTTCACCGTAAGCAGAGCTATTTACGTCAGTTGTAAAGTAAAATGGCACTTTAAAGTGTTTTGAAATCAAGCCAACCAAGTCAACATTAGCCCAATGTGGTTTTGGAGTTGTTGTGATGTAACCATAAGTTTTTGAATTTTCATCAACATCAATTGGCCCAAATGAACCAATAGCAATTCCTGCCAAATCTTCTTCAAAACGTTTGAAGAATGCTACTGTTTTATCAATTGTTTCATAAGGTGTTGTTGTTGGAAATTGAACTTTTTCTACAACTTGAAAATTCTCATCACCAACAGCACAAACAAATTTTGTTCCACCTGCTTCGACACTACCGTATAATTTAGTCATGTTATCTCCCTTTTAATTGCTAGTTTTCTATCAAATATTATACAAAAAAACAAAAGATATATCAAGTACAAAAGTGGCAGAAACCCTATTGTATCAATATTTAACTCCATATAAAAAGAGGTCCTTTCGAACCTCTTAAATTATAGATATATACTTATTTAAGATCTAGCAATGCAGCACCTTCAGCAAGTTCACCTTGAGCAACTGGTGTTACTTCTTGGTAGTCAGCTGTGTTTGTCACGATAATCATTGTTGTATCATCAAGACCTGCTCCTGCAATAGCTGCGCGGTCAAATGTTCCAAGAACATCACCTTTTTTAACTTTTTGGTTAGCAGCAACTTTTTGGTTAAATCCTTTACCAGCCATTGAGACAGTATCAATACCGATGTGGATAAGGATTTCAGCACCATTGTCAGATTTCAAACCATAAGCATGACCTGTTTCAAAAGCAAGTTGAACAGTACCATCAACTGGTGAGTAAACTGTGTCACCGTTTGGTTTAATAGCGATACCTTTACCCATAGCACCTGATGAGAAGACTGGGTCATTAACTGCAGAAAGTTCAACAGCTTGGCCTGAAAGTGGGCTTACAACTGTTTCTTCAGAAACACCAGCTTGAGAAAGTGCAGTAACTTCTTCAGCTACTTCTTTTGCTTCTTTAGCAGCTTTAACGTCTTTTGTATCATCTTCGTAACCGAACATGTAAGTCAATACAAAGGCAAGAGCTGTAGTTGCAAGAACCATGATGACATATTTAAGAACTTGACCATTCAAGTAAAGAAGAGTACCAGGGATAATTGTAATACCAAAACCAGTACCAGCAAGGTTGAAGATTGAAGCCAACCAACCACCACAAGCACCAGCCGCAAGACCTAATACAAATGGTTTACCAAAACGTAAGTTTACACCGAAGATAGCTGGTTCAGTGATACCAAGTCCTGCAGAAAGAGCAGCTGGGAAAGCAAGAGCTTTAAGTTTAGCATCTTTTGTTTTAACACCAACAGCAAGAGTTGCACCAGCTTGGGCAGTCATTGCAGCTGTGATGATAGCGTTGAATGGGTCTTTACCATCAGCAGCAATCAATTGTGATTCAAGCAAGTTGAAGATGTGGTGAACACCTGTAACCACGATAACTTGGTGAATACCACCAAGAATAAGACCAGAAAGACCAAATGGCAAGCTAAGCAAGAATTTAGTTCCTGCAAGAACATAGTTTTCAACAGTATGGAAAACTGGACCAATGACAAAGAGTGCCAAGATTGACATTACCAAGAATGTCAAGAATGGAACCAACAAGAGGTCAAGCACATCTGGAATTTTTTTGTGCAACCATTTTTCAAGTTTCGCACCAAGCAAACCTACGAAGAATGCTGGAAGAACTGAGTTTTGGTAACCAACAACTGGAATGAATCCAAAGAAGTTAATTGGTTCTGCAGCTTTTGAGGCAACATCCCAAGCATTTGGAAGTGAGTTGTTAACCATCATAAGTCCAAGAACAAGACCTACGATTGGACTTCCACCAAATACGTTAAATGCAGACCAGCAAATCAAAGCTGGGAAGAATGCAAAGGCTGTATCTGTTAATACAACAGTGTATGTGTAGAAGTTTGTAGATGAGAATGCTTCAGAAGTTGTTCCGAAGAGTCCTAGGATTGTATCATTGTTGATAGCTCCGCGGATACCCATGAAAAGACCAGTCGCTACGATAGCTGGAAGCAATGGAACAAATACGTCACCGAATGAACGGACAGCGCGTTGGAACCAGTTTCCTTGTTTAGCAGCTTCTGCTTTTTGTTCATCTTTTGAAGCTGTTGGCAAACCAAGAGCAACAACTTCATCGTACATTTTGTTAACTAGACCAGTACCAAAGATAATTTGGTATTGTCCTGAGTTGAAGAAAGCTCCTTGAACTTTGTCAAGATTTTCAATTTTGTCTTTGTCGATTTTTGCTTCATCAACAACCATAACACGTAAACGTGTGGCACAGTGAGCGACACTGCGTACGTTTTCGCGGCCACCTAAAGCAGCAACAATCTCTTTTGCAATCTGTGCGTTATCCATTTGCAAAAACTCCTTTATATAAAATTACTTTTGTAAGCTTGGTTGTAAGCGTTTCACTTAACTACATTTACATTTTATCATAAAAACGCTTTATGTCAAGCGTTTATCATATTTTTTTCTTTTTGCGGGAAAATAATTGATTTTTAGGCGGAAAACGTTTACTATATTAATAGTAGATAGATAAACTAAAGGAGAAAATTATGAATTTACCTCAAGAAGTACGATACCGTGCTTACGCTGATTGGAGCGAGGAAGAGGTGGCTAAAATCACTGAAAATGTGAAAAAATCACCTTGGCATACCAGCTACCACATCGAGCCTAAAACTGGACTATTAAATGACCCTAACGGTTTCTCATACTTTAACGGCAAATATACATTGTTCTATCAAAATTGGCCTTTTGGCGCTGCTCACGGCCTAAAACAATGGGTTCACACTGAATCTGAAGACTTGGTTCATTTCCATGAAACTAATGTAGAACTTCGCCCTGACACTAAAAACGATAGCCACGGAGCTTACTCTGGTTCTGCCTATGAAATCAATGACAAACTCTTCTTGTTCTATACAGGAAATGTTCGTGACGAAAACTGGGTACGTGACCCACTTCAAATCGGTGCTTGGATGGATAAAGACCACAATATTACAAAAATGGATAATGTCCTTATCCGCCAACCTGAAGATGCCACAGAGCACTTCCGTGACCCTCAAATTTTCAATTATAAAGGTCAATTCTACGCTATCGTAGGTGCTCAAAGCCCTGAAAAATCAGGCTTTATTAAACTTTATAAAGCAGTTGATAACAATGTTGAAAACTGGGAAGAAGTTGGCAAACTCGACTTCGGCGGTACTGGTTCAGAGTACATGATTGAATGTCCAAACCTTGTTTTTGTTGATGATAAACCAGTTCTTCTTTACTGCCCACAAGGCCTTGATAAATCTGAACTTGATTACCGCAACATTTATCCAAATACTTATAAAGTATGTCAATCGTTTGACACAGAACATGCAAAATTAGTTGGCGCTTCAGACATTCAAAACCTTGACTATGGTTTTGAAGCCTATGCTACTCAAGGATTCAATGCCCCTGACGGGCGCACATTAGTTGTCAGCTGGATTGGACTTCCTGATGTTGATTACCCAACAGATAAATACGATTACCAAGGTGCTCTAAGTCTTGTTAAAGAACTTTCTATTAAAGATGGTAAACTTTACCAATACCCAGTTGAAGCAATCACTTCACTTCGTGCTGACTCTGAAGCATTTGCTAATAAATCTGAGACAACTAATACTTATGAATTAGAATTAAATTTCCCTGCAAATCAAAAATCTGAAATCCTTCTCTTTGCTGATGACAAAGGCAATGGACTCAGCTTGACGGTCGATACTAAAGACGGTAAAATTATTCTTGACCGCAGTAAAGCTGGTGTTCAATACGCTACAGAATTTGGCACAAGCCGTGAATGCACAATCAATGCAAAAGAAACAAGTGCTAATATTTTTGTAGATAATTCAGTCGTTGAAATCTTTATCAATAAAGGAGAAAAAGTATTTACTAGCCGTGTCTTCCCAGAAGCTGGCCAAAACGGCATCGCTATTAAATCTGGAGACGTTACTGGTACATACTTTGATTTGAAGTACTAATATGGTAGCAAAATTAACTGACGTTGCTGAACTTGCTGGGGTTAGCCCAACAACCGTTTCACGCGTTATCAACAACAAAGGTTATTTGTCAGAAAAGACAAAACAAAAAGTCCAAGAAGCCATGAGAACATTAGGCTATAAGCCTAATAACCTTGCTCGTGGACTCCAAGGAAAATCAGCCCAACTCATCGGACTTATCTTTCCTAATATTAGCAATATCTTTTATTCTGAACTGATTGAATATCTTGAAATCGAACTATTCAAACATGGTTATAAAACGATTATCTGCAACAGTGAAAATGACCCTGCCAAGGAACGTGAATACATCGAGATGCTTGAAGCTAACCAAGTTGACGGTATCATTTCATCAAGTCACAACCTTGGTATCGATGATTACGAACGCGTCAGTGCACCTATTATTGCTTTTGATAGAAACCTGGCCCCAAATGTTCCTATCATTGCTTCAGATAACTTTGAAGGAGGTAAGCTAGCTGCTCGTACCCTTCAAAAAAATGGTTGCGAAAATATCATTATGATTACTGGACACGATAACACTGATTCTCCAACCGAATTACGTGCCCTTGGTTTTACATTTCAAATTCCTCACGGTGAAGTTTTCAAAGTTCCTAACAACTTATCCACAATTCGCCGTGAAATGGAAATCAAATCCATCATTGCACGAACTAGACCTGATGGTATCTTTGTTTCCGATGATTTAACAGCCATTTTAACCATGAAAATTGCTAAACAATTAGATTTAAAAATCCCTGAAGATTTGAAAATTATCGGGTACGATGGTACGTCATTTATTGAGAACTTCTTCCCACAATTGACAACCATCCGTCAACCAATCGATGAAATCGCTAGTCTACTTGTGGATATTCTCCTAAAACGCATCAAAGGCGAAAAGACAAGCAAAGACTATATCCTACCAATTTCACTTCTTCCTGGTAGCAGTATCTAATAAACACAAAAGCACAGGCATTTATGTCTGTGCTTTTTAGGTACAAAAAAGAGAGATGACAAGCATCTCTCTTTCATTTATTATTCAGTAACAAACTGACTCAACAATCCATTGACGAATTTTGCTGATGTTTCGTCTGAATACTTTTTAGCAATTTCAATGATTTCATTAACCGCTACACGTCCAGGTGTTTCTTCGAAGTATTTCACTTCGTAAAGCCCTAAACGAAGTAAAGCTTTGTCAGTTAGTGTTAAACGCTCTAGTGACCAGCCTGATTTTAAGTGTGCTTCGATTTGTTGATCAAGTTCTGATTGCAAATCACAAACACCTTTAACAAGATTTAGAAGAAATACTGGAACTTGAACTTCTTCGTCTTCTTCGACAGTCTTATCATAAGTGTAAGCAAATTCAGCTGCTTGCAAATATTCTCCACCAAATTCGAGGCTAAAGAGTGCCTGGAAGGCACGCTCACGAAGGTCACGTCTTGAATTTGTAAAGTTATTAGTCATCCAAGAAATCCTCGTCAAACAATGCTTTCAAATCAGGTTTTGGTGTTTTTTCAGGAACGATTCCTTCAACGTGAATGTTGACAGATGAAATAGTCACTTCTGCCATTTCGTAAACTGCAGCTTTAACAGCTTTTTGGATAGCCATTGAAACAGCAGGAACGTTGACACCGTATTGAAGATATACATAGATATCAGCGTTAACTGTACCATCTTCTTCTGTTTGAAGGTAAACACCTTTACCTAAAACTGTTTTGCTGAAAGTATCAGTCATGGCTTTGTTACGAAGTGAGTGAACGCCATCAACTTTTGTTGCAGCAATACCTGTGATAACTTCTAGTACTCGTGGTGAAATAACAATATCACCGATATTTTCAGTTGTCATAAGCATTTCCTTTCTAATTAAATTTAAGGATTAAAAAGTAAAGAGAGCGGTACCCTCTCTACCCGCTCTACTGGCAAGCTTAGGCACGTGATACGTAAGTACCTTCTTGCGTATTGATTACCAATTTTTGACCGATTTCGATAAAGTCTGGTACGTTAACAACAAGACCTGTTTCAAGAGTTGCAGGTTTACCAGAACCAGTAACTGTAGCACCTTTGATTGATGGTTGAGTATCAGTAACTGTCAATTCAACAGTTGTAGGAACAGTTACACCGATAACTTCAGTTCCGTAGAATTGGATTTTAACTTCTGAGTTTTCAAGAATGTAAAGCAATTCTTGTTCTACGTTAGCAACTGGAATTTCATATTGTTCGTAGCTTTCAGTATCCATGAAGTATGCTGTGTCATCCATTTTGTAAAGGTATTGTGCAGCACGTGTTTCGATGATTGCTTGTTCGAATTTTTCTTCTGGACGGTAAGTTGTATCGAATGTTGAACCAGTACGTACGTCACGAAGTTTCATACGCATAACTGTGTTACCTTTACCTGGTTTGTGGTGGCTTGCTTCGAGAACTTTGATGAGTTTTCCATCAGATGTTACGAAAGTCATACCTGCTCTAAGCTTACTTGCTTCAATCATTTATTCATTACCTCTTATAAATTATTTATCACTTCATTTTACCATAAAATACGCTATGGCTCAAATCTTTTTGGGTTTCAAAAGAATAACCCTCTCCTACTATTTTAGACTTCATTGTTAAAAAAATCCAATTTTGATACAATAAAACTCTAGAAATTTATTAAAAAGGGAGATTTACTGAATATGAAAGCGAAACTTGAGAGCCCAGAGGGAGAGATTAAAGAAGTTAAAGTTGGTTTCAGCTGGACAACGCTATTCTTTTATTGCTTTGTGCCACTTTTTCGTAAAGATTGGAAATGGCTTGGCATTATGTTTGGAGCAATGATTTTAGGGGGAATGCTCTCACTAAGTCTCAATGTCGATACTAGCATCGGTCTTGGCTTAAACATTGCTTTTGCTATTTTATACAACAACTTTTACATCAATGATTTGTTAAAAAAAGGTTGGACGCCAGCTTCCGAAATTGACGAAAAAATTCTAAAAGATAAATTGAACTAAAAAGACTAAAAGAGCACTTCTTTTGAGTGCTCTTTTTATTAGTCATCAAAATCATCCATGCCAAGTCTCACTTCTGGGACATCGTGCTGAACGCATTCGACACCTTTTTGTTTCATCAATTCGATAGCAAATGGATGCATGCGGTAAGCTGTTTTGTAAGTAATCTTCTTAATCCCTGCCTGAAGAAGCGCTTTGGTACAGTTGATACACGGAAAATGTGTCACGTAAATTTCTGTGCCTTTGGTTGAGATACCTTCCTTAGCACACTGGATAAGGGCATTCATTTCTGCGTGAACGGTACGGATACAATGACCGTCTTCCATTTTATGTCCTGCTTCGCTACAGTTATCAGTTTCAGAAACACCACCATTGTAACCAGTGGCGATGATACGATTATCTTTAACCAAAACAGCTCCGACAAAGGCACGATCACAAGTTGAGCGTTTTGAAATTAACTCCGCATTTGCCATAAAATAATCTTCCCAAGAAAGTCTTTCAGTCATTGTTTTCCTCCTTTTCTAAACGCTTAGTTATTACAAGACAATCAATTCTTTCGGTGCCAAGGTCAGAACCTCGCACCCTTTTTCAGTGACCACAAGGTCATCTTCGATACGAACACCGTATTTGTTATCAAGGTAAATTCCTGGTTCATCGGTGATGGTCATGCCGACTTCAACCAATTCATCAGAATTTCCAAAGAATGGGATTTCGTGAATATCAAGTCCAATTCCATGACCAATTCCGTGTGTGAAGTGCTCACCATAACCAGCTTTTTCAATCACATCACGCGCTAGCTTATCATAATCACGGCGTGTCATACCAGCTTTGACCGAATCAATCACAGCTTGATTAGCGCGCAAAACCACATCATAAATCTCACGTTCTTCGTCAGTCGTCTCACCGATATGGATGGTACGCGTCATGTCGCTGACATAATGATTGTAGTAGCAACCAAAATCGAGGGTCAAGGTTTCGCCTGACTGGATAACTTTCTCACTGGCTACGCCGTGAGGCATAGCAGAGCGGTAACCTGATGCTGCAATGGTTTCAAAAGATACCCCAGAAGCTCCGTACTCCCGCATACGAAAATCAAGGAAGTTTGCTACTTGCAATTCTGTTGTTTGTCCAGGTTTGATGAAATCAAGCATGTCTGTAAAGGCACGGTCAGAAATCGAACAAGCTTTTCGGATGGTCGCAATTTCAGAAGCATCTTTAATCATGCGTAATTCTTCCATGAAATTCGTCGTAGCTACCAAATCATAACCTGCAAACACACCCTGCAAAATCTGATAATAAGCAAATGACACCTGACTATCAAAACCAATCGTCGAAATCGCATCAGACGCAATCGCCTTAGCAATTTCAGAAAGTGCATCTCTGCTTTCGATGATATCAAATCCTTGAACCGTTTGCTTAGCAATCAAAGTGTAGCGAGCATCCGTTACGAACAAACGACGTGTTTTGGAAATAAAGACAGTTGCTGCTGTCCCCCAAAAACCTGTCAAATAATAAATATTATTTTGACCAGTCACCAACATGGCGTCCAGCTCTTTTTCATCTAACTTAGCATCAAATCTTTTCAGTCTTGCTAACATGAACCTCTCCCTCTCTCGTTTTTTAAAATAATTATACCAGAAAATCCTTGAAACAATCGCCTTTTTCACGTTTTTTCACAAAATACTTAGCTGGTAAATCAATTTTATCGTAAAAAAAGAACCATCAGGTTCTTTTAAGTTATTAAATTTGCTTTTTTGATGAACAAAATACTTAGAATAACCAGGCTTAAGCCGTAAATAAAATAAAGCGATTGGTAGCTTTGAAGACCCAGAAATTGAATGATTAGTAAAACAGCGATGCTTAGCAGATTGACCACAGTCGTCATACTGACCACCCATTTTTCAGCATGGCTGCTTTGTAAAAGCATTTTTGAACTTTCATAAAGTGGTGTTGCAATCATCACAAGCATCGTGAAGGCAGTCATCGGGATGATATTCCTATCGATTTGACTTGATAGGAAATTGGCAAAAACATTAGCACAAAGCGTCACTATCACAGCAAATCCAAAACTCATTAGATAACTATTTCGATAAATTACGCGCATAAATGACTTATTTTCATGCTTTTGACTAGCCTGCGGCAAAAAGACAGAAACCGCACCAGCATACATATAAGCAGGCAAACGCACCATTGAAAAGAGCTGACTAATCACTGCATAGATAGAAAGTATTTTTAGGCCTTGACGTCCCATCAAAGCATCAAAAGCCATGATAAAAAGGACACTTTCTAAAATTTCTTGAATGGTTAAAGGAATCCCAAAAAGAATTAACTCTTTTTTACAAGTTGACTGAGATTTCAAAGCCTCAAAAATCACATCATGAACTAAATAAAAATAAGCCAAAACCACTAAAAACAAAGAAGTTATAGCAGAAATCGCTGCGCCCTTCACTCCAAAAAATGGAACCAAATAGTAATTCATCACCACATCAAGCAGCGAGCTAACAAGCCCAATCCAAAAAATCGGCTTGGTTTTCTTTTCAACTTTTAAAACATTTGTCAACAAAAATGTTAACAAGGTCAGAAGAATATACGGTGACATAATCGCCAGATAAACCGCCGATAAGTCGAGTAAATCACCTGTGAAGCCATAGAATAGTTGGAGAAAAAGCTTTCCAAAAACTAGACACAAGACCATAAATAAAAGACCAATTAGCATATCCAAAAGCAATGATGATTTCAACAAATCTTTAAAACGCTTCTTGTCATTTTCTGCAAAAGCACGCGCCCCTTTAATATTAAACGATAAACTAAAAGCGCCTAAAATCCCACCAAAGGCAAATAAGAAATTTTGAATCACCGAGATTCCAGAAAGGGCAACACTGGAATCATTAACCGCAAAATGCAGTGACAATTGATTAATCAAAAGCTGTGCAATATTGGTCGCAATCAATGGAAAAACATAGCGATTAACTTCTTTTGAATAAGACATAAATCCTCCAATAAATCTCAACAGCAGCAAAACTGCGCCGTTCCCCATAAATTGGCTCCATTATAGCACAAAAACCAGGCAAGATAACTTACCTGGGCATATTTTATTTCAATTTATCTTTTAAATATTGTCCTGTGAAGGATTCTTTGACTTTGGCGACTTCTTCTGGTGTGCCTGTGGCAACGATTTGTCCGCCACCGACACCGCCTTCTGGTCCAAGGTCGATAATATAGTCAGCTGTCTTAATCACATCAAGATTGTGTTCAATGACAAGCACAGTATTTCCATCATCCACGAAACGTTGAAGGACTTTAAGCAGACGAGCAATGTCATCTGTGTGAAGACCTGTCGTTGGTTCATCAAGGATATAAAGACTCTTACCAGTTGAGCGTTTGTGAAGTTCACTAGCCAATTTCATACGCTGTGCTTCACCACCAGAAAGGGTTGTTGCTGGTTGTCCAAGTGTGACATAACCAAGTCCAACGTCTTTGATAGTTTGCAATTTGCGTGCGATTTTAGGGATTGGTGCAAAGAATTCAACCGCATCATTAACTGTCATATCGAGAATTTCAGCGATATTTTTATCTTTGTAATGAACTTCAAGCGTTTCACTGTTATAACGTGTGCCATGACAAACTTCACAAGGTACATACACATCTGGCAAGAAGTGCATTTCAATCTTGATAATACCATCACCAGAACAAGCCTCACAACGTCCGCCTTTGACGTTAAATGAGAAACGTCCTTTTTTGTAACCACGAATCTTAGCTTCATTGGTCTTAGCAAAAAGGTCACGAATGTCATCAAAGACACCTGTATAAGTTGCAGGATTTGAACGTGGAGTACGACCGATTGGACTTTGGTCAATATCAATCAAGCGTTCAATGTTTTCAATACCTTCAAGTGCTTTGTGCTTACCAGGTTTAGCAGAATTGCGATTTAATTTTTGAGCAACAGCTTTTTTCAAAATACTGTTAACCAAAGTTGATTTACCAGAACCAGACACACCTGTGACTGCAATAAATTTTCCAAGTGGGAAAGTCACGTCAATATTTTGCAAGTTGTTTTCGCAAGCACCAAGAACACGTAGGAAACGTCCATTACCTTTACGACGTTCTAGTGGCACAGGAATTTCTTTGGCACCTGATAGATATTGCCCTGTGATTGATTTTTTGTTCTTAGCAACTTCTTCTGGCGTTCCTGAAGCGACGATTTGCCCACCAAATTCACCAGCTCCTGGTCCGACATCAATCAACCAATCAGCTTGACGCATAGTGTCTTCGTCGTGTTCAACGACAATTAAGGTATTTCCGAGATCACGCATTTTCTTCAAACTATCAATCAAACGGTCATTGTCGCGTTGATGAAGCCCAATTGACGGTTCATCAAGGATATAAAGGACACCAGACAAGTTTGAACCAATTTGTGTCGCCAAGCGAATACGTTGACTTTCACCACCAGACAAAGTCCCCGCAGAACGTGATAAGGTCAAGTAATTCAAGCCAACATTGTTAAGGAAAGTCAAACGGTCTTTGATTTCCTTAACGATTGGTGTGGCAATCGTTTTTTCATTTTCAGAAAGTTCTAGATGATTCAAGAGTTCCAAATGGTCAGCAACTGACAAATCAGACACTTGCCCAATATTCAAACCATTTTCACCACCCACACGAACGCAGAGCGCTTGATTATTCAAACGGTAACCATGACAAGTTGGGCATGGCAATTCATTCATGTAACCGCGCATGACATTGCGGGTAAAATCACTGTTTGTCTCGTGGTAACGACGATTGATATTGTTGACAACACCTTCAAATGGAAGGTCAATATTGCGTTCGCCACCAAAATCATTGACATAGTGGAAATGGAATTCACGCTCACCAGAACCGTAAAGCACAAGATTTTGCTCTTCTTCAGTCAAGTCTTCAAAAGGTGTATCCATATCAACACCAAAAGCTTCCATAGCTTGCTCAAGCATAGCAGGATAATAGTTTGATGAGATTGGATTCCATGGTGCTAGCGCACCTTCACGAAGAGTCTTACTACGGTCAGGAATCACCAAATCCAAGTCGACTTCCAATTTATTTCCTAATCCATCACAAGTTGGGCATGAGCCAAACGGCGCATTAAACGAGAACAAGCGTGGTTCCAATTCAGGAACGGTAAATCCACAAACCGGACATGAATAATGTTCTGAGAAAAGCAATTCATTGCCATCCATAGTGTCGATGATAACATAACCATCTGCCAAACGAAGGGCTGCTTCCACAGAATCAAAAAGACGTGAACGAATGCCCTCTTTATTAATCAAACGGTCCACGACAATCTCGATGTTGTGCATTTTACTCTTAGACAACTCCGGAACTTCTGAAATATCAAAAATGTCACCATCCACGCGTACACGTACATAACCATCTTTTTGAATGCGATCAAAAATCGTCTTGTGTTGACCTTTTTTGCGACGCACAACAGGCGCTAAAATTTGCATTCTTGTGCGCTCAGGCAATTCCAATACCTTATCAACAATCTGTTCAACAGATGATGCCGTAATAGCACCGTGCCCATTAATACAGTAAGGCGTCCCCACACGAGCGTACAAAAGGCGCAGATAATCATTGATTTCTGTCGTTGTTCCTACAGTAGAGCGCGGGTTTTTACTTGTTGTTTTTTGGTCAATGGAAATAGCTGGGCTAAGACCTTCAATCGAATCCACATCTGGTTTTTCCATATTACCAAGAAACATGCGGGCATAAGCAGATAAGCTTTCAACGTAACGACGTTGCCCTTCTGCGTAAATCGTATCAAATGCCAAACTTGATTTTCCTGAACCAGACAAACCAGTCACAACGACCAACTTATCCCGAGGAATTTCAACATTGACATTTTTCAAATTGTGGGCTCGAGCCCCACGAATAATCAATTTATCTTGCATAATCTATGAGATAAGCTAAGCTTGACACTAGGCCACGCTTAGCTTTCCATCCTTTCTTTGCGAGTACATTTTCTTCTTATTTTATTATAACAAATTTTCTACTTTTCTCTGTCCCCAAAAACTGCTAATTGTAGTATAATAGACTAGTATGTAGAATTTTGTCTAAAAAGAGATTATTTTACAACTTAAAAAAATCATTGAACAAGAACTAAAGACGGCACTATCGCTGGTGGTCCTAACTAGTTATCATAGTTTAATAGTTCTTGTATCTCATCGCAAAAGGAGGGGTTGTTTTTATGGAACAAATGTTTCTATCAACAGCGTTAGAGTTTAAAGAAATCAATACATTCGAGCCAGGAGCTTGGATTAATTTGGTTAACCCCTCCCAGGAAGAGTCTGTGAGTTTAGCCGAACAATTTAATATCGATATCACAGACCTTCGTGCGCCACTCGACCTTGAAGAAACATCACGTATTTCTGTCGAAGACGATTACACTTTGATTATCGTCGACGTCCCAACCTACGAAGAACGTAATAATAAAAGCTATTATGTGACCATTCCGCTCGGTATCATTGTCACTGACAATGCTGTTATCACAACGTGTTTGCAAGAATTAACCTTATTTGATAACTTCTTCAATCGTCGTGTGAAAAACTTCTATACCTTCATGAAGACACGTTTTGTTTTCCAACTGCTTTATCGTAACGCAGAGCTATTCCTAACAGCCCTTCGTTCTATCGACCGTCAAAGTGACCGAATCGAAGCAGAATTGGAAAATGCCACACGTAATGAACAACTCATCGACATGATGGAGCTTGAAAAATCTATCGTCTACTTGAAAGCCTCATTGAAATTCAATGAACGTATCGTTAAAAAACTTTCGAGTAGTACCAGCTCTTTGAAAAAATACATCGAAGACGAAGACTTGCTTGAAGATACACTGATTGAAACGCAACAGGCGATTGAGATGGCTGGCATTTACGAAAATGTCTTGAATGCCATGACTGAAACAACTGCTTCAATCATCAACAACAACCAGAATACTATCATGAAAACCTTGGCTTTGATGACCATGGCACTTGATATTCCAACGGTTATCTTCTCTGCCTACGGGATGAACTTCCAAAACAACTGGTTACCATTAAATGGTCTACCACATGCCTTTTGGTACATCGTCTTCATCGCCGCTGCCATGAGCTTGTCCGTGGTATTCTACTTCTTCAGGAAGAAATGGTTTTAATAGAGTACGTTTTAAGGTAGCTAAAGCTACTCTTAAAACGACGGGAAGTCTTATATGACTTCCCTAACTCTCTTACTAGCTCGAAAAGTGATTAATGTCGAATCACTTTTCTCTCGTCGTAACAATCATCACCTACTTACGCGACTAAATAGCTATCAGGATTCTTCCTAGGCAGCTTACTAATTCGTAAAGCAATTATTATCGAATTGCTTTACTCTCGTTGTGACTTTATTGAAAATGAATTAATGAATTTTTAGGCATTTACTAGTTAGAAAAAGCAAAGGTTTTGTTTTCTCTAACTAATAACTGGCTTTATCTTATAAGACCTTATACAGGAGAATATTTATGGATTTAACTAATCTTACTAAAAAGAACCAAGAATTTATTCACATTGCTACTAATCAATTGATTGAAGATGGTAAATCTGACGAAGAAATCCAAGCAATTTTGGAAGAAGTTTTACCAACAATCATTGAAAATCAGAAAAAAGGCTTAACTGCTCGTGCCCTTCTTGGTGCACCAACGGTTTGGGCTGCTTCTTTCACTGAAAAAGCTTCTGATGCTAAAGCAAACCAAGAAAAGAAAAATGATAACCCTTGGTTAATGTGGTTAGATACATCACTTCTTTTCATCGGAATCGTTGCTCTGCTTAACGCCCTTATGGGATTCTTTAATTCAGCAGCAACTAGCTCTGGACTTTTCTCACTTCTTGCCCTTGGTTTTGGTGGAGGTGCTGCTATGTACGCAACTTACCACTTCATCTATCGCTTCGCTGGTAAACCTAAGAGCGAACGTCCAGGTTGGAAAAAAACTTTCCTTGTACTTGGTTTAGCAATGCTTGGTTGGGTTCTCCTATACACCGCAACTGCATTCTTACCAGCCGTTCTTAATCCACAATTACCACCAATCGTAATGTTAATCATCGGTGTTGTATCACTTGTCGGACGTTATTTCCTACAAAAGAAATACAACATCCTAAACGCAATGACACCACAACAATAAAAATAAATAACCTCACTAAGCATAAGTTTTAGTGAGGTTATTTTTTATTTAGAACGCAAAGTTAAAACAATGTCATCTGGCCAAGTTGAAGTCATTTTAATCTGATCAAGGTTTTCAACCGAAATTTTTTTAGCTGAGAAATATGTTTTCTTATGATAGCGGATATTGAAATCATCCTGACTATCTTCTTTAACATTTGTTAATGATTTGTCATTCAGTGAAAAATCAGTCTTCAGACCTTCTTTCAAATCTTCTTTTGTAAATATGACATACACTGTCCCAGAAAAGTGATTCTCTAAAGGTAAAACCTCATCTTTGTTTACTACTAAAATATCTTTAACATTTAGTTGTTCTTCTTCACTTTGATAAGCTTTACTACTTTCTGCTTTAATGGCACCAGCGGTATCATAAGAAGCTTCTGAGACAATACCACAGCCAGATAGCAACCCAAATAATAAAGCCACTCCCAAAACCTTAATTACCTTCATCATAATCTCTCCTATATTCTAAAATATCTCCCGGCTGACAATCCAACTCTCTACAAATACTCATCAAGGTATTAAACCTGACCCCTTTTGCCTTCCCGGTCTTCAAAATAGACAAATTCGCCTCGGTGATTCCTATTTTCTCAGCCAGCTCCTTAGAGGTGATATTTCTTGATTTTAACACCTTATCTAAATGTACTTTTATTTCTTCCATATCAAATAATCTCATCGTGATCTTTTTGCAATTCATAACCACGTTTTAGCACAACAATAGCAATATCATTGATAATGATAAAAACAATATTCACAAGATAATCTTTAAAAGATAAATCAAATAAGCTACTTGTATCTGCTATTTTAGAAAAATTAAGCAAGATATTAACAAGCAATTGAATTCCTGTGAATAAAATCTGATAAAGAAGAACTTTAGAAAGCAAATTGATGTTTTCGGAGCAAAAATACTCTTCATCTTGAAAATTTATCAACAACTTATCCAAAGCTCGCATTATCCTAAATAGAAGATAAAAAATAATCATAGCCATTATTAAGACAACAATCGGAATCCAAACAGAGACCTGAACTCTTTGATAACCATAATCCAAAGTAAATAGGCCACCATGATTTTGCCCAGCAAAAAACACTGCAAAGATACCAAATCCCATCAAAATCATACCTACAATCGATAAATAACATATTATCTTAACAACTTCTCTTCCAACTTTTAAAGCAATCTCTTTCATAAGTCTCCCTCTAAATTATTGTTTTACAACAATCGTATTCTTGAAATTATTATAAAACAATAATTTCAACTTGTAAACTCAAAAAAGATTTTTCCACACAAAAAACGACCTCTTTCGAAGTCGTTTTTTCTGATCACCGCAACGAATTAGTCTTCGTTTACGAATGGCATAAGAGCCATAACGCGAGCGCGTTTGATAGCTGTTGTTACTTTACGTTGGTTTTTAGCTGAAGTTCCAGTTACGCGACGTGGAAGAATTTTACCACGTTCTGAAACGAAACGGCTAAGAAGCTCAGTATCTTTGTAATCAACATATTCAATTTTGTTAGCTGCGATGTAATCAACTTTTTTACGGCGTTTGAATCCGCCACGACGTTGTTGAGCCATGTTTTATTCTCCTTTATATTATTGTTGTTTCAAGTTTAACACTTGAGGTGTCCATATCCATTAGAATGGAAGATCGTCATCTGAAATATCCATTGGGTTTGAATTACCAAATGGGCTTTCGTCACGACCGAAGTTAGGTGTTTGTTGTGAAGATTGTGATGAGAAACCACCATTAGAAGATCCACCAAATGATGAATTGTTGTTAAATCCACCGTTGTAAGAACCACCTGATTGACCTTCACGTGTAGCACGACTTTCCAAGATTTGGAAATTATCTGCAACGACCTCAGTTACGTAAACACGTTGACCTTGTTGGTTTTCATAGTTACGAGTCTGAATACGACCAGTAACACCAACCAATGTGCCTTTTTTAGCCCAGTTAGCCAAGTTTTCAGCTTGCTGACGCCAAATAACACAGTTAATAAAATCTGCTTCGCGTTCACCATTTTGATTCTTGAAGTTACGGTTTACAGCAAGTGTAAATGTCGCAACTGCTTGATTAGATGGTGTGTAACGGAGTTCTGCATCGCGGGTCATGCGACCGACAAGTACTACATTATTAATCATAAAATACCTTCTTACGCGTCAAGTTTAACGATCATGTGACGAAGAATGTCACCGTTGATTTTTGAAAGACGGTCGAACTCGTTAAGAGCTACAGCATCTTCTGCTTCAACGTTAACAACGTGGTAAAGTCCTTCGCGGAAATCTTTGATTTCGTATGCAAGACGACGTTTTTCCCAGTCTTTTGATTCAACAACAGTTGCACCGTTGTCAGTCAAGATAGAGTCAAAGCGTGCTACCAAAGCGTTTTTAGCTTCTTCTTCAATGTTTGGACGAATAATGTAAAGAATTTCGTATTTAGCCATTGATATTTTTCCTCCTTTTGGTCTAATGACCCGTGACCGAAATCACGAGTAAGTGAGGTATACTCACAATAAACTATTATACTATAGCTTCAGAAATTGCGCAAGAGATATGCGGGAAAGAAAGTGTTTTTATCCTAAATTTTTTTATCAATTTATATCCCCAAAATCCCCAAAACAAAAAAGCAGGTGTGCTCTGCTTCTTTGCTTAAAAATCGCCTTTATTAGAAACGGCTAAGTTTGTCTCATAAATCTCCGTTGCAAAATCTAATTCTTTTCTAAAAGCATTTGCTTCTTCACGACTTTCAAAAATCTTTTGTGCTTGAACGTACTGTTGACCACTGCGCCAGTACATCTTCCTAACAACCCACATATCCTTACCTCGCTTTTCGCTAGTATAACTCCAATTATAGCATAAATTTTATGAATTGTTGCAAAATTAAGTCTTGTATTTAACTTTTAATATAAACTTCAAATTGACTTAACAAAAACTTTGTGAAAGCGTAACAAAAAAAGATGAGCTTATCGCTCATCTTCAATCTTTTTTAATCATCCTTAAAAATTCTTTTTAATTGATTAATCGTTTCTTGGTAGTTTTTAGAGTTCATTTGTGGTCGTTTAAGTCCCTTTTGACTGAGGTATTTACCAACTCGGTCACCATGACGTTTGAGGTACCTGCTACTTGTTACAACAAAGATGTAGATAACGATAACAAGGCAGATTGGAATACCGATAAACGGTGCAATATAAAGTGCATTTAGCTGAAGGGCATCGGAAGTGGTCTTAGCTTCGCCATCAGCATTTGGAATGCGGTGCCCACGAACCAACAAACGTTGGGTATTAACACCATAAGGTGTACATGTCACCAAGGTTAAATAATCTTGATTTGGATCAATGGTCAAGTCACTAAAATCAGTTGGTTCAACCACTCGAATCTGATCGACTTCATAAGTCAAGGTTTCATTTAAAACGTGAATGGTAAAGGTATCTCCTTCACGCAATTTATCTAAGTCAGAAAACAACTTAGCTGAAGGCAATCCACGGTGACCAGATAAGACACAGTGTGTACCTTTTCCGCCAACTGGAAGAGATGTCCCCGCCAGATGTCCGATGGATGTCTGCAAAACCTTGTCGTCTGTTCCGTGATAAACACCTAATTTTATATTGATCTTAGGGATACTAATGTAACCCATGGCACCATCATGATTGAAGTTTAACTGAGATTCATAGTCTGCTTTTTGCGCATCATTCATGTCCCAATTCATGCTAGTCAATCTCTTATTGTAATCTTTTGCCCGATTTAAAATCTTAGCGTATTCTTCATCAGACATTTTTGAGACGCTCTTAGCATAATTCATAATTCCTTTTGTCTGGTGAAAGGAATTCCAATAGTCACTCAATGAAGGGTAACTAACCAAGCCCAGCCCGATGAGAAAGACGAAGGGCATTATCAAAGATTTCCAATGTTGCTTTAACCACGCCACTGCTGTTTCTCCTTTCTGCTGGCAAATTTTCTCTAAAAAGAATCATCTTCGAAAATAGACTCGTGCTACTTTCGAAGATGTTCTAACGGTTAATCATTAAAGATTTTTAACACGACGTTTTGCAACCATGTAAACGAAAGCAACTAGAATAGCTGAAGCACCGACAACATAGAGCATTTTAGTACCAAATGAACCAGTTGATGGCAATTCAGCACCTTTGTGGTTAAGAACGCTAGCAATACCTCTATCCTTGTTAACTACGACTTCTTGGCGGCTAGTTAATTTATTATAACCAGCAGGTGCTTTGATTTCTTCAAGGAAGAAGTTTGAGCCATCTTTTAGACCTGAGATATAAGTCATACCAGCTGGGATAACTTCTACACAATCTGAAGCAGCATCAGTTGAAACAGCAATACGATACATAGTATCTGAAAGTTTCACAAATTTAAGTGGAGTTGTACTTGTTTCAGAATCATAAACTTTGAATTCAGCACCTGTCAAAGTGTTAGTACCATCTGTTTTAATAATTGTAAATCCGTAAGTTTTAACAGATTCAGTTTCTGTGTTGATATAATTTGAACCACCATCATAAGCATAAGTGATTTTAGCACCGTTGGTAGCCTGACCTGTTAGGGCAGTGACACCTGCTGCACCTGGTAATACAGTAGCAGAGTAAGTAATAGTTACTTCTGAAGGAGTGTCATAAATTGAATTATTATCACTATCAACCCAAGGAATAACAATTGTCAATTTACCGTTAGAATCAACTGTTTTAGTTGTTGGAGTAACTGTTTGTTCAGTTTGAGTAACAGTACTTTTTACTTTTACAACAACAGAATCAGCATTAATTGCTAAGTTAGTTGGAGTATCGACGATAGTGTAGCCAGTAATTTGTTTACCTTCACCACCAACCATTACATAGTTTGTTGCATTGTATTTAACAGTATAGTTAACAGTATCACCAATTTTTGCTGATTCTAAATTGGCATCCTTTGTAGCGTTACTTGGACCAGCAGCATTTTTATCAACAACGTATGCTTGTGGAGTAGTACTATCAACAGTGATTGTTGCACCAAGTGAAGATTTGATGAAGTAGTAACCAAAATCTAATCCATCGAATGTTACTGTGTTATTAGTAGCTTGTTTCGGAGTACCTACTTGAGTACCGAATCCTTCAGCCCAAGTTTTAAAAGCATCACTTCCCACTACAGATTGAGTAGTCGTTGATTTTGCTGTGACGTTTCCAGCAGAGTCAACATCAAAGTAAGATGCAACATCTGCTGCCGTTTTACCATCTGGTAATGTATAAGCAATAGCTCCATTATCACCTACTGTGGCATTAAAAAGTTTATAGAGGGTATAAGTTTGTCCCGCTTGGGCGTTTTGAACCGTAATGGTTCCGGTTGTATCCGCAAAGACTTGACTTCCGGTGAAAAGAAGCGCAAGAGCTGCGAGGAGTAATGTCATCACATTTCTGATCTTTTTCATAGTGAACCTTCTTTCTAATTTTATCCTAAAAGTTTTAAAACGACATCATTTGGCATCACCTCCTAACCACTATCGTTAATAGCTTTTTTCCATCTATTAAAGATAGTAACTAGTACAGCGACAACCATTAATATAATACCTGCAATAATGAATTTCTTCGTTCCGATACCACCGCTGCTTGGTAGTTCACTACCAGCTTGGTTAACGACTTGAAGACGGTAGTTGTAATTTCCAATACCATTCACAATTCGCTTATTATCATCAGCAGAAACAGTGTGACCATCTTCATCACAAAGTTCCATGGTATAAATAGAATTATCAAATTCATCACGATCTTCAAGAACATTGAAGCAAACATATTTATTAATAACTCTATAACCATCTGGAGCAGAATTTTGAGTGAGGCGATAACGTCCTGGCATTAATCCATTGATATTAAAACCATCTGTGGATGTCACATCAAAGCTATTAAACTCGTTACTGATATCTTCCCAAACACCAGCACCACGTTTTTCAAGTTTGAAATTTCCACCAGAAAGAGCGGGTGACCAGCCACTTCCAGTTACTTGTAAATTAATTGTTGGCGTAACAATCAAGTGACCATGTGTAATGGAAATGTTGTAGTTTGTAGGTTTAGTATTTGGTAACAAAGTATAAGTAAAGCGGTTATAACTTGTACCAGGATAGGTTTGACTACCAGTGAAGTTGTAAGATTGAACACCTTCACCTAAAATAAATCCTTCGGTGTCAGTCATCGGACTTGGTGTGACGGTATGCGCTGTCAATGGTGTACCATCGTAAGTCTTCGTTGCTTCAGCAGATGTCAAAACAACATCACGCTTATAAATAGTAAGAGCACCATTTGACACTTGGAAGTGAACATCGAAGTTAGGATCTGTATTTGTGAACTTATTAGATATATTCAATAAGTAAGTACCTGCATCTTTTTGAGTAATAGATGACTCAGTACCATTAAATTGAATTTTATTTTCTGAATACAGACTTGTACTGATACGTGTCACTTCGTAGCCTACTGTTGAGTAGGTTCCATCATAGACTTTAGAAATCGTATCACCAGTAATGATAACTGAAACATACAATGGAATAACCGTTAGGGTACCAGGAGTATAGATGATATTGTAGTAATCATTTCGATTATTACCATCGTCATCGGTAATGGTAACGGCTGTTGGTGTTGTACTGCTTGTTCCAGCGTTAGTTTGTGAACCTGAGTAAGTCACCGAAGCTAACTTATCACCACTTTGAAGGGATTGACGATAAACATCTGTCAAATCCGATAGACCACTACTCTTAAGAGCTTGACCATCATAAGATTTTTCTTTATCATGCGCTACGATATTAATATTTTTCTTATAATAAAGATTGATATCAATATTTTCACCACCTCTAAAGGTGTAAATATCTTTGACACTTGTCGGATTATTATGATCTGTGACATCTTGTCCTGAATGATAAGTGTAACCTGAAATATCTAGATGATGGTCGAGAGTATTACAAGTACCACCTTCATGGTAAGTTTCTTCAACTGGTGCTTGACCAGGGATTGGATTACCATCCATATCAAGATAATGGAAAGTAATGTGTCCATCTGTTTTCTTACTATAGTAGAAAGTAATGACGTTGTTTGCCGCGTTAGAAGTCAATGTCAAACTTAACGTATCATCCAGTGGGTAATAATCACTACCAACATCTGGAGCAACTTCTTTAACACGAACCGTATCACCAGTAACTGTCTTAGTGACTGGATCTTTTAGTGCGGTCTCTGTACCTTCTAGTAAGTAACGAACGGTATAATTTACACTAAGTTGTTTTCTAGTATAGTAGAAAGTAATCACATTATTTTCATAACCAAGGGTTACTGATTTTTGGTTATTACCTGGACGGTAACCAGTGATAGCAAGAGCTGTTTCAGTAATGGTATCACCAAGTTGAAGAGCAGGACTTGTTATCACCTTATCTGGCGCTAACTTACTTTCGTTATTATCAGCATCAACATATTGAACAGTGTAAGTCAATGGATTTAATTTCCAGTGAGCTGTCAATACAGTATCTGATGTAATTGGCTTAGTCCAGTCAAATCGTTTACCGTTTTGGTCGAACCAACCATCAAAGGTATAGTGATTTCTAGTTGGATCTGCCGGAGCTTGCGCGGTAACATATTTTTCAACAGATTGTGTCGGTGGAGTTGCTCCTTCACCACCATTCAAATTAAATGACACATTGTAACGTGGAGCATTCCATTTAGCGTACAAGACCAAATTGTGGTTTGGCATTGTGTTGAAGGTATAAGGCGTTGTTAACACAGCATCCTCATACCAACCACCCCAAGTATAGTCACTATCAACACCAGCTGGTCGGCTAGGTTGGTAATTATACTCTGATGATGAAATATCAGCTTCAAATGGAATGTTAAGTTTGTGACCTACCTCATCGTTACCATAATAGTAGTCAATTTGGAAACTATCACGGTCATAGTAGAAACGATAAGTCCTATCCGATGTTGATGTTCCTTCATAATGAACACCATTTTGAGTAAAGCTTTGGTCCGTACGGTAAGTATAACCATAGATTTCCTTGGCAGTAAATGTACCAGAGTTAAAAATGAATGACTGACTATACTTATTAGACTTCACATAAGAACCATCCGGTTGTTGCAACCAGTACTCAGCCGTATAAGTATTACCTCGGTTGGTCCAAGTGGCTTTGAACGTTCTTGTTGTTCCTGAATCTGGTAAAAGTTCAGGAGTAACTTCTTGACGTTTAGTTTTATATTGATTTTCCCAAGAATCAAAGAAACGTTCTGTTGAAACCTGACCAAGATAGTTAAGCGAATATACTTCTCTTGGATTTGATGTTGAACTTGGCCATACACTTGACACATCTTGACCTAAAACAATATTTGTTAATCGATATTCAGTGCCTTGATATGTATGTCCACCTATATCGATACGACCTAATGAGTTTCCCCAACTAGTGAGGTTCAGGTCAAAAATAAAGGTGTAACGTTTCAAACTATAATAAACATTTAAAACAGATGAACCATCCGCTGCTATGACAACAGATGACGTGCTATTTGGTCCACCAGATGCATTTTCACGTTCATAACCTTTTGGAACAACAGATAGATTTGGAGCACTTGAAGCATTTACGGTTGTATCAACCGTACCAGTACGTACGATAGCACTATCGTAAACATAGTGTGTGGTATTTGTCGCGTTATCATAAACTTCTTTATAATAAGCTATTGTATAAGGTACTGTATCTGCTTTCCATTTAGCGTACAAGGTCTTGTCATTATTAAGTGTGACATTTCCTGTAATCTTATTACCACTGAATTCTGGATTATCATACCAGCCATCAAAGGTGTAACCTTTTTTCTGTGGCACGTTACTTGTAATCGCAACAGACTCACCGTACAAACCTTCTGTTGGCTCGATATAATAACCACCGTTGGTATTGTAGCTAAGTTCAAAAGTCTTACGTGTGTAGTAAACGTATAGGTCTTGACCTTGAGCTTGGGTAAGAGTTACTGAATTTGTTCGTTCAAAATCAGCAAAATCATAAGTCAAAACTTGCGGTCTAATGGTTGAACCGATAACACCGTGAGCTTGAACAGTTTCAATTTCACTGTAATTATCATTGTTCAAATTTTTCAACATGTAGTGAACATTATAGGTAGCATCTGCTGCTACATATTCAACTCTAATAGTGATGTTTTGGTCAATGTTACCATCTGATGAATCCTTAGCCGCTAAATCTGCTGCGTTAGCAAATTCAACGATTGATTGGCTTGGATAGTAGACTTCATCTTGAGATACACTAGGATCATCACCTGGTCTTACAGAAGGTGGAGGTGTAACACGATATGGTGTATCTTTGGCTTCGACTTGGTGAACATCATTACCAAAGACCGTATCACTGTTAGTCGTATTATTGTGATAGAAATATTGGATTGTCGCATTGTAAATCTTAATTTCAGAGTAATCTGCAACAACTGTCATATCACTAGTAATTGTTGTATCCTCTGTAACAGTTGAATCATCAGCTTGGTTTTTCCATCTTGTAAAGCGATAACCTTCACGATAAACCGGCGTTGGGAAAACTGCAATCTTTCCACCATCGGTAACTTCAGCGGTTGTCATATCATGTTCAATGCCGCTGTTATCAGTGTACTTGAAGGTAACAGTGTGAGTAGTTACTGATCGTGGTGTATTTTTAGCTTGAAGTTTGGCATCGTCAGTTGCTTTGTCATCTTTAGGGTCGCTTGAAGTGACCAAAGCGTAAGCTGAGAATTTACTGTTTTCAAAGGAAACCGATGTAATCTTATGGTCAATTTCTTTGACGTCCTTTTGAGTGATGTTTTCTTGCGAACCATCGTCTGGGAAATGAATGACATCAAAGTTATCTTTAGCAGCCATAGCCTCGCTCGGTGTAATTGTCACCTTAACGTCAGCTTTTGGTTCAACCTTTTGACCATTTGATTCAAAAGAAATATCGTAGAGAAGAACACTTTCGATGTTCTTTCCTACTAGAGAATTTTGTACTTTTTCATAATTCGCTTGATAAGCAGCATCGTCATTTTTGATTTCCTTGACGGTCAATGTCGTATCCTTAGGCAACTGTGCCTTTTCATCAACATCAGCTTTAATCGTGTAATCTTGATTTTGTGCTGTCAAGGTTGTCGCTTGTGTGATCAAATCAGGCTCATCACTTGCTGCTTGTGTAGCACCGCTATTTGACGTATCAACTGAGGAACTTTCTGTTGTAGATCCTAACTGATTATCCTGTGGTGCCGGTAGCGATGGCGGCGACTGACTACTTTGTTCAACTTCTATACCAGGATCTTGCGAAGCAGTCTCATTATCAAGAGTGATAGCTGGTAAAATCAAAAGATAAGCTGTCACCAGAGCTACTATAACGGCAAGGAAAGTGGCGAGTTTTTTATGATTCTTGATTAAATCTTTTCGTCTAAAAAAATTTCTCATCGATTTTTCACTCTCCTTCCCTCCTAAAACATCAGTGAAAATATGTCGACAATTACTTTTAATTTAGAGTACCAATATCTGATAAAGGCCAAATCCTAAAAATTAGTTTACCAACTAATTGTTCATCAGAAACTGTACCAACAGAAGTATTTCGTGAATCAATCGAAACGCTACGGTTATCTCCCAAAACGAAGATACGGTTTTCTGGAACTTGGTAAGGAAACTTAATGTTTGTCTCACCATAAGATTTGTGTTCGATATAAGGTTCTTTTATTTTTTTGCTATTGACATAAACCGTTCCATCCTTGGTGATGTTAACCCAATCACCCGATTCTGCAATAACTCGTTTTACCAAAATATTGTTGTTGTAATAAAAAGCGACGATGTCTCCTGTCCTAAAGTGATTACTTTTAACTGTCAAGACCACATCTCCACTATCTAGCGTCCCCTTCATGGATTTCCCATAGATCCTGAGGGTTGGAAGGTAAAGCATAGCTACCAAAATCGCAAAGGCGGCTACTACAATTAACATAAAAACCGTGCTTCTTATCTTCTCGGTAAAAAGTTTACGGTATTTCGCTTTTTTATATAACTCTTCAATCTCACTGGTTGTGGGAAGAGTAATTTCGTTATCCTTTTTCATACTCCGCTTCTCCATTCATTTGTTTGACATTCTTAAGGTACAAGTCTGCTGCTTTTTGGCTTTCTTCAAAAACCTTTGTCAAACTAAGGGAAGCTTCTGCGATAGAACCAGCGTTGGCTAGTTTTATCTCTTGATTTTCTAATTTTTCATTGGCTTTTGCCAATTCATCTCTTAATCGGTCGATTTCTTTACTCTGCGCTAGCATGATTTCATATAGTTCGATACGTTTTAATCTTCGAAAATTACTTCTACTCACATAAATCGCCTCGATTCTTCTTATTATTAAGCGTTTTCCTTTAATCTTATTATAGTACTTTTGACTTTGATTTTCAATTATTTTCTGTAGATTTTCTTAAAAAATTTCGGCAATTTTGGTTTTATGAAAAAAATATCTTTTAAAGGCCAAAAAAGAAGCTGAGCTCTTTGTCTCAGCTTCCAAAAAATTTTTTCGTATGTCATCTAACATACCATTCTCATAAGGAGTTAGGCTGTTAGATTATTATCTCCGTTTTTATAGCGATTTAAATTCATTTTCAGCATTGTACATATACCTCCATGAGTTTTTTAGTCACTACTTTTTTACATTGGTATCACTCCTTTAGCTATTTTATGCAACTAGCTAAAGTATCACCATTTTTATATCTTGCTACGTTCATAAGATACCTCCATTAATTGAAAATACTCACATAACAACGATAATAATCAAATTTTTTCTGTTTCTTTGATAGGGCGATTGACTCGTCGCCATATCTTTTTTGAGTCTCCATTTTTGTAACGGCCTACATTGATTGCTTTCACATCTATCACAACTTTCATTAAAAAATTAAAAGCTTTTTTCAAACATGGAAGCAATATGATTAGAAGCCCTTTCGATTACTACTGTTACTAGCAACAAGATCAACCGGTATTATTTCTTGCACCAGCTATTTCTAATCGTTCACTTCCAATTAATATCTTCATCTAAAATGTGACATCACTCCTTCATTGACCTAAATTCAACTAGTTGTTAGTCTCCATTTTTGTAACGACCTACATTCATCATCAACATAAGACGTTCCTCCGATGTTTCTTTTGTTACAATTTTTTTGAGATTTGAGGTATAAATCTTTATGGCTAATCAAAGTGACTAATCACCATTTTTATAGCGTCCTAAGTTTAATTCCAACATAAGCGCCACCTCCATAACGTAAAGTTAACTGTGCCTACTTAACTCCGACTAGAGACTTTATCACCATTTTTATACCGGGCGACATGTGGTTTCATCATAAGAATTGTTACCTCCTTACTTCGTTTCTTTTGTCATCCTTCTTTACACTTTTATTATAATGTAACCGCTTACCTTTTGTCAAGAGATATGTGCTTTTTATTAAAAATTTTTTTCAAGAACTTTTATTACCCTTAAGATATGAACTTTGCTAAAATGGAAATATGATTAATTTAACTGATTATGGGATTGAGATGTGGGACGATGAAAAGATTGCTTCTTTTCGCCGTACCCTGCTCAATTGGTATGATAATGAAAAACGCGACCTACCTTGGCGCAGAGCTAAGAATCCTTATTTTATCTGGATTTCTGAAATTATGCTGCAACAGACGCAAGTGGTGACGGTAATTCCTTATTACGAACGCTTTTTAGAATGGTTCCCGACGATTGAAGATTTGGCAAATGCTCCTGAAGAGAAATTGCTAAAAGCTTGGGAAGGGCTTGGCTATTATTCCCGTGTGCGTAATATGCAAAAAGCAGCTCAAGAAATCATGGAAAAATTTGATGGTGTTTTTCCAGATAATCACAAGGATATTCTTTCTTTAAAAGGTATCGGCCCTTATACGGCTGGTGCTATTTCAAGCATTGCTTTTGGACTTGCTGAACCTGCTGTTGATGGTAATGTTATGCGAGTCATGGCGCGCCTTTTTGAAGTCAACTATGATATTGGTGATCCCAAAAATCGCAAGATTTTCCAGGCAATTATGGAAATCTTAATTGATCCAGAACGTCCTGGAGATTTCAACCAAGCACTGATGGATCTGGGGACTGATATCGAATCCGCCAAAAATCCTCGTCCTGATGAATCTCCGATTCGCTTTTTCAGCGCAGCTTATTTACATGGCACTTATGACAAATACCCAATTAAACTGCCTAAGAAAAAGCCCAAGCCGCTACAGCTTCAAGCGTTTGTCATTCGAAATAGCAAAGGTGATTTCTTATTAGAAAAAAATCTGGATGGACGTCTACTTGGTGGCTTCTGGTCATTTCCAATCGTGGAAACAGACTTTATCGGACAGCAGCTAGATTTATTTGAAAAAGATACTGCTTCTCTTAAAACCGTCTCACAAAAAGCACTTTTTGAAAAGGATTACCAAGTCACTCCTGACTGGACTAATCGAGAATTTAGCCTAGTCAAGCACACCTTTAGCCACCAAAAATGGACTATCGAACTCATTGAAGGCTTGGTAACTTCAGATGAAGTTACCAAAGACAAAGAACTCCGCTGGGTATCACAAGACCAACTTCAAGACTACCCCATGGCTACACCACAGAAGAAAATGCTAGCAGAATATCTTAAGAAAATTGATTAAGACCAATTTAAGCAAAGCTTTCTATAATATAGCCATTCCTAATGATAATATCTCAAGATGAATCGTTCACAGATATTAAAAACGTATCCTCAAGTAAGAGCCCTGATGTTTCAGGGCTTTTTTTATCATACTATACTCCTAAAAAATGATACTTTCCTCTCCTATAACAAAAACGTTTTCAATTATTTTAAAAAAAGAGTATGATAAAGGTAATTATTTGTGTAAAAGGAGTAGACTATATGAAATTAGTTGCTATTGTTGGGACAAATTCAGCTCGTTCAACAAACCGTAAGTTGTTAAAATTTATGACTAAGCATTTTGCTGATGTGGCTGATATTGAACTTCTTGAAATCAAGGATTTGCCTGCCTTCAATGAACCTGAGGATAAGATTGCTCCTGCTGTTGTTGCAGCATTTTCTGAAAAAATCGCTAGCGCAGACGGGGTTATCATCGCTACACCTGAGTATGACCATACCATTCCAGCACCGCTATCTTCTGCTCTTGAATGGATTGCCTACACAAGTCGCGCGCTAATCAATAAGCCAACCATGATCGTGGGAGCTTCTCTTGGAGCACTAGGAACATCACGCGCACAAGCACATCTTCGTCAAATCTTGGATGCACCTGAATTGAAAGCTCGCATCATGCCTGGCACAGAATTTCTTCTTGGTCATTCCGAACAAGTGTTAGATGACAATTTTAATCTCAATAATCCTGAAAAAGTCGCTGAACTTGAAGATAATTTCAAGGAATTTCTAGCTTTTGTAGATATTACCAATCAAGTTGTCAGCAAAGCTAATACCAACCGTAAAAAAGCTTTTGCTTGGGAAAAAGACTAGGAGGTTTATTATGAAATTAGTTGCCATCGTTGGAACAAATGCCAAACACTCATACAACCGACTTCTACTCAAATACATGGCAAAACATTTTGCCAAAGAAGCAGATATTGAAATCTTGGAAATCACTGATGTACCAATGTTTAATGAAACTGATGACCAAACAGAGTCTGCTGTTATCCAAACTTTCAACACTAAAATCACTGAAGCTGATGGGGTTATCATCGCTACACCAGAACACAATCATACCATTCCATCAAGCCTAAACAGTCTTATCGAATGGTTGTCATTTAACATTCATCCCTTGACAGGCAAGCCAATTATGATTGTGGGAGCTTCATATGATGTTCAAGGTTCTTCACGCGCTCAACTTCATCTACGTCAAATTCTAGACGCCCCAGGAGTTAATGCTGTTGTCATGCCTGGTAGTGAATTTTTACTTGGGCGTGTCCAACATGCCTTTGATGAAAATGGCGACCTTAAAGACCAAGGAACCATTGATTTCTTAGAATCTTGCTTCTTCCGCTTTATTCGCTTTGCCAATATTGCTAATCAGCTTAACCAACCTGAAGACGTACGATTTGAACCCGGTACTTATCACGTCACTACTGTCGGTCACAACGGTGACCTTCCAATGTCAGTAACCCTTTCAGAAGAACGCATCGAAGCCATCAATATTGATTCTTCTGGTGAAACAGGAGGAATTGCTGATGTGGTCTTCACCCGTATTCCAGATGAAATCATCGAAGGACAAACCTTGAATGTCGATGCTATTTCTGGAGCTTCAGTCACTTCAAAAGGTGTCCTAAATGGAGTCGCGCGTGCGGTTCGTCAAGCTGGTGCTAATCCCGATGCTCTTCGTTCACGTCCAAAAGCACCATCAGCTCTAGATAAAGAAGACAAAACTTACGACACAGAACTTGTCATTGTCGGTGGGGGAGGTGCTGGTTTGACAGCAGCTGCTCGAGCCCTTCAAGCTGGTAAAAAAGTCATTCTCGTTGAAAAATTCCCAGCTGTCGGCGGAAACACTGTCCGCGCTGGTGGTCCAATGAATGCCCCTGATCCTGCTTGGCAAAATACATTTGCTGCTAACCCAGGTGAAGCCCACAATCTGCAAGAATTGCATGATATTGATGAGGCAACTATCGACCCAGAATTCTTACCAGATTTCCGTGCCCTTAAGTCTGAAATTGAAGAATACCTCAAAGACCCAACCTATCTTTTTGACTCAAAACTTCTCTACCGTATCCAAACTTATCTTGGCGGTAAACGTAAAGACCTCAAAGGGCATGAAATCCACGGTAATTATGAACTTATTCGTGTTCTAACAGAACATGCTCTTGAATCTGTTCGCTGGTTGGAAAATATCGGTGTCGAATTTCTACGTGACGAGGTAACTATGCCAGTTGGTGCTATTTGGCGTCGTGGTCATAAACCAAAAGTTCCAATGGGCGTTGCTTATATCGCTGTCTTGAAAGATTTCGTTTTGAAAAACGGAGGAATCATTCTAACAGATACCCAGGTTAAAGAACTCGTTGTAACTGATGGTGTCGTCACAGGTGTCAAAGGTAGCGGACGCAATGGACAAACTATTACCGTCAATGGTAAAGCTGTGATTTTGACAACAGGTGGATTTGCAGCCAATACTAAAATGCTCCAAAAATACAACACTTACTGGTCAGAAATTGATGATAATATTGCCACTTCAAATACCCCTGCTGCAACTGGTGACGGTATCCTACTTGGTCAATCTGTCGGTGCAGACCTTGTTGGTATGGGCTTTAGCCAAATGATGCCAGTATCAGACCCAGTGACTGGCGCACTTTTCACAGGACTTCAAGTGCCTCCAGCAAACTTTATCATGATCAACACCAAAGGTAAACGTTTTGTCGATGAATACGGTAGCCGTGACCAATTATCACAAGCAGCTATTGACAACGGAGGTCTCTTCTATCTTATCGCCGATGAAAATATCAAAGAAACAGCCTACAATACCAGTCAAGAAAAAATTGATGCTCAAGTTGAAGCAGGTACCCTCTTTAAGGCTGATACCTTGGAAGAATTGGCTGAGCAAATCAACATTGACCCCGCTACTTTGGTAGAAACAATCACCAATTACAATGCATACGTTGACGCTGGTCATGACCCTGAATTTGACAAAGGTGCCTTCGACCTCAAAGTCGAAAAAGCACCATTCTACGCAACACCACGTAAACCAGCCACACACCACACGATGGGTGGTCTAAAAATTGATACTCACGCCCATGTCATCAACGAAGATGGCAAAATCATCAAAGGACTCTTTGCCGCTGGTGAGGTCGCAGGTGGTCTTCACGCAGGTAACCGTCTCGGTGGTAACTCATTAACAGACATCTTCACATTTGGACGTATCGCAACTGATACAGCCATCGCTGAATATCTTGATTAAATAATCAACACCAAGGAGAATAGAATTAATATTCTAGGCATAAGAAAAGCACCCTATACGCCAAGATAAAGGGTGCTTTTTTCGTTATTCACAATCTTTTAACAGCTTAGAAAAAAACACCAAATCCTTTTACATACAAAAAATTCCAGATTTAAAATCTGGAATTTTTAGGAGATTCGCAACAGCTACTTTATGTCAACAGCTGCTACAACTATGAAAAAGAAAGTTTATTTAGGATTGACTATAGTATAGCCAGACTAGCTTAAGTAAAGCTGAATTTTTTCTTATAGAAAGCTTAAACTTTTTTCTTTTCAATGTCCCCGCTTTTTCTGATGACGCTTTTCTTGTTTAAGTGTGAACTTTCGCTCTTTTTCAAGTTCCCGTCTTAATTTTCGGTCAGACTGTTTCATCTTCTTAGCTTGTTCATGCATCTCCTGCATAGCAAGTTGCGCCTTAGTTGATACTGCTGGCTTACGTTTTGCTTTATTGATTTCTCGCTGTAATCGCTTTGGATTCTTTTTCTTTTGAGAAATAGCTAACGCTTCAACACTAAGATTAGTTTCAAACTTATCATATCTGCGCAGCCATTTTCCTAAAGAAAAATCTACAAAATGTCGAATTGTATCGTCTTTCGGCTCTTTGCCAAATACATAACGAAAAGCCTTGTAACGTTTATTCGAATCCGTAAATTCAATCAAAGCCGACCAAAATGCCCCATCAAAATATACTGTCATTTTCATAACAGCCCCTCCTTAAAAAAAATTGACAATGGACGACCTCGGAAGGGGAAGGTTACTGATACATGTTGTACTCACAGACTACCAACTGCGATGTGTTTTTATGTCAGCTTTAGTATAACAAATTTTAACTTAAACCGCGAAAAATCCTGCTAGGTCAGCTGTTAGGACATTAGCTACTGCAAACTGATACTTTCCACGAAAATGTGCCAAGTGTGTCATGGTTCTGATATTGTATTTCTTGGCAAATTTTTTGTAAGCAACATAATCAATATCTTTGGTATCAAGGCAATAAATCACTTGGTCAATTTGACTGAGTCTGTCTAAAGCATTTTGAGTATCAACATTATCAAGTCGACCAATCAACAAATAAAAGTCCTCTTTAGCTGCCATTTTACCCTTGACCTCATCAAGACTTATAAATTGAATATTATCAGCTGTTTCAGCTTTGGCATCCCCACAATGAAATAAAAAGGCTAGCAATAACAAGCCAAAAATCGTTACAAGTCGCATCTCTTTTCCTCCTACTTATTTATTCGAAAAAGAAAAGAAAAACCACCAGAAAATCTGGTGATTTTATCAATTTTATTTTTCTGAATAGGGAACCAGGTACAATTTTCCATTTAAGTATTCAGCTAAAAAGATTTCTCTAGGGTTATCAATATTTTGTTCCTTAAGTTTTTCTAGCAGCCACTCTTCATCCTGATTGATTAATTCTAAGACATCATAATTAATGCGACCATTGCTAATCAGTGGAAACTTCGGATTTTCCGAATTTTTATCTAGAATCGTTAGCTTGCCATTTGGCTCCATAATGGCACTCTTCACATCTTGAGTCGAATTCAAACCTTCCATTCTCAAATGGAGCATCAACTGATCTGCTGTAACGCCTAGTTTTGCACAATTTTCAACATTGACTTTGCCATCTTTTATCAAAATTACTGGATTTCCCACAACAACAGATTTAATATATTTATTGTTAATCAAGAGTTTTACGATAATAACCACCAAAGACCAAATCAACAAAATAATTAAAAAGGTCGAAATGGAAATCGAACTGTTGTAAATCACACCACCGATAATGCCACCGAGGACAAAGTTTTGAATCTGATTTAACGGTGTGTTTGCTGAAAATTCATATTTTCCAAGAACGTTAATCTGTAAAATCGTCGCTAAAATTCCTAGGAAAAATTTGATACTTATCAACCCATACATATTCATCGGCTACTTTCCTCCATTAAGGTAAACACGGTGGTCAATCACGTGTGTGCGCTCAAGTGTGTAAGAATTATTATCATCATTCAGATGAACAGTGTAGTCTTCCTTATTATAACGAACGATGATACCATCTTTTAAGGTTGTTGAATTGACTAAGACATCCTCAGGTTTTAAATCGTTATCCGTAGCCACACTTTTGATGAATTTGACAAGAACTTGTGACTGCGAAAAATCATGGTTATTTTGCATGTAATCTTCAACTTGAATCCCCAGAAGAATGAACATCAACACCACGATACCAATACTAATATCGCGAAGACGCGTCTTCAGCCTATTTCGCATGTAGTGTAGACTTGTCAGTATCACAATAGCAAGCAAGACAATCAAAATCACAGACCTCAAAACCAGATTAAAAGACTGATGCTGCGTAATGTAATCTAAATTATAGAAATTCATCTCACGTCCTCCTAAAATCCTTTTCTTTAGCTTTTTTACCATTATACTATTTCTAACACCAAAAAACTCCCAAAAAATTTCGGGAGTTTGTCATCTATAAATACTTAATTAGCTCAATTCAGCAACGATTGCTTTGATTTGGTCTTTAGTGTGAACACCAGCGACTTGTTTCACAACTTCGCCATCTTTTTTGAAAAGCAATGTTGGGATTGACATGATACCAAATTTTTGAGCTGTTTCTGGGTTTTCATCAACATCGATTTTAACGATTTTAAGTTCGTCTTCATCCATTTCTTCTGACAACTGTTCCAAGATTGGAGCTTGCATCAAGCATGGACCACACCAAGTTGCCCAAAAGTCAACAAGGACAAGACCTTCATTTGTTTCTGCTTCGAATGTAGCATCAGTAATATTGTGTGCCATAATGTAATTACCTTGAACTCCCAGATGGACTGACTTGTTTTTCATTAAAAAACGGATACGAATCAGCCTAGCATCCCAAAGTTCTTTTTCCTTTTCTATTAGTTTATGAGCCTATTTTACGGGAAAATTGTCTTTTTGACAACTAATTGCTACGGAAAATGATTTTTTTGAAAGTCTTCTCATTTTCCTTATCTGGCATGCTCGTATGCTATAATAAAACTATTATTAGATAGAGGATTCTTATGAAAAATTACGCTGAATTTTATAACAAGCTAACAAAAGCTTTTCAAGATAAACCAGCAGCTATCCGCAGCTTACAAGTTATCAACAGTTTATTAACCAAAGTTATGTATCTGGTTTACCCACTTCTTCTTATCCACCTTTTTATCAACACTCCTGACAAACTTCCTATTTTCATTCTTATCCCAGGGCTATCATTTATCTTGGTGTCACTTGGTCGCCACCTGCTTAACACCCCACGACCTTATGAGACTTGGAACATCACACCACTAATTTCTAAAAATACTAAGGGGCACTCTTTTCCAAGTCGTCATGTCTTTTCTGCTAGCATCATTAGCATGGCTGTGCTGACACAATCAAGCTTTTTAGGTCTTATTTTACTGATTCTATCGCTTATCATTGCTTTTTGTCGTGTGCTAGGTGGGGTTCATTACCCGCGCGATGTCATGGCAGGTTATCTTATTGGTATTATCTGTGGATTATTTTTATTTCTTTTTTAGTTATCAACACAAAATCCCCAACTCAATCGAGCTAGGGATTTTTTTGAACAATAATTTTTTGCCTTAAAACTTATCCACTTATTTATCAACAGGATGCAGATTTTTAAGAGATAAATCCAAGATTTTAGCAGAATGGGTAATAGCTCCGCTTGAGACGTACTGAACAGCTAGGTCAGTGTAAGAAGCGACATTAGCCTTAGTCACATTACCAGAAATTTCAATTTCTGCTCTGCCTGCAATCAAAGCAACAGCTTCTTGCATTTGGTCATGGTCCATGTTATCAAGCATGATAATATCAGCACCCGCTTCAACTGCTTCTTTAACCATCTCAAGTGTTTCCACTTCAATTTCAATCTTGCGGACAGATGGTGCATAAGCTTTGGCAGCAAGAACAGCTTCTTTAACACCACCAGCAGCACCGATGTGATTATCTTTCAAAAGGACACCGTCAGACAAGTTGTAACGATGGTTTTTACCACCACCGATTTTAACAGCGTATTTTTCAAAAATACGATTATTTGGTGTGGTCTTACGTGAATCGAGAAGCGTGATTGGACTATCTTTTAGAAGCTCAGCCATTTCATGGGTGTAAGTGGCAATCCCACTCATGCGTTGCAGATAGTTCAGTGCTGTGCGTTCTCCTGAGAGAAGCACGCGAATGTCACCGTAGACTGTGCCAAGCTTTTGTCCCGCCTTAACAGCATCGCCATCTTTCACCAAAACGTCAAACTTTGTTTGTGGGTCAAGCAAATAAAAGACGCGCTCGAAAACAGGAAGTCCACAGATAATCCCATCTTCTTTACAAATCAAGTCAACTTGACCAGCTACATTTTCTGACATGACACTGTTAGTTGACACGTCTTCGTTATTGATGTCTTCTGAAAGAGCGCTCAAAATCAACGGATCAACATTTAATTTTAGGGTAATTGGATCTAACATCATTATCCTTTCTCATATCTCACAACCATTAACCGATAACAGTTTCTAGTTGATTATTTTCTGTTAATTTTTCAACAACTATTTTTTTATAGTCGTCTGCCAAGATATCGTCATCTTGATAATCTAGCAAATCAAGCTCAGCCAAAGTTTTTGGAAGCACTGATACACTCTCATACTTAGCAACCAAGTCCTTAGCTGCGCGTTTTGCAAAAACAAGACTTTCAAGAAGAGAATTACTTGCCAAACGGTTTTGACCGTGAACCCCATTACAAGCTGTTTCACCAACGGCATAAAGGAAATTCATACTTGTCTTACTATGATGATTAACCTTGATACCACCCATGAAATAATGCTGTGCTGGCACAACTGGAATACATTCTGTGAATGGGTCGTAACCAGCCTCACGACAATGTGCCAAGATATTTGGGAAATGTTCTTCCAATTCTTTTTTCGGAATGGTACGCAAATCTTCCCAGACGTGGTCTGTCCCGTCTTTTTCCATTTGTTTTAAAATGGCTTGTGCTACCACATCACGCGGTTGCAATTCATCGACAAAACGATTCATGTTTTTATCATAAAGAAGTGCCCCTTCACCACGAACGGACTCAGAAATCAAGAATGAACGTTCTTTTGGATTATCTTGGTAGAGGGTTGTTGGGTGAATTTGTACATAAGACATGTCCTTAAGCTCAATATCATGTTTTAGGGAAATAGCTAGCGCATCACCAGTCAAATGCTTGAAGTTAGTACTATTTTTGTACAAACCACCTACACCACCACTGGCAAGTACAGTCACATCAGCTGTGATTTTTTGCAAATCACCATTTTCAAGACGGACCACACCACCATAACAACGGTTATCTTCTTCCAAGATATCAAGAAGACAAGTGTGTTCCATCAAGGTAATATTTGGACGCTTTTTGACCGCAGCTAACAGTCTACTTGTGATTTCTTTACCTGTAGTATCTTGGTAAAAAAGAATACGTTTATCAGAGTGAGCACCTTCACGAGTGAAAGCAAGGTTACCATTTTCATCACGTTGAAAATCAACACCGTAACCAATCAAATCTTTGATAACATCAGGTGATGACTTAATCATCAAATCAACAGAAACCTTGTCATTTTTGTAGTGACCAGCACGCAAAGTATCTTCAAAGAATGAGTCGTAGTCAGACTCGTCTTTCAACATGCAAATACCACCTTGTGCCAAGAAAGAATCACTGTGTTCTAATGTATCTTTAGAGATAATAGTAATTTGAAGTTCTTGTGGCAAATTAAGGGCCGTATAAAGTCCTGAACAACCACTACCGACAATAAGTACATTTGTTTTCATACAAACCTTCTTTTTTAACGATTGTTGAATAAACAATCCATTTGGCGAGTCAGATAAAAAAAGAATTCCTAGAATACCATCATCAACTGACCTAAGCATAAGCTTCTCATTTTCTGTATGATATCAATACGAGGCTTACTTAAATCAGTCTTTAGGAACTTTTTCAATCAACTCTTATCAATTAAAATCATACGACTTAGAACATATTTTACCACCAATCAAGACACCTGACAAGACACCTAACTAAAATTTATTTACAGGTGTCTTGACACCTTCTTGACTCGGTACTATAATATATAACTAAGACAATCCTAGGAGGATCCCATAAACATATAATGAATACAAGAGAGATGCAAGACGAAATTTTACGTCTCAAAAAAGAAAAAGGGGTTTGTATTTTAGCACACGCCTACCAAAGTCACGACATTTGGGAAGTTGCCGATTTTGTAGGCGATTCTTTTGCTTTAAGTAAATATGCTGCCAAAGCACCACAAGATACCATCATGATGTGTGGGGTGCGCTTTATGGCAGAAACCGTTAAAGTTTTATCACCTGAAAAAACAGCTCTTCTAGCCAACCCAATGGCTGGTTGCCCAATGGCCGCTCAAATTGATAAAAAAATCGTTACTTGGCTAAAAGATGCTCACCCAGACTACACTACCGTTGCTTATATCAACACCACTTCAGAAGTGAAAACAATGGTCGATGTCTGCGTTACATCTTCTTCAGCTGTCAAAATTATCAACAACATTGACAACGATAAAATCCTTTTTGTCCCTGACCGCAACCTTGGTCAATGGGTCGCTGAACAATGTCCTGATAAGCAATTTGAATTTTTCAAAGGTGGTTGCCCAACACACATGCGCATGCGTAAACGCGATGTGCTCAGAGCACGTGAAGCTCACCCAAATGCTAAAGTACTGGTTCACCCAGAATGTCTAGCTGAGGTTACTGAGTTGGCAGATTTTGCTGGAAGTACTACAGAAATCATGGCTTACGCTAAAAATAGCAGCGATAAAGAATTTATCATTGGTACTGAAAGCAGTATTGTTGAGCATTTACAATTTGAATGCCCTGATAAACGCTTCTATCTTCTATCAACTGAATGTGTTTGTCACAACATGAAAATGACAACTCTAGCTGATATTTACAACTGTTTACTTGGACGAGCAGGTGAAGAGATTGAGCTTGATGAAGACACTATCAAAGGTGCACGTCATGCGATTGACCAAATGATCCTGCTTGGACAAAAATAAATTTATTAGTATATAAAAATAAACGAATAATTTTAATGGTTCTGTAAAACAGAGTTTTAAAATTATTCGTTTTTATTTTGGACATTACCTATACAATTTATTTTATTGAATGATTCTTGACCAAAAATAGGATTTTAATTCAGTATAATTTATAAGTATATACAAATACAACTATGGGTTTATTTATGAAAAAGACCGATTCTTATAAAAAGATTCAGTCAATCACAATTCTTTGATAAATTAAAATACTAACCAACTACTATAATTAAAATTCCTTCTATATAAATTAAGGTGAAAAGGAAAACACCAAAAAACTTTAAAATTTATTAATTATCTAAAGTCCATAAACTATGACAAATTTGAAATAGCTGCTACTTACACAAATGCACATCAAAAAAATAATATTGCTAAAAGTGATATTTTTAATTATCTTGTTGAAATGGAAGTAAAATTTAACATAAATAATGTATTTAGCAAAAATAAAGTTTTAACAATAAAAGAGACTGAGATG